>CAMTPC010000231.1 GCA_947074295.1 uncultured Bacteroides sp. | reverse complement strand
ATCGCATTGATGGGACAACTGTTGCCATAAACACCTGTCTTCTCTTTTTTGGTATAAGAGAAGGCTTCTTGTCCTGGATAAAATGGCGTAATAACCCTTTCATCCATTTCTATCAATGAATAAAAATCATACCTGGGGTGACCATTGTTGATGAATTCGATTCCATTCTTATTTGCAAAGATAGGAAGCCCGTAGGTGAGGCGTTGTAAATCAGAATAAGAATTAGGTCGATAATGCTTGTAATCACCAAGAATCGGTGTCACTATCATGTCATAACCGTTGAGAACTATCGTGTTGAGGATATAGGCACGATCGATATTTCCGTGATCTACATATTCAAGTTCCGAATCTGTATCCATAATTTTCACTGTGGGTACACGCATCAGTTCTCCATTGGGAAGGAAGCATTGGATGGGCACCCTATTGGTGGCTTCGCATGGACTGATCGTAAAATCTGAATCCTCCATGATAGAGATCTGCTCCTTTATAATCGTACGCATCATATACCCAGCATCTTTCCCACACCAGAAATCAGTAAAGAGATCATATACGCCAGGAGGGATGTCTGCTGAATGCAGACCTGTTTCGTCATCATAATTTAACAATAACATTCCATCAGTGTTATATACTACGACATAATATGGAGTAAATAATAATGGGTCATAGTCGAGCTTACAAGTCACTTTCACTTGTTCCGATGTTCAGGTTTGGGCGAAGGGGGAATTCTTTGAATCGTTCAAAAGTACGCTCAAAGGCATAGAAGACTTTCGATTTTTGACAGTGTCGAAATTCTCAGAAGCAGTTTCCTTATCATTCTATTCTGAATTAGTTTGTGCATACGCATTCAAAGAGCTGATGATAAGCACTAGCAATAATGCAAAGATCTTGAAGTGTTGTATTCTCATCATATCGATTATATGTAATTTTTAATAACAAAGATAGATTCTTTGATAAAAAATGAAAAATTATCATCAACACAAAACTTAAAATTATTTTATAACTACAATCCAACCTAATCCTATCTCAATTGTTACTATCTGTAAAACTATAAACATTTGAGAAGTCATGGAAGAAAAGAAATTTCATCAGCCAGTTACCGATCATCCGGGCGAAAACGTCATCTTTATTGTATATAAACTAGTCGACACCCCCGATACTGCCGATAAAGTGAAAAATGTGTGTGCTAACTTCACGGGAATGATCCGCAGCATGCAGAATCGATTCCCCGAAATGCAATTCAGCGCCGTGATGGGCTTTGGAGCCGAAGCATGGAGCAAGCTGTTCCCCGAACAGGGAAAACCGCAGGAATTGCAGGTATTTCCCGAAATAAAGGGAGGCAAATATACGGCTGTATCTACACCAGGCGATTTGTTTTTCCATCTACGTTCCAAGCAGATGGGATTGAACTTCGAGTTTGCGGCCAACCTGGATACTAAACTGCAAGGCGCTGTGGAGTCAGTAGACGAGACACATGGTTTCCGCTATATGGATGGCAAGTCGATTATCGGTTTTGTGGATGGTACCGAAAATCCTGCTGTAGATGCCGATGCACTAGAGTTTGGAGTGATAGGCGACGAAGATCCCGATTTTAAGGGGGGAAGCTATGTGTTTGTGCAAAAGTATATCCACGACATGATCGGTTGGAACAAGCTATCTACCGAAGACCAGGAAAAAGTGATCGGTCGCCATAAGTACAATGACATAGAACTGAGTGATGAGGAAAAACCGGCCAATGCGCACAATGCCGTAACCAATATCGGCGATGACCTGAAAATCATTCGTGGCAATATGCCATTTGCCAACACCTCGAAGGGCGAATATGGTACTTATTTCATCGGCTATGCCCGCTATTTCTCTACCACAAAGAAGATGCTCGAAAATATGTTCATTGGCGACCCTGTAGGCAATACGGATAGACTACTGGATTTCAGTACTGCTGTTACAGGAACATTGTTCTTTGTACCATCTTATAATCTCCTTGGCGATATAGGCGATTGATGGGATAAGTAGTGTTTGGCAGCGCCAAACAAGGCTTTTGGTGAACAGGGCTGACTAGCGCACCGATTAAGGCTGCTCTGCTTACTGATCAGCCTTAATCCGCAGATGGGTTGGCCATGCACTGAGAAACACTATCTCATCCCACATAGCTGGGGATGGCAATCTACTGTATCTATGTTTTATAAATCAATAACTATAAATATACGAGAGATATGACACAGATTGAATCATTTCAAGAGCACCTGCAGCGCATCAGTATTTGTGCCATGACAGATTTGGACACGGATGTTAGCAAATTCATTCGCGATCCCGCCAATAAGGATTTGGGCGAGAAAGAGCTATTTGATAAGATTTATGAGGTATATGGTACTCGAATCAAAGCAGTAGAAAATACCGCCAACACTAAATTGATGTCGCGCATACGGGGATGGCTCATCGTATATGGAGTCATATTCGTAGTGACACTGATTTTGTTTATCATTTGGTTCCTTTATGCACTGATAAAGTAGGGAAAAGAAAGAAACTT
>CAMTPC010000230.1 GCA_947074295.1 uncultured Bacteroides sp. | reverse complement strand
GCATACGGATATCCGCCTTGCTTGTTGTATTCATAGTTCACATTGAAATCCAGCTTCACATTATCCGATGGTAGAAAGATGCTTCGGATGCGTCCGCCAGCCGCATTTAACCAGTCCACCTTTTTATTGTCGCGCGCTGTATTCTTGAAAAAGCCATTGGCATGGTCGTAGAATCCACCCACCGAAAAGGCAAACTTCTCGGATATGCGGTGATAATGAGTCAATGATGCATTATAAGTGCCATAGGTGGCAGCACCTAGCTTTATATCTGTACCTTGGTAGCTGAAGGGAGATTTTGTATGTACACGAATCAAGCCGCCCATTGTATTGCGTCCATAGAGTGTAGCTTGTGGTCCGCGGAGCACATCGATTCGTTCTATATCCGCATAGTTAAAGTCGAAAGCCGATTTATCGATATAGGGTACATTATCTACATACAATCCTACCGATGGGGTATTGATGCGCGACCCCACACCACGTATATAAATGGCCGATGTCAGTTTAGAGCCATAGTCAGGGATATAGATGCTGGGTACAAGTGCACTCAGGCCTTTTATAGAAGTCACTTGATTGGCTTGCATATCCTTTTGCGAAAGCAATGTAACAGCAGCAGGAAGTTCACGCATCTTGCGATTCTCTTTCGGCGTACCTATCACTACGATTTCTTCTACGTCTACCACTTTGAGTGAGTCTTGTGGCAATTCATCGGCCCATATGTTGCATAGAGATACTAGAGCCATTACAATAAGAAAACCTCTTTTCTTCATCTGTTCGTTAATTTAGTGTTGCAAAGAAACGGTAAACTCCACGAACCCACAATCCTCATTTATTAGGATTTATATCCGATCCGCCTCTACATAACCATTCATCACCGCATAGATAGTTAGTCCCGATACAGATTTTATTCCAAGTTTATCAGTGATGTTTTTACGGTGTGTGATGACGGTTGTCAGACTGATATTCAGCTTATCAGCAATTTCCTTATTGATCAGTCCTTTAGTAATCTGTACCAATACTTCTATTTCGCGAGCCGAGAGTTCATGTTCAAGCATCTTCCGGGGTGGCATAGCCTCGGGTGGATTGCCTCGTTGGTGGGCATGTTGGTGCAGTTTTAGAATATCTTTCACCAATTGTTCTTTGGGCTGATAGATATTAAGTATGGGCACGCCCGATAGTTGAAAAGGTTGGCTATCACCAGCCATTACGATTGCTTTTTTACGCCGTGCCAGGAAGAAGTGTGTATATTCTACATATAGCTGAGCCGAAACGAAATAGTGTGCATACATATCGGGGGTATCATCAATCAGAGTTTCCAATGAGTTAAAGGTGCGGATAACGGCCATTGGGAGCAGTTCCTCCAAGATAGTCTGCAATCCTAATGCACTCAACGTATTGGCATCAACAATCGCTATTTCGGGTATGTGTTTCATTCTTTTTCTGCATTAGATTAACTCAGATAAGCAACTACTGCTTCGGCACAGCGTTCACCATCAACACCTGCCGAAACGATACCACCTGCATAGCCAGCCCCTTCGCCACATGGGAAAAGACCTCTTATTGTGATATGCTGTAAGGTTTCTCTGTCGCGTACGATGCGCACTGGAGCAGATGTTCGTGTTTCCACTCCGATCATTGTAGCTTGGTTTGTCAGGAAGCCACGTCGCGAACGTCCGAAGTTCTGGAATCCCTGCGACAATCGTTTCGTGATAAATTCGGGCATCCAGAAGTGGAGTGGTGAGGCAATTAGACCTGGGCTATAAGATGATTCGGGCAAGTCTGCACTGAGCTTGCGGCGTGTAAAGTCTTCCATACGTTGTGCGGGAGCCACCTGCGTACGGCCACCTTGCAACCAGCATTGACGCTCTAACGCTTCTTGGAAATTGAGCATCTGTAGCACCGGATGTTCGGCCGCAGTCTCCTCGCCAGTTACTTGAAGTTCCTTACGCACCAAATCTTCGGGCTGAATCTCTACCACCATACCCGAATTGCTCCATTTCGAACCACGGTTAGAGGGCGACATACCATTGACCACCACCTGTTCGGGGCCACTTGCAGCAGGTACCACAAAGCCACCTGGGCACATACAGAAGCTATAAACACCACGTCCATCTATTTGTGTCACGAAGTTGTACTCCGCAGCAGGCAGGTATTTGCCACGTCCCTCACGGTTGTGGTATTGAATCTGATCAATCAGTTTAGCGGGGTGTTCTAGACGCACCCCTACAGCTATACCCTTCGCCTCGAGTGTCACATCATTCTGAGCCAACCAGCGGTAGACATCACGTGCCGAGTGCCCTATGGCGAGTATCACCGGACCAAGAAATGTTTTCCCCGTATCCGTCTGAATACCTTTCACTTCGCTGTTCTCTATAATCAAGGCATCCATACGTGTCTCAAAATGTATCTCCCCACCACAGCGGATGATAGTCTCGCGCATATTCTCGATGACACGGGGCAGCTTGTCAGTACCGATATGCGGATGCGCATCCACCAAGATGGCTGTAGATGCTCCATGTTGACAAAACACCTGCATGATCTTATCCGTGTTACCGCGCTTCTTGCTACGCGTATAAAGTTTACCGT
>CAMTPC010000229.1 GCA_947074295.1 uncultured Bacteroides sp. | reverse complement strand
AAGAACACCAAAAATATATTGATGATATAGCTTCCAAACGTAAGACTATGGTATCTACTGGTGATAGATCGGCAAAGATTCGCACTTACAACTATCCGCAAGGACGTATCACGGATCATCGTATCAATTATACGATTTATAACCTTTCTGCTTTCATGGACGGAGACATTCAGGACTGCATCGATAAACTGACTGTAGCTGAAAATGCAGAACGCTTAAAAGAGAGTGAACTATAGACTTTTTCCCATTCCTATTATAACATTTAAAACAAATAGTAGTCATGAATAAACAAGAGCTATTCGAAAATATAAAACGTAAGAAATCATTTCTTTGCGTAGGTCTTGATACCGACATAAAAAAAATACCCGAGCACCTACTTCGTGAAGAGGACCCTATTTTTGCTTTCAACAAAGCTATTATTGATGCCACAGCAGAGTATTGTATTGCCTATAAACCCAATCTAGCTTTTTACGAAAGTATGGGTGTAAGCGGATGGATTGCTTTTGAAAAAACAGTAAACTATATCAAGTCGAATTATCCAGACCAATTTATCATTGCTGATGCGAAACGTGGTGACATAGGGAATACTTCGTCCATGTATGCTCGTACTTTCTTCGATGAACTGGATATAGATTCGGTTACAGTTGCACCCTATATGGGTGAAGACAGTGTGACACCATTTCTTGACTATAATGGGAAATGGGTGATTCTTTTAGCTCTTACCAGCAATAAAGGTTCACAAGATTTCCAAATGACGGAAGATGCTAATGGCGAACGCCTCTTCGAGAAGGTTTTGCGCAAATCACAAGAATGGGGCAGCGAAGATCAAATGATGTATGTAGTGGGTGCCACTCAAGGGCGTGCTTTTGAGGAAATTCGCAAGATAGTCCCCAACCACTTCCTTTTGGTTCCTGGTGTTGGTGCACAAGGTGGTTCTCTAACTGAAGTATGCAAGTATGGTATGAACAGCACATGTGGATTGATTGTAAACTCATCACGTGCTATCATATATGCTGACAAGACTGAAAAGTTTGCCGAAGTAGCACGCGAAGAAGCTCGCAAAGTACAAATTGAAATGGAAGAAGAATTGAAAATAATTCTTTAACATCGCATATGACGCAAGCCAGGAAAATCATAAATGACCCTGTATTTGGATTTATCAACATACCCAAAGGATTGCTTTACGATATCGTAAAGCATCCTTATATGCAGCGTTTAACCCGCATTAAACAGATGGGCATTGCCTCGGTGGTATATCCTGGCGCTCAACATACACGCTTTCAGCACTCACTAGGGGCTTTTCATCTGATGAGTGAAGCCATCATTCAACTCACCGCTAAAGGACAATTCATATTTGATAGTGAAGCAGAAGCAGTAAAGGCTTCCATATTGCTTCACGATATTGGTCATGGACCTTTCTCGCACGTATTGGAAAATACCATTGTGAAAGGTATTTCACATGAGGAAATATCGCTGATGCTAATGGAGAGAATGAATAAGGAAATGAAAGGACAACTAAGTCTGGCTATTCAGATTTTTAAAGATGAATATCCAAAAAGATTCCTTCATCAGTTGGTCAGTGGGCAGTTAGATATGGACAGATTAGATTATCTGCGACGAGATAGTTTTTACACAGGAGTACACGAAGGTAACATAGGATCGGCGAGAATTATCAAAATGCTTGATGTAGCAGATGATCGACTTGTTGTGGAATCAAAAGGAATATACTCTATCGAAAATTTCCTCACAGCACGTCGTCTGATGTATTGGCAAGTCTATCTGCATAAAACCTCAGTGGCTTATGAGCAATTATTGCTTAACACACTATTGCGAGCAAAGGAATTAGCCCACAAAGGAGTAAAGATCTTTGCTTCTCCTGCACTGAAATACTTTTTATATCATGAGATAGACAAAGAAAGATTCATGAATGATCCTGAATGTCTGGCAAATTTCATTATGCTCGATGATAACGATATTTGGACTTCACTCAAAGCCTGGTGCAGTCATTCCGACCGTGTTTTATCCACATTAAGTTGCGGAATGATTAATAGAAATATCTTCAAAGTTGAAATTTCTAGTCATCCTATAAGTGTAGAAAGAAAAAATAACCTAATTTTGCAGATTGGTCAGGAATTAGATATTTCTTCGGAAGAGGCATCTTATTTTATTTCGACATCAGACATCGAAAAAAACATGTATGAACCTGAAGATGATAGCATAGATATCATTTACAAAGACGGCAGAATAGAAAATATAGCAGAAGCATCAGATATGCTCAATATATCTTTATTAGCAAAAAAAGTAAAAAAATTCTATCTCTGCTATTACCGTTTACCTAACCTACCGTAAAATTATCACTAAACAATAATGAGTTTTCAAAAAAAAAACCGTTATTTGTGTTTGAAACAGAATCGTAATAAATAAAATATATATAGCTATGGAGTTTTCGGCCAAGCAAATTGCAGCATTTATCGACGGAGAAATTGTAGGTGATGAGAACGCAACCGTGCATACATTTGCTAAAATTGAAGAGGGTATGCCAGGTGCAATATCATTTCTCTCCAATCCTAAATATCTCCCATACATATACGA
>CAMTPC010000228.1 GCA_947074295.1 uncultured Bacteroides sp. | reverse complement strand
ACTTACCTGGCACATTGTAAGCGAAATGATTCTCGCCATCAGCCACAGTGATGAGTTTGTTTCCTTCGTTATTATTGGTCAGCACCAAAGCATACGAACCATCAGGGTTTTCGAACGCAGTATACACCACATTGCTATCTGTATAGCCACCCGAACCAATGCGGATAGCACCCGGTTGCACCACTGCCGACATATGGGCAGTGATATAATAATGTGAGTTGCGAACGATAGTTTTGTAGTCGCTATTACTGATATCCACCGCACCATAGCAGGTTTGGCATCCGCCATCGCGATTGGGACCCAGGTCATTGTCCAGCATCAAGTTCCACACGATGACGCCACGGCACCAGTTGTTGACTGTACCCAGTGCCACTTCGCGCATATCTTCTGTTAGACGGGTGCGCAAGTCGCGTCCACTGTTCCATGTACCGATAGAGGTTTCCGAGAAAACCAATTCCTTTTCGGGGTTGGCATCATGCACAGTGTTCAGTTCATTCTTGTCACCACCGTAATTGTGGAAGGCAGCGCCCGCCAAGTATTGAGCTGCATCTGCATCACCATAAATCTTTGTAGGATAGCTCTGTTCGCTGGCAATGTTATCATAATTGTAATTGTGGTCAAATGCATAGATCTTCGTATTGATACCAGCCGATTTCAGCTTTGGACCGAGTGCGTTTTTCACGAAGTCGCGTTGTTCCTCCCAACTCATATACATCGATGCAGAGTTACCACGGTTCAACGGTTCGTTTTGTGGGGTGATAGAGTAAATCGTGATACCCTCATTATTGAATGCCTGTATCCATTTCACAAAATAAGTCGCATAGTCTTGGTAGTAGTTGGGGTTAAGATGTCCACTCGTCCAAGTGTTGCAAGGCGACAATGTATTTAGGTTATTCACCTTCATCCATTGAGGTGCTGTCCAGGGTGTACCCATTATTTTCACGTCAGGATTGATGGCCAGAATCTCTTTCAAGATAGGAATGATATAATCTTTCTCCTCGCTTTGCAAGGCAAAGTTCTCGATTCCTGGCGTATCACAACAAGTATATTCGCTCAACGAAAAGTCCGAGCAGCCGATAGAGATACGGATATAGCTCATGCCATGTCCTTCGGTGGTCGAGAAAGTTTGTTTCAAGAAAGCTGTACGATCTTCGGGCTTCATCTGCATCAGGTTATAGCAAGTAGAGCCGGTAATCGCCGCACCGAAACCATCCATTTGTTGGTAGCGCACGTTGGGGTCAATCTTAATCGTGGTAGGTGCCATATTGTCTTTCTGGCTGAAAGAAACCGCCTCGCGTGACAAATCTTTTGTGCGATAGGCAGTCGTCACATAGAGTGCCACATCGCCTTCTGTAGTTATAGGGGGCTGCACCGTAATATCTTCACTGTTGCTGCAAGCAGCCAATATCGCGAGACAACCTATAATCGTTAATGCTATTTTCTTCATAATGGTAATCATATATAATTGTGTTCTTTGTGGGATTAATTAGTAACCAGGATTTTGTTGAATCTTATCGTTAGTGTCAATCACTGATTGTGGGATGGGCAAACGATACGAATCCTTGTTGAAAGCATAGGCTTGCGTCTTGCGCCCACTGTCTTTGGCATAGACGGCATTCATCACCTCTTCTACTTTATCATTGCGCACTAGGTCAAACCAGCGCTGACCCTCGAAAGCTAGTTCAAGGCGGCGTTCTTTCAACAGTGCATTCAGCATCGACTCTTGGCTTCCTTTTACAGATGATGCCAATGGGCGAAGACCAGCACGGTCGCGAACGCGGTCTATAATAGCTGCTGCTGCACCTAGGTCGGGGGTAGGTTGCAGAATGAGGGCTTCAGCCTTGAGCAATAACACATCAGCATAACGGTATTTGATCAAGCTGTTATAGGCCGAACGACATTTGTACATGAAAGGATAATTGTCCGAGGGATAGTAGTTGCTCCAGGTACAAGGGTAGTAAACCACAGCTTGTGCGAAACGTACATTATCACCTTCATCCTCGAAGCACTTGATGAGATCGCGTGACGGAGTCACCCATTTGGCCCACGTAAAGTTGTTGTTCCAGTTGGCCAGATCGCGGCCGAACATCCAAGTACACCAGTTGCCGTTGGCGGTCGAGAATTGCGCTTCCAGAATAGACTCTTTTGTATTGCGCATCTTCATATCCGTTCCTGCTTCGTTCATGCCGAACAAATCTTCCAAGTCGCTCACCAGATCAAAGCCATCGGCAGCCACTGCATCACAATATTGTATCACCTTGGCATAGTCGCGCAAAGGCTTCTCTGCATAGACCTTGGCCAGCAATGTTCGCGCTACAGATTTCGTGAAAAGCGTCTTGTCATTGGCATTATTATCAGGGGCATAGGTCAAAGCCTCTAACAAATCCTTCTCGATTTGTTGATATACCTCCACTTCGGGAAGTTGTGTGGGGAAGTACTGCTCATAGACTTCTTCGATGTTCTCGGCGGTGATATCATCACCAATCTCAGTAACTACAGGTATATCGCCCCATAGACGCACCATATCAAACAGAATCATGGCACGGAAGATCTTAGCCTCAGCCGCATATTGCTGACGTTCGGCTGTAGTAAGTGAATTGTC
>CAMTPC010000227.1 GCA_947074295.1 uncultured Bacteroides sp. | reverse complement strand
GCGTGTTGGGCGAAATCTTTTTATTAAAATCTGTACCTCCCTCGGCTCCTAGACCCAGATGCCATTTGCCCACCACACCTGTGGCATAGCCCGCACCTTTCATCATGTCGGCCATCGTCACACAGTTAGTATCGATGATTAGTTCCGAGTTGCCTGGTGCAATACCCGTGTTTTGTTGTCGCCAAGGATACATGCCCGTCAGCAAGCCATAGCGCGATGGGGTGCTAGTAGCAGATGTGGTATAGGCATTGCTGAACTGCGCCCCTTGTCCCGCCAAGCGGTCAATGTTGGGGGTGCTGATACGAGTGGCTCCATAGCAGCTCAGGTCGCCGATGCCTAGATCATCAGCAAATATATAAATGATGTTAGGGCGGTCTAACTCCGTGTTGCGCTGGTTTTTCTGTTGTGTATTCCCGCAGGCTGTCGCCAGCGCCGCTGTGGATAGTAATGAAAGATTGTAAAGTGATTTTCTCATAATTTATGTTGGTTCTGTTAGTTAGATTTTAATAGCTCAAAGATAAACCTAGTGGGGTAGAGTGAAAGACAAAATCGTACAGAAGACATGTCCAAAACGTTTATAATATAATTTTATACCCATTAAGTCGATTATTACATTAGATATGTTTCAGTACAAACTCCACAGGCTGTCCGTGTTGGCACTGGATGACAATCTCCGTATTTCCGCTATGGGAGGTAAGTGACACGTTGTCAGAGCCATTTTCTAGATCATATTCACCTTTAAGTCGTATTGTTTTCTGTATAGGACGACTAGGTTGACGAGTGGTATAGGCTTTTTCCTCTATATTGAGATTAGGATCGCAAACACTCATGATGATATCCGTCTCGCCTTTTCTCCATATCACGATTGTTTCTTCGGGCAGTTCCGCGATCAATGGATCATTGTCTGGGCGATAACATTCGAATGCGGCATAAGCGTAAATATCAGTTAGCGAATCATACACTACATGCGCTACACTATCACGGCGAAGCACTTGGTAGGCTTTGTCAACTTGGAATGCTGCCAGTTGTTCTTTAACTGGTTGTATCAATACCATATATTCATATCCCTGCTTTTGTGGGGAGTGGGCATGATCTATCCATGCCGAGGCAAATGCACCCCGTGTTTCTTGACGTGTCTTTTCATGGCGTGAGATTTGTTCGCCACAGTTCACTTTACAGTTTCCCTCCACCACATGATAATAGTTGTCATAGCCGTCATGCAGCCAGAATCCATCCATGTCAAGAATAGCCTTCTTGTTGTCTACCGTCTGGAACAGTGTGGTTTCAGTAGGATATTCCGCATTGCTGTTGCTGATGTCGCTTCCTAAGAAGATGAGACGATTGCCGAGGCAAAATACAGACTTACGAGCTACGAAATCGGCTGTGAAGTTCTTGAAGTTTCGTTCCATCAGTTTCATAGCGAACACACCATTTTGTCCTTCCAGAGAGCTCGATCCTGCAAAATTTTCTTTAGAGTGGGCCATCATGGTGCCGGGAAGTGGACTGTCGAGCAATTCGAAAGGTAGATGAATTGTAGTAGTGCCCGGCAGGCGGTTCCAGTTCCATCCTTCTTCGGTGAACCCGTTAACCCGGCGTGAGTTGGGCGCACTCTTCCCCATAATCTGTACCGATCCATAACTTTGGTAACGCCCGTAGCGGTTGTCTTTGGTATAGATCTCGCTACTCCACACATCGGTGTTGTAGCCTTTCAAGGTCACCATCCAGTTGTCGCGTCGGAAAACACCCGCTGCACCATAGTTGTAAACAAAGAAACCTTCGGGCGCTTTGGCTGCTTTGATGCCTTTTGATTGGAAGAAAGTGGACAATTCCGTAGTCTTGTCATGGAGCAGCCTTAGATAGTCTGCAGCCAAGCCTTGGTCAAGCTCTTGGTCAGCCTTACTCAGGTCGCCCGCTAAAGCCAATAGTCCAAAGGCCTCTATATCATCTTTTTTCATGCTACCGCGAAAGGGGTGTCTTCCCCCAATGCCAGTGCCCCACTCGTGTAGGTTGGAGTAGTTGCGCATGGCTTCAAGGGCCGATTTCAGTACCTGTCTACCTTCGCGGCTCACTCCGTATTCCGTACCTCCAGTAAATGCACAATATTGTCCCAGCGTGGCCAGTGCGCCGGTGGTGTAGGCAGGATAGAACCCACCATGATGAAAGGTCGTGCCGTCTACCTTGATACCTCCTATTGTGCCAGGCGTAAAGGTCAGTGATGAGGATACCCAGCGCGACAGTCCGCGGATGGCTCTATCGCGTTGGTGGATATCGGGCTGAATCATAGCTGCGATAGTCTTAGCCATCAATAGCGTGTGCCAAGTATCGAGCAGCTCATCCCTTCCATACTGATAAGTAAGTCTCGTCTCGGGAAGTGCCGACCAGAATTCTAGCGTATTGAGAATGTCATCTTTGAGTGCATGATTATAGATATGCTCGCGCATCAGCCATGCGGTGGTATATATCTTGCGCACCTGGTAGCCGTAGTGATGATTAGTACCCATTCCACTGCCATAAGCAAATCCTTGGTTCATGGCATAGTCCCAGACGGTGAAGTAGTTGTTTAGTGCTTCTTCCGACCGATTGAAGTAGGCGTCATAGGCAAAACCTGCCAGCATGGTTTCTAGGTCGTTCCATGACATTTCTCCGGCCTTACGATTGA
>CAMTPC010000226.1 GCA_947074295.1 uncultured Bacteroides sp. | reverse complement strand
CAAGAAAACAACGTATTGGAGAGCACCATCAACCAGATACTTCGCAACCACGTGCACGATTTGCCCAAAGCCGAAGAAGATTTAAAGCTATAACCAGTATATAACAAAAACAAAGCCGGCAATAAGAACGATTATAATTCTTATTGTCGGCTTTATTAGTTATAAGTTAGCCTTTATCTCTGTCCACGTCTAGTATCCCTACCTCGATTGCCATTGGGTTTCTGAGTCATACGATTGGTCATCTGCTTTTCCATCTCATAGATACGCAATATCTGCTTCTGAGACAAGAATTGGCTATACATCGCATAATACTTTTCGCGCAAGTTCAATACCTGTTGGCTGTGCTGGAAACGATCCTTGATCATCTGCTGCGCCTGTGCATCAGTTAAAGCCTCTTGATTGGTAGATTTCTCTTTTTTCCCTTCAGGACGAAGCGCCCATAACTCCTGCTGATATTCACAGTACACTTTGATGAACCTTTGGCTCACCGCATCATCCATCGCCATCTTTTGGGCGATATGCTTCGCTTGCGTCTCTGCAAGCTGCTCGCGTGATGGACGTTCTTTCTTTTCACCCTGCGCATAACCAGTAGCACAATAAGCCACCATAGCAATAGCTATTAGCATCATTTTCAAAACACTCTTCATATTCTTATATTTTAATTATTAATAAAAACATCTTCTCCATAAACATCCAGCAGATAGGCCTGATCATCACTGTTGAGGCCCGCGAAAGCCTTTTCTATCTCGATAAATTCATCCACTTGGTTTTCCATCAGATTAGCGTTGACGATAAGAATCAGTATGATTGCCGCCGCTGCTATCGACATTATCTTGGCAAACACCGGTATGACTGGTTTCCTCCTTTCATCAACCTGCTTCGTACCTTCCTTTATCTCGCTCCACACATTCCGCTCGATCTTCCCGAAAAAGTCATCAGGAACGGTATAGGGCATTCTCTTCCCTATTCTATTCATTTCAAAATCATCCTTTATCATTTTCAATTGTGTGTATTAATATATTCTACGATCTTCTCCTTAGCGATGTGATAGTTGGTTTTGGCACTGGCCGATGTTATTTCCATCACTTGCGCTATCTCGTCATAAGTCAGTTCGTCATAATAACGCAGGTTAAACGCCAGTTGCTGTTTGGTGGGCAGCGACAAGATGGCCTTTTGCAGTTTTATCGCTTCCAAGTCCGAGTAGTCCACGTACTCATCCGTCATCAGTCTCTCCAGATTGGCTTCCGTGCTATCCATGCCCAGCATCACCTCCTTACGGCAATTCAGCAAGCGCAATGATTCATTGGTAGCTATCCGATAGATCCATGCAGCCAGCGTGCCATTGCCTTTAAAGCTGGTGATGGACAGGAAAATCCGTACAAAAGTTTCCTGCATCACATCCTGAGCATCGTCGTGCGTCACCACCAGTCGGCGTATGTGCCAGTAGACTGATTGCTTATAACTCGCCATCAACATTTTGAACCCCTTCTCAGGATTCTTTCCCATCATCACTATTATATCAGTATCTGTCATTCGTTTTCAGTCACATTAGCCACATCAGCGGCGCAGCGTGTACATTTTTTCATCATCTATCACTAGCATCATCACATTCTTCCCACAGTCATAAGTGAAGCCTTGCAACTCTGTAGCAGCCACTTCGTTTGTCAGCCCCATCATTTTAGCGTATCTACTGACACCTATAAACTGGTGTCTGTGCAGGTATCTTATCAACATCGCAAAACGTTCTTTTTGACTAAAGGTGATGCCGTTTCGAAGAGGCCTAGTCGTTTTTGTCACCATTGGCTTATCGGCTCTTCTATATTGGCCCGTCGAGTAGCGTTGTGCCGATAAAGGGAAATACCCCAATATCAATCCGACAATGAGTAAAGCTATCTTATATTTTAGATCCATAGTTTCCATAATTAGTGTAACCTTTCATCTTAATACCGCTATTCTCTCTGAGCTCATCAAAATCAGCGTTCTATTAATAAGACCTGAAAAAATAGCAAAAGTAAAATCGGGATGAATATTTTTTTTTTGTGATCTATACCAGCGCCTCTCGATGATTTACTTCGCTAAAAGTTGTAAGATTCAAGATTATTGACTAATATCGCACTTCATCCATAAAGGATGCACCATTAAATCTCAAAACTTAATTCCCTAAGAATAGAACAGTTATGAAAGATTCGACTGACCTCGTGAAATATGCGAAAGACTATGCACCCGGCAAGTTGTGGGAAAAACTGACAAATGTTGCCAAAGCAGCTGGGCTGAAAACGGTCTACTTGGTGCTACTACTACAATATGTAGCTACTTCGCCCGAAGTATCAAAAGCTGATAAATTGAAAATCTATGGCGCACTGGGTTACTTCATCCTTCCGCTGGACTTGATACCCGATGCCATACCCGTAATGGGGTTTACAGATGATTTTGCCGCTTTGTTATGGGTGGTTCGCTTAGTATGGGTCAATATCACTCCCGACATGAAAGAGCGCGCTAAAGCCAAACTACACGAATGGTTCGGAGAGTTTGACGAATCGGTTTTAGACAACGTCATGAACTGGGGTATCTAACTGATTATCCTTCATTTACACAATTCACTTTTTCTATCGGTCGAGTAAGGCTACTCAGCTGAGTGAGCAGGTGTGGTCAGTGCGGTGAGTGAGGCTATATTGAAAAGTAAAGAAACATACTCTAAAAATGAAGAGTAGGCACCTCGCCATGACATTGACGGCTGGTATATCAATTTGAAACAAACAAATCTTAATCCTCACATCCTTTATTCACGAATCCGTGTGATTAAATGTTATTTGTTCAAAACTCAATAGCAAATCATTATAATATATAA
>CAMTPC010000225.1 GCA_947074295.1 uncultured Bacteroides sp. | reverse complement strand
ATCGAGGTAATCACAGAGTTTTGCGAGAATCCTATCCTGATCAATCAAACCACAACAGATGCATCTTGGAATACTCGTCCCATCGAGCTAAAGAACATAACGTCTGGGAAAACCTACTACATGGTGGTGGTGGCCAATGCCTACTTCTTCCAGTTTGACCAGATAAAGACACTGAAAGACCTACAAAATTTCATATTCTCGGGCGACCATTGGCAAAGCGCCACGGATATAAAAGACTATAACCGCTTTATCATGACCTCGCGCTTTAAGTCTGTCACAGAAATGGATAAAGCCAAGGTGACCGTGAACCACGGCAACGACTACGACAACCCTGCTACGGCTACTGCCTACTTGGAGCGTCTAGCAGCCAGGGTGGACATCATACCAACTACTGGACCTACGGGGAATGGAGCAGAATATTACACTGACGCACAAGGAAGAGGATTTTATGAGTTTAAAGTGAGGCCAGAAGTGGGCACTTCCAATGATAAAGTGAGGCTTTATGGCATTCAGCTGATTAACAAGTACAACCAAGGCAGCTATTTGCTGAAACATGTGGCAGAAGCTATAGGTAGTGGACAAGTCAATGAGGGCGATATCGATATGAACTCTATAACCCGTATCGGTGTAGAAAAAACGGACATACCAACCAAAGCCAGCACCAACTATGTGGTAGATCCAAAATCGAACGAGAAAAAGAATGGCAGCAAGAGTCCTTGGTACGATGACTACTACAGCGACTTCAACTCATGGATGCCAGTGATACAGATGGGTGTGAATATGCCCTACATTCTGAGCTACACACAGGAGAACACCATCAATAAAAGTAGCAATCTGGACAAGCTACACTATGTGACAGCACTGAATCTGCGCTGCGTATATGTACCGAATGGCGCAAATCCAGGGGAAACCTTTTATACCTTCCAAAACGTCATATACACATCAATTACTAGGCTAGTGGTGAAGGTAAACGAGTATCTCGATACTGTGAGCCAACCCCATGTGGATAGCACCACCGTGCTTCAACGACCAGACGTCATCACCTACAAGGATGGAGAGTGCTACTTTGTTTACTATATACGCCACTCCGAAGAGGGGAGCGATAGCGAAGACCGCATCATGAAGTATGGCATCGTGCGCAACAATATCTACCGCATCACCATCAACTCGTTTAAGGGACTGGGTAGCGAAGATAAGAACGACCTGATACCCATCACGAAGAATGTAGAATTTAAGATATGGGTGGTGCCCTGGAACGTGATAGAGAATCCGGAAATCATTTTATAAAACCGAAAAGAGCCAAACAAGATATGAAGAGTCTGCTGCAAAAATATAACCTAACACTGATAGCCCTGCTGCTGGCACTGCTGAGTAGCTGCGAGGCAATAGACGATAATGGCCAAGAAACTGAAAAAGAACCACAGCCGCTGAACAGTCTGTCTTTTAATCTCTCGCGCGGATTGCCCGAAGGAACACTGTCGGATAGCTATGCCACAAGCGATGAATGGTTTTATGATTGGCACATCGCTATCGTCAACGACAAGGGTTTGGTAGAGGTGGCAATGCATAGAAATAGCTTTCAAGATGCCGACGGCAATGCCTTGACGACTCCAAGCAATGGCATAGAAGAGGAATCGGTGAATACTAGCAAGAGCGCATATAGCCACTACTTTGATGGGGAACTGACTCCAGGAACCAAAAAAGTATATGAGGGAAAGAAACATATCTATGTATTCGCCAATATGTCCCTGCCAACAGCCTTTGAAGAAGGGAAATACATCACTCCTGATGTGGCAATGGCATTGACTACCACTGTAGCGGGCAATAGAGAATATCCTTCGACTTCACCTATCCCCATGAGCAATGTGGTGGAGGTGACCCTCAACAATGAATTGAACCAATTGGTAGACCTACCTCTATTCAGAATGCTGGCCAAGGTAGAATTCACCTTTACCTCGATGAGCGAAACGCCCATCACGATCGAAGAGATCACGATGAATCATGTGACCACAAACGACAACGACAATATCTACTTATTTTCTAATCTGGATAGCAACGACTATCCTTTGATGCCGAGTACATCGAAATCCGGCAATTACAGCACAGGAGACATCAAGGATGCCTCCAACAACTGGGCGCTACAAGTAGTGAAGACTGGTAGCCCTAAAATCAACAGTTTGATCAAGGATAAGGTGACGTACACCCTTTACGTCAACGAGTCGAAGAAGCCGATATCCGAGTACATCGGGTTCACGCTGACCACACGCCGCGAAGGTGGTGCTACCCAAGCCATCCGCTATGCGCTGGCCGAGAGTGCCCCCTCCCTGCGTCGCAACGACTTCCTGAAGATTCCTGTGAAGCTGAGCGACTACGAGTTCAACCCTCGTATCGACTTCTTCCCTCCTATTGGCGGATATAGTCCGGCAGTGATTACAAGCGATCCCAGCGAGGTGTTTTTTGTGACAGTGAAAAGTGGTGGTCTGATGACTCTACGTCCGCAGCTGTACAACGCTGCTACCAACACGCCCATCCCCGATGATCCGCTGAATCAGAACCCTAGCATAACGGTAGAGGCAGTGTCACCCACTACGAGTGTAGGTGATATCCTTTCCGATTTGGGGTCATCAAAGTACATCGACTACAACAACGTGGATGGGTGGTACAACGCCACCGTGCTGGGTACTACGCCAGGCAAGGTGCTCTTCACCCTGCAATACAAGATTGAGGACCCCGACAACCTAGGGAACTATATCATCCTGCAGCGCAAGATCTACCTGATAGTGGAGCAGCCGTAGCCAGGTCAAAAGATAGAAAAAAGAAAAGTAGATAGAAGCAACAAAAACAAAGCAAGGATATGAATACACAATATATGAACCGCATTTTACTGGTGCTGGTGCTTGTAATGAGCATCGGGGTTAGGGGGTATGGGCAGACGA
>CAMTPC010000224.1 GCA_947074295.1 uncultured Bacteroides sp. | reverse complement strand
ATGCGTGCCTCTTTGCCCGATGCAGTGGGCGGTGTGCTTTGGTTCGGTACCGATGATGCCAATATGACTGTCTTCACCCCTGTCTACTGTTGTGCCACCAAAGCCCCCGTGTGCTACACACGTGTCGATGGTGCCGATTATATCACCTTCTCTTGGAACTCCGCATTCTGGATCTTCAACTGGGTGTCCAATATGGTCTATCCCCGCTATAGCCTGATGATCGGCGACGTACGTGCCGAGCAACAACGCCTAGAAGGCACCTTCTTCGAGGCACAGCCAGGTATCGAGGAAGTAGCCGCCAAGTTGCACAAGAAGGACAAGGCTGCCGCTGTCGAGTTCCTCACCTCATATACCGATATGATGGCACAGAGCACTTTCTCCGACTGGAAGCGTTTGGGCGAGTATATATTGGTGAAGTATGCCGATGGCGTTACACGTAAGACCAATGCCGACGGTTCGTTCCAGCGTAATAGCATTGGCCAGCCTGCAGGAGTTATCCGCGATGGCTATCCTAAAGAATTCCTTCAGGAATATGTGAAGCAGACCGGCAATCGTTATAAGATCAACCCTTGATCGGTAGTAAATAGGCTAAACATTTTCGGGGAATAATTTCCCCGAAAAAAGTTCTTTACTTATATTTGCCTTTCTTATGCAAAGATAATAATATTAATTTAAAACGATAGTAAAATGGAAAACCAGGATCTAATCAAACAGGTGACTGAAAAAGCCGAAAAGTGGTTGACACCAGCTTACGATGCCGAAACGCAGGCAGAGGTGAAGCGCATGCTCGATAACGAAGACAAGACCGATCTCATCGAAGCCTTCTACAAAGACCTCGAATTTGGTACAGGTGGACTTCGTGGCATCATGGGCGTGGGCACCAATCGCATGAATATCTATACCGTGGGAGCCGCTACGCAGGGCCTCTCCAACTATTTGCTCGAAAACTTCAAGGACCTGCCACAGATTTCTGTGGTTGTAGGTCACGATAGCCGCAACAATAGCCGTCTGTTCGCTGAGTCATCGGCACAGATCTTCTCGGCCAATGGCATCAAGGTGTATCTGTTCGACGGTATGCGTCCCACACCCGAGATGTCTTTCGCTATCCGCTACCTTGGCTGCCAGAGTGGTATCATCCTTACTGCCTCACACAATCCCAAGGAATACAATGGCTACAAAGCCTATTGGGATGATGGTGCGCAGGTATTGGCGCCCCACGATAAAGGCATCATCGACGAGGTGAACAAGATCGCTTCAGCTGCCGATATCAAGTTCAAGGGCAACTCAGAGCTGATACACATCATCGGCGAAGACATTGACAAGAAATACTTGGATGCTGTTCGCACGGTGTCTATCGACCCCGAGGTTATCCAGCGTCAAAAAGATCTCAGCATTGTCTACACACCTATCCATGGTACAGGTGCCGTGCTCATCCCACGTGCCCTCAAGGATTGGGGCTTTGACAACGTGCACACCGTGCCCGAGCAGATGGTGCCAGACGGCAACTTCTCTACTGTAGTGTCGCCCAATCCCGAGAATGCAGAAGCCCTCTCTATGGCAGTCGATTTGGCCAAGAAGCTAGATGCCGACCTCGTGATGGCTAGCGACCCCGATGCCGACCGTGTAGGTATCGCTTGCAAGGACGATAAAGGCAACTGGGTATTGGTCAATGGTAACCAAACTTGTCTCATCTATCTTTACTACATCATCACTCAGTACAAGAAGCTAGGCAAGATGACTGGCAAAGAGTTCGTGGTAAAAACCATCGTGACTACAGAGCTTATCAAGAAGATCGCCGACAAGAATGGCATCGAGATGATGGACTGCTACACCGGCTTCAAATGGATAGCTCGCGAGATTCGCCTTGTAGAAGGTCAGAAAGTATATATCGGTGGTGGCGAAGAGAGCTACGGTTTCCTTGCCGAAGACTTCGTACGCGACAAAGATGCCGTATCGGCTTGTTGCCTCATTGCCGAAGTGGCAGCTTGGGCAAAAGACCAAGGCAAAACACTCTACGAGCTGTTGCTGGATATCTATGTAGAGTATGGCTACTCTAAAGAAAAAGGCATCAGCGTGGTGAAACCCGGTAAGAGCGGCGCCGACGAGATCAAGCAAATGATGACCAACTTCCGCAACACTCCTCCCAAAGAGATCGCGGGTTCCAAGGTGGTAGTCATCAAAGACTTCCAGACGCTGAAGATGACCGATGCGCAAGGACATATCTCCGAAATAGATATGCCCGACAAGTCTAACGTGCTACAATACTTCACCGAAGACGGTACCAAAGTTTCTGTTCGCCCATCGGGTACAGAGCCCAAGATCAAGTTCTATGTGGAAGTGCATGCCGACATGCCAACACGTGCCGACTTCGAAAAAGCCGAAGCCACAGCCGATCTTAAGATCAAGGCAGTGCTACAATCATTGGGTGTAGAATAAATTCTTAGATATCACACCTTTCCAAAAGCCATCCGATAATCCTCGGATGGCTTTTTTAATGCTCAAATGTTCATCTTTTCTGTTTCGCCCATTTTTCTTTTTATAGAACATAAACCACCCTTAAAAGGCTATTTGTATAAATGTTTCCTTGTTTGTGCTTGTCTTGATTTGCGAATAAAGTGTTGTTCTGAAAAAATAATTTTTTCGTACCCGCTTTCATTTTAACAACTTTGCCATTAATCGTTGTTTATTTAACTTATTATCCTCAATTAAACTATTTATTCGTCTATATGTAGTTTTTGAACTCACTTCTGTCTTGTCTTTATTATTTATTTATCTCCCTTGTGTTGTAATAGAAATTTTGCGATATTTTTCAATTATTTAGGTATATTCTTTCAATCATTATCGCTTCTATCTTGTTTCTTCTACATAGCATACAGGTCGCGTCGATACTGGGTTTATTGATGCTTTTTTTTAAAAGAGTGGTAACTTCGTTTCATTCATAAGTTGTTCGTTTATAGTTTGTGCGTA
>CAMTPC010000223.1 GCA_947074295.1 uncultured Bacteroides sp. | reverse complement strand
ACAATGATCCTATCCCAGGCGAAAGTTTCACCTATCCAGAGTTTAAAGGCTATTTCGCGGATGTACAATGGATGCAGATCACGACTAAAGAGGGTATCATCAATTTCATCAATCGCACTCCCGATGCATATGTCGGTGTATATCAACCTCGTGATGGTCGTGATGAAATACTTTATAGACTGCCAGCTACTGGCATCAGCTTGATGAAGGTGATTCCTCCTGTGCGCAACAAGGTGAATACAACTGACTTGATCGGACCTTCATCGCAAGCCTATTGGGCTTCGGGTGATTACCAGGCCCACTTCACTTTGAAGTTTGAATAACATACGAATATTTAATTTCTAAAAGCTAAAGAAATATGAAATACAACGAAATCGGAAAAACTGGTATGAAGGTTTCCGAACTTAGTTTCGGGGCATCATCTTTGGGTGGCGTATTTCACTCTATTAAAGAGACAGAAGCCATTGATGCGGTTTTTACGGCTATCGATTTGGGACTGAACTTTATCGATGTCTCACCATATTATGGACATTATAAAGCCGAAACCGTATTGGGCAAGGCTTTGAAAGATATACCTCGTGATAAGTATTATCTGTCTACAAAAGTGGGTCGTTATGGAGAAAATGGCGTGAACCTATGGGATTATAGTGCTAAGCGTGCTCAGGAAAGTGTTTTCCAAAGTATGGAGCGCCTCCATATCGATTATATCGATTTGATTAATGTGCATGATGTTGAGTTCTCGGATATGAATCAGGTAGTGCAGGAAACGCTGCCTGCTCTTGTAGAGCTTCGCGATAAAGGTATTGTAGGTCATGTTGGTATTACCGATTTGCAGTTGGAAAATCTCAAGTGGGTCATCGATCATGCGCCAGCTGGTAGCATTGAATCTGTATTGAGCTTCTGCCACTATTGTCTTAATGACGATAAGCTAGGTGATTATCTGGACTATTTCAAATCGAAAGAAATCGGAGTAATCAATGCTTCGCCACTTTCTATGGGTTTGCTCAGCGAACGAGGTATCCCAGCATGGCACCCTGCGCCAAAACCATTGGTCGAGGCTTGTCAGAAAGCTGCTGAATACTGCAAGGAGAAAGGCTATCCTATCGAAAAACTGGCTTTCCAGTTTTCGGTGAGCAACCCTGCTATCAGCACTACACTATTTAGTACTTCCAATCCGGCTAACGTGAAAAAGAGCGTGGCTTATCTCAATGATCCTATTGATTGGGATATGGTAAAGGCGGTACAAAATATTATCGGCGACCAGCAGCGCGTGTGGTGGAAAAACTCTTAAACATCCTGGATGATGAATTATACGATTATAGACGCACATGCGCACCTTTGGTTGAAACAAGACACGATTGTTGATGATCTTCCAATAAAGACACTTGACAATGGTCGCTCGCTTTTCATGGGTGAAGTGCGCCAGATGATTCCTCCATTCATGATTGATGGAGTGAATAGTGCTGAGGTATTTTTATCCAATATGGACTATGCACAAGTTTCGGCGGCTGTCATCACGCAGGAATTTATCGATGGTTTTCAAAACGACTATCTGCTCGATGTAGTGCGTCGTTTTCCCAATCGTTTCTTAATGTGTGGCATGTGCGAGTATCGTCGATCAGGTTACTTCCAACAAGGCAAAGAGTTGATAGCGCAAGGCTTTAAAGCCATTAAAATACCAGCTCAGCGTCTTTTCCTGAAAAATGGGAGAGTGATGTTGACTTGCGATGAGATGATGCAGCTTTTCCGCTATATGGAAGCGCATGATATTATCCTTTCTATAGATCTCGCAGATGGTGATATGCAGGTAGCCGAGATGGAAGAGGTAATTAAAGAATGTCCTCAACTAAAGATTGCAATTGGTCATTTTGCCATGGTCACACGTGATGGCTGGGAGGAGCAAGTCAAGCTGGCACGCCATCCCAATGTCATGATAGAGTCTGGAGGGATCACTTGGCTTTTTAATGATGAGTTCTATCCTTTTACGGGTGCTGTAAAAGCTATAAAGCGAGCCGCCGAACTAGTAGGAATGGAAAAGCTGATGTGGGGGTCGGACTATCCACGCACTATCACAGCTATCACCTATAAAATGTCGTACGACTTTATCGTGAAATCACATGAACTGACACATGAGGAAAAAGTAATGTTCCTTGGAGAGAATGCTATGAAGTTCTACGGTTTCAAAAATTTAGTTCATCCAGAATATATTAAAAACATGTCTGAATAATTCAGGCGCGATTAATAAACGAAAAAATGAAAGCAATTCAAATCACCAATCCTTCTGAAATGAAGGTGGTAAATATTGAAAAACCTGTGATTGAAGCGGGTAAAGTATTGGTGAGAATCAAATATGTAGGTTTTTGCGGATCGGACTTGAATACCTTCTTAGGCAAGAATCCAATGGTGAACCTTCCTATCATTCCAGGTCACGAAGTAGGTGCCGTAATCGAAGAGGTAGGCGAGGGAGTGCCAGCACAGTTTAAGCAAGGGATGAATGTCACGCTTAACCCTTATACCAGTTGTGGCAACTGTCCTTCTTGTCGCAATGGCCGTGTCAATGCCTGCCAGTTTAATGAAACTTTTGGCGTACAGCGCAATGGAGTGATGTGCGAATATGCATTGGTGCCTTGGGAAAAAGTAATTCCTGTACATAGCCTTTCGGCACGTGATTGTGCGTTGATCGAACCCATGAGCGTAGGTTTCCATGCGGTATCACGTGGTCAGGTCATCGACAATGAAACTGTGATGGTTATCGGATGTGGCATGATCGGTATAGGTGCCATCGTGCGCGCTTCGCTTCGCGGGGCTATCGTTATCGCGGTCGATTTGGATGACGAAAAATTGGCTTTGGCTAAGCGTTGTGGTGCTCACCACATCATCAACTCGAAAACAGAAGATGTGCACCAGCGGGTACAAGAGATTACGCACGAGATGGGTGCAGATGTCGTGATCGAAGCCGTGGGTAGTCCAGTGACTTATGTGATGGC
>CAMTPC010000222.1 GCA_947074295.1 uncultured Bacteroides sp. | reverse complement strand
TGTAGGGGATGAAACACGAAAGAAGCGAATCGTGCATAGAACACATAAGGCTAATTTTTTAAAGGAACTCAATATCGAGTTTACAATTGTCGGCAAAAAAGATGAGATAAACAAGAGTTTAACCAAAAAGCTTTGCGATGAATGGAAGGGATAAACGTTGGCAGAAAACGCGATTAGTTGTTTTATCTGTGCTTCCTGGAAGCTTTGATGTACCACTTCAAGGGTGCAAAGCAAAGCAAGTGCGACATCACAAACAACACAAAATGCAACATTAGTTGAATATTTTATCCACAAATTGTTTTTTATGTTAATACTTTACATATATTTGCATTGTATTAACAAGAGTCATAATTATTAAAAGGCTACTTGTTTCTCTCAAAACACAAAATACGGGGCTTTTATAGGCTGCAGGGGTATTTTCCTGCAATATGAATAGAAGGAATTGCTACTACTACACCAGCTGGATAGATAATTATTGATTTGCTAGGCAAAAAGGATTTTTTAGAATAAAGAACCTTTCCTAAAGAAGAAAGAATACATTTTATCGAACTGGATATAAACACTAATTAACGATACTAGAAAGTAAATCACGACTGATTACTATGCAAACATTTTATGAGAATAACGGATCTGAGTTTTTATTGTAAAATAACAGTTGCCCTACTGGGCGTATTGCTATCATCAGGCCTACAGGCGCAGACAGCCTACTCATCGGATATACACTACCGAATCAATGAGTATAGGCTCGATGCAGACTATAAGGGCAATAGCACTGCTATTAATCAAATAGACTCTATCCTTTCCCTGTTCGAGATAGTACATGTCGACATCAGTTCTGCCGCATCGCCCGATGGGCCTAAAGACTTCAACGAGAAGTTGGCACAGAAAAGGCTGAACCATTTAGTCAACTTATTGCTTTCTACCACTACACTTTCCCCAGACAAGATCAGGAATGCCTCCAGCCACATCGACTGGGAACGCTTGGCCGAACTGATTGATACAAGCGATCTCGCACAGAAGGACGAGATACTGGCTATCCTAAGGGCGGAGGAGGCAAGCGCCGAAGGGGAGAATGACAAGCGCATGCAGCTGCTGAAACGGCTGAACGAAGGCAAAGCGTACAAGGATCTGCGGACGGCTATCTTTCCTCATCTCAGGTATTCTGCAATCACAATCTATTATAATCAGCCCGATACCATACCCACCACAACAGTGACACCCGAACTGCCTCTATCGCCTATCGCCGAAGAAGTGAAGACGGATGAAGCGGAAGTGGAGGCGATGCCCATAGTGCCGCTAACATCTGCTGCCAAGCCGATGCGCAGAAACCACTATTGGAACATCAGCACCAACATGCTCTATCTGGCTACTGTAGTACCCAATATCGCCGCAGAGGCCTATCTGGGCAAGGGCTTCACCGTGAAGGGCGGATGGACCTATACATGGCTGAAGAATGACAAACGCAATAAATATTGGCGCCTCTACGGCGGAGAGGTGGAGCTGAGGAAGTGGCTGGGCAAAGCCAACAAGAAAAACCCCTTCGGCGGTCATCACATCGGTGTGGGGGTGCAGATGGGGACTTACGACATAGAGCTGACCGACAAGGGGCAATTGAGCCATCTCACCACAGCTATCAGCCTATACTACGGCTACAGCTTGCCGATAGCCAAACGGCTGAACATCGATTTCGGAGCAGGCGCGGGCTATGTGACGGGCAACTATAAGAAGTATGTCGCCGACCATGGCTGCTATGTGTACCAAAGCACGCATAAAAGAAAGTATTTTGGCCCCACGAAGCTAGATATATCGCTGGTGTGGCTGCTGGGCAGAGGCAATGCAAACCCCAAATATATCAGATAGCTATGTGGAAGATGATCTTATATATCATGGGGCTGATGATGGGGATATCAAGCTGCACACACAAGGATTTGTGCTTTGTGCATCCGCACTATAGCCACGTCAGGGTGGTGATAAACTGGGAAGACACACCCGCTTTAATCGTGCGGGAGATGCGAACCAACTTCATCTTGTCGCAAGGCAATTTTGAGATAGGGCGCAACGACATGGACAAGTATGGCGGCATCATAGAAACAATGCCCAACAATAGCTATATGGCGATGTGCTACAACTATTCGGCCACGGAGAGCATCTACTTCAGCAACGAGGAAGATGACTACTTCACGGCCTACACGCTGAGCGAAACACGCTCCTCGTACAAGCAGCAGTATCCGGAAGAGGTGTTGATAAGTGAGCCCGACCAACTCTATCTGGACAAGATAGCGGAGGTTGAGGTGATGGAGGTCCCCGATGGAGAGGTGCAGGAAGTGATGTTTTACCCCACTGAGCGATTGGTGCAATATACTTTCGAGATAAGGAAGGTGAAGGGAGTGCGCTATGTCAACTCCATAGGGATGGCATGCAGCGGGGTGAGCCGGAGCTATAGCATGATAGACGAGAAGGCATCTGACATGGCGGCTACCGTCTTGTTCAATGGCAACAAGGATAGCGATGCGGAGACTATCTATGGCAGTTTCAAGATATTTGGGCACTGCGAGGACGGCAGCCAGCTTAATCATTTATCGGTGGAGGTGCGCTATACCGCCACCAAAGACGACAACGGATACAGGACAATGCGATGGGACGTGACGAACCAGATGCACGATGAGACGAATAACAAACATATTATACTAGAATGGGATACTGAATTTGTACCTCCTTCGGATGATGGCGCGGGAATGGACGCCAAAGTGGATCCGTGGGACGAGGTGTGGATACCCGTGGAGATGTAGCGACAATTACTTATTTACTTAAATACATTTTTTTTATTATGAAAAAGAACCTTTTACTTTTGGCAGGCGCAACTATGCTATTCGCTGCTTGCTCGCAAGATGACTTGATCTCTGAAAACGAGAACAACGGTAACGCTATCGGTTTTAGCACAATCACAACTAGAGCTGCGGAGACAACAACTGGTACTATGATTGATTTTCGTGTGTGGGGGTATTATGGAGCGACTTCACCAGTTGCAGCTAGTACGACATCTCT
>CAMTPC010000221.1 GCA_947074295.1 uncultured Bacteroides sp. | reverse complement strand
TCAAGAACAAACAAATCATATTGATAATAACAATCTAAAAATAACAAAAGCCATGAAGACTAAATTCTTATTCAAAACAATCCTTGCAGTAGTTGCTATTTTCATGAGTGTATCATTTGTATCGGCTCGCGGTTTCGATGGAAACCTTATCCACAATGTGGAAGAAGTTGATGGTGTGATGGTAGCTCAGACCGTTTACAAAAAAGATGGCAACACGCTGACAAACTATATGAAATATAGCTACAAATATGACGATCAGAAGCGCATGACTGAGAGCGAAACCATGAAATGGAATTCGAACAAAAACTCTTGGCAAAATGACCTTCGCGTGACATATACATATAGCGGTAAAACGGTGACTACAAACTATTACAAGTGGGACGCTAAGAAAAGCACATTTGTATTGGCTCCCGAAATGACCGTTACAATGGACAACATGTAATCTAAAACCAATCTTTTTATAATACCTCTTTACTTCTAATACTTAAAATAACCTGAGAAAAATTATATATGGTGCCGTGCTTGCGATAAGCCCGGCACCATTTCTTTTTGTACATCTCGAAAATTAGCAAAAAAGTCGTTTCACAGTGTTATAAGGCATCTGACGAGCGAAACAATATCGTAATATTGGCCGTTAATTAGCAGATAAGCGCAAATATTGATTATCTTTGCGGACAATATAAAGATCTTTAAGGACATATACGAAGCTAATGAGTTCATTAAACTTCACCAACATGCTGACAAAAGCCGTCGATGAGCTTTCGGAGAGCCAATCGTACAAGGGACTGTTCCACCAACACAGAGATGGTGAGCCACTACCTTCTGCCCGAGTGTTACACGAAATCATCGATCTGGCGCGTGCCATTCTTTTTCCCGGCTATTATGGCAATTCGACCATCAACAGCCACACCATCAATTACCATATTGGAGTCAATGTAGAAACCTTGTTCAATCTGCTCACCGAACAGATTTTGGCAGGACTGTGTTTTGGCAGCAATGGCGACTGCGATTGCCTGACTGAACCCAAGCGCGAAGAAGCGGCACGACTAGCCGCTGCCTTTATCAGCCAACTGCCCTACTTGCGACGCCTTTTGGCTACTGATGTGGAAGCCGCCTATAATGGCGACCCCGCAGCCGAAAGCTTTGGTGAGGTGATTTGCTGCTACCCAGCTATCAAAGCTATCAGCAACTATCGCATTGCCCATGAACTGCTGAAACTCAATGTGCCCTTGATTCCACGTATCATCACCGAAATGGCGCATAGCGAAACGGGTATCGACATACACCCTGCCGCACAGATAGGAAGTTATTTCACTATCGACCATGGCACAGGTGTGGTGATAGGTGCCACCAGCATCATTGGCGACCATGTGAAGCTGTACCAGGGTGTGACACTAGGTGCTAAGAGCTTCCCGCTAGACGAAGAAGGAAAACCCATCAAAGGAATACCACGTCACCCAATATTGGAGGACAATGTTATTGTCTACTCCAATGCAACTATCCTAGGCCGTATCACCATCGGCAAAGATGCCACGGTGGGAGGCAATATATGGGTGACGGAGAATGTACCTGCCGGCGTACGCATCGTGCAGCCTAAAGCGAAAAAATAGACACTTCCTTTGCCTGCCTTTCGCCATAGAGCAAGCAGACCGGGAAGATAAAATATTTAAACTATCCATTAACTAAAAACAGCCAGCCAACAGAGAGGAGACTCTACCGGCAAAAGGCGCAAAATTTGTTATGAGTGAACAATTTGAGATGATAGCCAAAACCTTTCAAGGATTAGAAACCGTATTGGCAGAAGAGCTGATGAACCTAGGCGCTAACGATATTCAGATCGGCAGACGTATGGTATCATTCAGTGGTGACAAATCGATGATGTACAAAGCCAATTTCTGTCTGCGTACAGCTATCCGTATCTTGAAACCGATCAAAAACTTCAAGGCCAAGAATGCTGACGAGGTGTATGAAGAGGTGAAAAACTTTCCTTGGGAGGAAATCATGGACGCTAAAAAAACTTTTGCCGTGGATGCAGTGGTGTTTAGCGACGAATTCAGACACTCTAAGTTTGTGTCTTATAAAGTAAAAGATGCTATCGTGGACTACTTCCGCGAAAAGACAGGCGAACGCCCATCGGTGCGCATCAACAAACCCGATGTGCTGATTCATATCCATATCGCTCAACATGACTGTACCTTGGCACTAGACTCATCTGGCGAGTCACTGCATCGACGCGGTTATCGCCAAGAAGCGGTGGAAGCTCCACTCAACGAGGTGCTTGCCGCGGGCATGATCTTGATGACAGGCTGGAAAGGCGAATGCGATCTTATTGATCCGATGTGTGGATCGGGTACTATACCCATCGAAGCGGCACTGATTGCTCGCAACATCGCGCCCGGCGTATTCCGCAAAGAATTCGCTTTTGAGAAGTGGAAAGATTTTAATCAAGAGCTGTTTGATGAAATCTATAATGACGACAGTCAAGAACGCGAGTTCGAACATAAGATATATGGTTTTGATAATAATCCAAAAGCGCACGAGATTGCTCTTTTCAATGTGAAGGCAGCAGGCGTTTCAAAGGATATCATCTTGAAGGTGCAACCCATACAGCAGTTCCAAAAACCTGCTGAGAAGGCATTGATGGTGACCAACCCTCCATATGGCGAACGTATCTCAACCAATGACCTATTGGGCTTGTATAAGATTATCGGCAGCAAGCTGAAACATGAATTCACGGGGAACGATGCTTGGATTTTATCGTATCGCGAAGAATGTTTCGATCAGATCGGCCTTAAACCAAGCGAAAAGATCGAACTGTTTAATGGTGCATTAGAATGCCAGTTCCGCAAATACGAGCTTTTCGACGGCCGCTACAAAGACTTCAAAACCGAACTAAACGAGAATGGTGAGGAAGTTGCCACAGGCGAAGAGGGGGATAAGCCCAGATTCGAACGTCGCGAACCTAGAGAACGTGGCGAGAGAGGTGAACGTCGTAGCTTTGGCGACCGCAAACCACGCGAAGGAGGCGAACGTCGTAGCTTTGGCGACCGCAAACCACGCGAAGG
>CAMTPC010000220.1 GCA_947074295.1 uncultured Bacteroides sp. | reverse complement strand
TTACAGGATAGACTTCGCTATACCCAATTCCAATCCACGAAGTTCGGCCAGACCACGTAGTCGTCCCAGGCAAGAATACCCAGGGTTGGTCTTTTTCTTCAAGTCGTCTATCATCTGATGGCCGTGGTCGGGACGCATAGCGATGGAGCATTGGCGGCGTTGCTGCAACAATAGCAGATTCTTCATCACACCATACATATCCACATCGCCTTCCAGGTGATTGGCTTCGTAGAAGTTGCCTTCTTCGTCGCGTTGGGTGCTACGTAGGTGTACGAAGTTGATGCGGTCGCCAAAGCGTTCCATCATGCCTGCCAGATCATTGTCGCCACGCACACCAAAGGAGCCTGTGCAGAGGCATAGACCATTTGACGGATTGGGCACGGCGGCGATTAGCTTCTCGAAATCTTCCTCCGTGCTGAGGATGCGTGGCAAGCCTAGGATAGGATAGGGAGGATCATCGGGATGAATCACTAGATCTACACCCACCTCATCGGCCACAGGAGCTATCTCTTTCAGGAAGAAGATAAGATTGGCGCGTAGCTGTTCGGCATCGATATCGTCGTAGCGGTCCAAGGCTTGTTGGAACTGGGCCACCGTGAAGCTCTCTTCCGAGCCAGGTAAGCCAGCAATCATGTTGCGGGTGAGCAATAACTTATCATCTTCGCTCATTTGCTCAAAGCGGGCTTTGGCCTTGGCAATCTCCTCGGGCGTATAGTCTTGTTCAGCATTGGGGCGTTGAAGGATAAAGAGGTCGAATGCCACGAAAGCGGCTTTCTCGAAGCGCAAGGCTTTAGAACCATCAGGCATCGTATAGGCCAAGTCCGTACGTGTCCAGTCCAGTACAGGCATGAAGTTGTAGGTCACTGTATGTACACCACAAGCGGCCAGATTGCGGATGCTTTCCTTATAGTTTTCGATATAAGCCAAGTAGTCGCCCGTTTGTGTCTTGATATGCTCGTGCACAGGTACGCTCTCTACCACCGACCATACCAATCCGGCATCCTCGATGAGCTGTTTACGTTTCTGGATTTCTTCTACTGTCCACACCTCGCCATTTGGGATGTGATGCAGGGCGTTTACGATGCCGGTAGCGCCGGCTTGTTTGATATCTTGTAGGCTCACGGGGTCGTTAGGACCATACCAGCGCCATGTTTGTTCGCATAAGTACATATAATTTCGTGTATTAAGTTCATCAAATAGAAAAAGCGTCAAATCCACCATCAACCACAGCAACAGTTCCGGTCACAAACTTCGAAGCATCGCTGATGAGATATTGTATCGTGCCATACAAATCTTCGGGTTCACCAAAACAGCCGAATGGAGTATGTGCAATGATTGTTTTAGCACGCTCGGTCAAGGAGCCGTCTGGATTGGTGAGCAATGCACGGTTCTGCTCGGTTATAAAGAAACCTGGTGCTATAGCATTTACTCGTAGACCGTTTCCGAATTTAGTAGCTAACTCTGCGGCCATATATTTGGTATAGTTTGTGATTGCAGCCTTTGCTGTACCATAACCCACTACACGTGTTAACGGGCGTAGGGCCGATTCCGAACTGAAGTTCACGATTATTCCTTTCTTATTCTCTGCCATCACTTCGGCAAAGACCATTGTTGGTAGCACTGTACCAAAGAGATTAAGATCGACTACTTTCCGAAATGCTTCGATATCAAGATCGAAAAAAGTTTTATCGGGTGCAATAGTAGCACCAGGCATATTACCTCCGGCAGCATTCAACAACACATCAATCGTTCCGTATTGAGTAAGGATTTCCGCTTTGTTTCTCTCTAATACTTCCCTATTCATCACATCTGTCTTCAGAAATAATGCCTGGCCCCCTTTATCGACTATTTGTTTAACTTGTGATCTACCCAATTCCTCATTGCGGTCAAGTATAATTATTCTACCTCCTTGTTTTGCCAAATAATCGGCAATGCCACAACCTAAGATACCAGCACCACCAGTAATTACAATTACCTTATCTTTTACGCTGAATAATTCGTTCATATTTCAATGTTTATATAGTATGTTAATAACTTTTCGTTACATCATTGTGTCTATCAGATTATTTCTTTATTAAATCAGAACCCAGATAATAACTAGTATGGGTCGGCTGGTTGTAACCGATATTTTGGTTGAGTGCGCTCATCTCATACACATGATCACTCATCAGATAATCGAAACGATAATCGCAAGGATACCATGTGGAAAAGACACGAAGCTCCGTATTATCCGTTGTGGGCTGTATCACTTCTTCGCGCCAATCGCCCAAGAAATCACCATAGAAACAAGGATTAGCCTTCGTACCGTTTATGGTAGTGACATCATAGCGGTAGAGCGTAAACACTCGCCCCGACAAAGGTGCATCAATCGTACTTCTATCCAGCAGCTGACGATTCAATGATCCACTCCACCAGATGGCCATATTGCATGATGCAGGTGCATAGCCCAAGTCTACCCCACTGGGTGAATGTGCATTACCTCTGTACCACCACATCTCGCATCCAGGACTATCAGGATCTATATCTGCTACCATGCATCGACCCACATCCGAAGGATCGTCATATTGCCACAACACCTTTCCAGTCTTTGCATCACGCAGCGCTGCTCCTACTGAACCTGTCTCAAAACAAGACCATATCTGCATTCCTTTCGCAGAGGGATCGAATTTTCCCAAATGCAGGGCATCTCCATGTCCTAAACCACAATTATTCAACCCCTTACCATTATGATCTATCGTGCATGAGCCATATACAATCTCATCAAAACCGTCATCATCCACATCTCCTACGCTCAAACTATGATAACCTTGTGCTTCATAGTCTCCATGTATACCATCAGTAGTATCGAATTTCCAGAGTTTTTCAAGTTTATTCCCTACAAAATTCCAAGCCTCAACTACAATTTTGCCATAGCACCCGCGTCCTATTATTACGGAAGTCGCCTGGGATAAGCATTTTGCCATTCCTATTCTATAACTGCTAGAACGTTTGTAGTAATTATCTCCCCAGTCTTGGCTCTTGCCCAGTTCGATATAGTCAGTACGTGCCAGTTCTTTACCTGTGACAC
>CAMTPC010000219.1 GCA_947074295.1 uncultured Bacteroides sp. | reverse complement strand
ATTAATCCACGTATTTCTTAAAGATTACACATGCATTGTGACCACCAAAACCAAATGTGTTGGAGAGCACAGCGTTAATTTCACGTGCTTGCGCTTTGTTGAAGGTGAAATTAAGATTGTAGTCAATATTCTCGTCATCGTCTCCCTCTTCGTGATTGATGGTCGGTGGCACGATGCTGTTTTGCATCGCTAGGATGCCAGCAATCGATTCTACCGCTCCGGCAGCACCCAGCAGGTGGCCAGTCATCGATTTGGTCGAACTGATATTTAGATTATACGCATGATCGCCAAATACATCCTTGATGGCTTTCGTTTCCGATACATCACCAACTGGAGTTGACGTTCCGTGTACGTTGATATAGTCTATATCTTCCGGTTTCATTTCCGCATCTTCTAATGCATTGCGCATCACCAGTTTGGCACCCAGCCCATCGGGATGAGAAGCTGTGAGGTGGTGAGCGTCGGCCGACATACCTGCACCTGCTACTTCAGCATAGATCTTCGCTCCGCGAGCTTTAGCGTGTTCCAGTTCTTCGAGAACTAGACAGCCACCACCTTCGCCGATCACAAAACCGTCGCGGCTAGCGCTGAACGGGCGTGAAGCTTTGGTAGGATCGTCGTTGCGTGTCGACAAAGCGTGCATAGCGTTGAAACCGCCTACACCCGAAATCGATACACCTGCTTCCGAGCCTCCTGTCACGATTGCGTTGGCTTTGCCCAAACGGATCAGGTTGAAAGCGTCAGCAATAGCGTTGGTTGATGTGGCGCAAGCCGAACAAGTGGCATAGTTAGGACCGTGAAATCCATACATCATGGAAATCTGACCAGCTGCGATATCCGAAATCATCTTAGGGATGAAGAACGGATTGAAGCGGGGGCCCTTGTCTTCGTTCTTGAAGTAGTTGCCTATTTCTTCCTCGAAGGTTCTCAGACCACCGATACCTGCACCGAAAATCACACCCACACGGGTCTTGTCTTCGCCTTCGGCAGCGATACCCGAATCTTCGACAGCTTCTTTTGCCACAGCCATGGCGAACTGCGTGTAGCGGTCCATCTTGCGGGCTTCTTTGCGGTCCATGTATAGAGTCGGATCAAAGTCTTTTACTTCGCAGGCAAACTGCGTCTTGAACTTGGATGCGTCAAACAAAGTAATAGGTCCTGCTCCACTAACCCCATTCACTAGATTTTCCCAGAACTCTGGGATATTCTTGCCAATAGGAGTAATGGCGCCAAGACCCGTTACTACTACTCTTTTTAATTCCATACTAAGGAAATACGATTATTGAGCGTGTTCTTGAATATAAGCGATAGCGTCACCTACAGTCTGGATTTTTTCAGCTTGATCATCTGGAATAGTGATGCTGAAAGCTTTTTCAAATTCCATGATAAGTTCTACTGTGTCAAGAGAGTCTGCTCCTAGATCATTAGTGAAGCTTGCCTCATTTGTAACTGCTGATTCTTCTACACCTAATTTTTCAACGATGATTTCTTTTACTCTTGATGCAATATCAGACATAACTTTTAGATTTTAATGAATAAATAGTTTTATTTCTTTAAATTTGCGGTGCAAAGAAATGTATATTTATCTTCTCAGCCAAATATTTGACGAATTAAATGCAGTTTTTTGCGCATAATTTGGAATTCTGTGCATAATAAAAGGATAATTATGGAAAGACGTATAGCTGTTTTTGCCTCTGGCAGTGGCTCGAATGCCGAAAATCTGATCGCCTATTTCAATGAGCGAAAGACGGGTAAGGTGGTTTTGGTACTTAGCAACAAGGCCGAGGCTGGTGTCCTGGAACGTACCCAACGCATGGGGGTATTGAGCCGCGTCTTCTCATCGGCCGACTGGAAAACGGGCGAAGCTATCCTCCGTGTGCTACGCGAGGAGCAGGTCGACTTCATCGTCTTGGCCGGATTCCTGCTTAGAGTACCCGACATGCTTCTCCATGCCTATCCCAATCGCATCGTCAATATTCACCCTTCGCTGTTGCCCCGCCATGGTGGCAAGGGCATGTATGGCGACCGTGTGCATCAGGCCGTCATCGAGCAGGGCGATACCGAAACAGGTATCACTATACATTATATAAATGAACACTACGATGAAGGCAACGTGATTTTTCAAGCCACTTGTCCCGTGCACCCTGGCGATACCTATCAGGATGTGGCAGCGCGTGTGCACCAGCTAGAATACCAATATTACCCGCACATCGTGGAGCAGCTGCTTCAAAAAGTAGACTGATCGGCCGCTGCCTCCACACATTGTGGCAACCACCGCTGTTTGGCGTCAAGGTCATGGCTGCCCACCGTGCCAAGCACGGCTTCTCTGCATACCCTTCTCTATACCTCTATCTATCGTAGAGTTCCATCACCTTGGTCACATCAAAGTAGAATAAGTAGGTACGGCCGTTGATGGTCGCGCTGATCTTGTCGCAGATGGGATCCGAGTCGATCAGCTCTTGCCCTATAGGCGTAGCGCCCAGCACGCGCAACACGATATATTCCTCGGGCACTTGTATCACTTTCCAAGCCGTTTCCGGCGATTTGCCGTCACCACTGCTCAATATCGACTCCAGCAAGCCCATCGCAATTTCCTGATGTACCTGTTCGTTGCGCATGTCGCCTTGTTTCTGGTATCCCCCCGACAGCATCAGGTGCGTGCCTATGTCGGTATAGTCCAGGTCTAGCAATAGCTTCAGCGTATTCAGAGCTTGTTGCAGACTATCATTCTCGAAATGGGTGTTGAGCTGATCTTTCAGTATGCGCTCGCTATTGATTTTGCTAGTGATCTTCTCGGTGGCATGATAGCTGTTGCGAAAATCAGTGTAGTTGATGTCGGTATCCCCACCTTCGAGTATCCCCACATATTCTTCATACGACTTCAGTGCTTCTCGGTCGTCAGGACCAGACTTTTCGGTGGCCAGTAGGGTCATCGTCAATCCCCACGCCATCAGTACGAATAGATTTAACTTTTTCATAGATTCTCGAGTTTAAAAAGGTGTGACATCGGTTCCTTAACAAATATATTGATATTAAACGAGATAGATGTATAGATTGTTGAAAAAATAG
>CAMTPC010000218.1 GCA_947074295.1 uncultured Bacteroides sp. | reverse complement strand
CCGAGATCATGGACGCGTCCAAGATCAATACACTGCCTGCCGTAGAGGCACCCGTAGTGCAACAACAAGCCGCTGAGTATGCCATATCGGCCACACCGTTTCAGCAGCTACCTGTCGAGACCATGCAACCTTTCCCCGTGGTGGTGACACCACCCAGCACGCCCGCAGGCTATATCCGCGCCGGCTATGGTAACTATAATAACCTGGATTTGATGGGTAATTATCTTTTCACCATCACTCCGCAAGACAAGCTGGATGCCTTTTTCAGCATGAATGGCATGAAAGGCAAGCTGGACAACATGTACGAGCCGGGCGAGAAGTGGAAGGCCCACTACTACCGCACACGTGCCGCACTGGACTATCGCCATAAGTTCCGCACCACCGAGCTGCAAACCGCAGGACAGTTTGGACTGAGCAATTTCAACACACTGCCTACACCCGGCAACTGGGGCGACTATGGCAGCAACCAGAAGTTCACTTCGGGATCGGTATTGGTAGGCGCACAGTCTACCGACAACCAGTTGCCGATGAATTTCATCACATCGGGTGAGGTGATGATCTATAAGCGTAAGCACGAGTTGAGCAATAACGAGAGTCGCGAAGGCATCTTCCGCTTGAAAGGCGACCTGTTTGCGCCTATCGTTGCCAATGGCGAGTTGCGTAACCAGATTATCGGCCTCAACGTAGAAATGAACTATGTGGCCAACCATGCGTCCAGCAATCAGGACCAATACTTGTATGATTTCGACCGTACCCGTGTAAGTAGCGAGACATCGCCTGCCACACGCGTGGATTTCCGCAACTACACCACTGTAGGGTTGAATCCCTATTACACCATGAACAACGGTACATGGAATATCCGTGCGGGTATCAATGTAGATCTGGCATTCAACTTCGGCACTAAGGTGCGTGTATCGCCCGACATCACGGCGCAATATACCATCGCCAAGAACTACCTGGGCTATATCCAAGCTACGGGTGGCCGCATCCTCAATGACTTCCGTCATCTGGAGCAAGTCAATCCCTATGCCATGATGGGTAGCCAGCCCATCAACACCTACGAGCAGGTCAATGCGGCTATCGGCTTCAAAGGTAGCCCAGTAGATGGCTTGTGGTTTCATGTGGCCGTGGCCTTCCAAAACCTGAAGAACGATCTGCATACACCGCTGAAAGACTACACTTGGGACAATAAGACCTATTACTATACGACCTTCGCCAATACCAATACGCAGAACACCTCTGTGACTGGAGATATCAGCTATAAGTTCAACAACATTGTGAAAACGGGTTTGGGCGTGACCTACTACAGCTGGACAGCCGATGACGAAATGGCGTTGAAGTTCAAACCCCAACTGGAGCTGAATTGGACTTTCGACCTCAACCCAGTGGAAGGACTGAATATCGGGGCGAGCTATACCCACATCAAACGCTGCAAACCTTTTGACGACATGGCGCGCACCGAGTCGATCAACGCGCTAGGAGCCAAGGTAAGCTACAACTTCTTTGCGGGAGTATCCGTCTATGCGCAAGTCAACAACCTGCTCAACCGCAAATACATGTGGTATGATGGCTATGCTGCCGAACGTTTCAACTTCTTGGGAGGCTTGATTTTCAGTTTCTAAAGAAAAGAGAACTATCCGAATAACAGACCAATCGGGCGTCTTTGCACTATCATGCAGAGACGCCCGATTGTCTTTAAACATAGCGCTAAATTAGTATAAATCAAGAACGTACATAAACAAACGGCGCGCACAAAGAGTTAATAATTAAATATTCTGCAAAGATCATTTAATCGTAAAACCTAAAAACTCTTGTATTATGTATGTTGAAAAAATCAATTCGCCGGCCGATCTGAAAAAGCTATCCATCGACCAGCTGGAAGTACTGAGTGGTGAGATCCGTGACATTATCCTTCAGAAGGTGAGCAAGTATGGCGGCCATGTGGGTCCCGATCTCGGCATGGTCGAAGGCATCATCGCCCTGCACTATGTGTTTGACTCGCCTGTAGACAAGATCGTGTTCGATGTGTCGCACCAGACCTTTGCGCATAAGATACTGACCGGACGCCGCGATGCATTCATCAATAACGACGTATCCGAATATACCAACCCACTGGAGAGCCCGCACGATTTCTTCATCATGGGACACACCTCACCGGCTGTGAGCATGTGCTGCGGACTGGCCAAGGGACGCGACCTGCAAGGACAGCACCACAATGTGATAGCCGTGGTGGGCGATGGTGCGCTGAGTGGCGGCGAAGCCTTCGAGGGGCTGGACAACGCCTCACAGATAGGCAGCAATCTCATCATCGTGGTCAACGACAATCATTGGGCGATAGCCGAGAATCATGGTGGGCTGTACAAGAATCTGCAAGACCTGCGCGAAAGCGATGGCGCCTGCGAATGCAACTACTTCAAAGCGCTCAATCTGGACTACACCTATCTAGACAAAGGGAACGATATCGCCGCGCTGATTGAGCAATTCAAAGCGGTGAAGGATTGCGACCACCCCATCGTGGTGCATATTAATACGGTTAAAGGCTATGGCTATCAGCCTGCCATGGACCATGTGGAGCAATTCCACTACATGCCCCCCTTCGACCTGAAGACGGGCAAGCCGCTGCATAGCGATGACTCGGAAGACTACGAAACCATCACGGGAACCTATATGGAAGCCAAGATGAAGACACAGCCTGCATTGATGGGCATCACCTCGGCCACTCCATCGGTCTTTGGCTACACAGCAGAGATCAGGCAGAAGATAGGCAAGCAGTTTATGGATGTGGGCATTGCCGAAGAACACGCCGTGGCCTTCGCTTCGGGTGTGGCAAAGAGTGGCGCTAAGCCTGTGTATGCCGTGTATGGCACCTTCCTGCAACGCTCGTTCGACCAACTGTCCGAAGACTTGAGCATGCAGAACAATCCTGCGGTGGTCTTGGTCTATCTCACGGGCGTGTATGGCATCCCCGACCAATCGCATCAATGCTTCTTCGACATCATCGAGATCAGCGACATCCCCAACATGGTCTATCTGGCACCTGTGTGCAAGGAAGAGTATCTGGCAATGCTGGAATGGTCCATCAACCAGAAAGAGCACCCCGTAGCTATCCGTATACCTACTGATGGCG
>CAMTPC010000217.1 GCA_947074295.1 uncultured Bacteroides sp. | reverse complement strand
AAGTCACCTCATCGCCTGCGAAACCTTCATTATAATTGATCGTGAAAGGTGTCGATTGAATCATAGAGGCATTCGCATAACCGAAATTTTCGATAGGAGCGATGAAACCTACTACTTCCAATACGAAAGCATTTTCGAATACCGTACCTTGTTCATCTGCTGTGTTATAGTCATTTCTGGCTATTACATCAATCGCATATACATCACCTTGCTTAAAGCCATGTCCAGTTGCCAGCGAGATAACGCCAGTTGTAGGATCGATCTTGAACTTATCTGTTGCAGGTGTCACTTTGTTGATGGCGTAAACGATGCCATCCAATGAACCTTTCAATACAGGTGCGTTGGTAGTGTACGATGTAGGACCAGCAGTTTCTTCCTCTAGCTTACCTGCATTAGGTGCATAGGTCAGCTCTAATGGTTTAGCAGTGATGTTGAATGTCACAGCATCCTGGAAAAGACCTTCGCCGGCTTCGGTTTTCAGAACCAGAGAAACCTTGTAAAGTCCAGGCAATATATCGCCCTTGTATTCGGTGTTGATACCTACCACACCAGCGGCTGAGACAGCGAAAAACTCACTGTTTTCGCCCGCAGCGATGCGATATTGGCTGATAGTCACGTGCTCGCCTTCGGTAGTCACCTTAGCTGTTTTTCCCGAAGTCATCACTTCGGCATAGTCTATCACCAATAGGTTGGGCTCTACTTTAATGCCTTCGGGCACAGCGCGCATCATGTTAATTGATACGGCATTTTCAAAATTGTACATTTTACCATTAGATACACAGCTCACCGAAATCTCGTATAGTCCGATGGCAAGTTCTTCCGTGTTTTTAATAGCGATACCACCACTTGTGGGATCAATGATAAAACTATCTTCGCTTACAGGCGACTCGTTCAATAAGACTTTAGTGATAGCGAAATCACTGGGGGTGCTACCAATATAGGTAGGTGCACTGATATTGGCTACCATAGAAGGACCAATATCTGTCATCCCCGAATAGAAAATAGCAAACGGGGTTCGATCTGTTGTCTCGGTATCATCACATGATACGCCTACAACTGACAATGATGCTAACATCAAAACCATCAATAGTTTAGTGGCTAACTTACTTACATGCATTGTGTTCAGATTGTTTTTAAAGGTTGATTAGTTGATAAATTCAGTTTGAAGAGTGTTGAGTATTGTTGCGATACTCTTTCGGGTGTTTCTCTTTTTTAGAGTGCAAACAAAGTAGCGTTTGACGAAGGTCATCGTCAAAAGGCCATTTGTAAAACTTACAAAGACTGCTCATATTAGATATAATTTTAATTAGGATTCTATAGATGCAAAATTATGTGAACGTCCTAACCTTTATACCTTTTCTTGTTTCATCTTTGTTTAAAAACGACGAAAGGAATATCAAATTTGTAGTTTAATGTTTTGAAAATGTTTAATGAGGGGTGTTCAGGGCTAGAAAAGCCCTGAACTATTGTGTTTTATGCTTTTTGCTTCTTGATGTATTCGGTAGGTAAACAGCCGATGTATTTCTTAAAACTAGTGGCGAAATAAGAGGGTGTGTTGAAGCCCACCATGCTACTTACCTCGGCTATCGTATAGCGTCCGTCCTTTAAAAGACGACAGGCTTCGTTAAAGCGAATCTTGCGGATGAAGTCGATAGTTGACTCTCCGGTGATGGCTTTTAGCTTGAGGTGCAGGTTGGAGCGGCTCATGTTCATGCAACGGGCAAACTCATCGGTCGAAAACTCGATATTGTCCATATTCTTCTCCACCACACCCATCGCACGTTTCAGTAATTCTTCGTCCATGGCGTTGAAGGTGATTTTTTCGGGTTCTACCTCCAGCGACTTGGTATATTTCTCAATCATGCGGTGTCGGGTGCGCATCATGTTTTGTATCTTGGTAATTACTATTGCCAGGATAAAAGGTTTTGGTATATAGTCGTCGGCGCCCATCTGCAGTCCTTCCAGTTGATCTTCTACTTCGTTCTTTGCCGACAGTATGATCACAGGAATATGGCAGGTGCGTATGTTCTGCTTGATGTTCTTACATAGTTTTATACCATCCATCACAGGCATCATCACATCCGTGAGCACCACATCCACATCATTCTCCTTCAGTAGTTCTAGTGCCACTTCGCCATTTTCAGCCCCCAGTATGTGGAACATGCTGGCCAAGCCTTGGCTGAGGTATTGTCTGATCTCGTTGTTGTCTTCTACGATCAGTATAGTGCCACGCTTCTTCTCATTAGTGTCCGATGGTTCAGCATCGCTTCCCTCCGCATCTTGGAAGTACATATCTTTCGGATTAGTGGTATGTACCTCTGCTTGCTGATTTTCCTCTTTGGCAAGCTCATTGTCCGCGTATTGGTCGGGCGATTGGGGTAGATAAAGCGTAAATGTACTTCCTTTTCCTTCTTCACTATCCACCTCGATACATCCATGATGAAGCTCCACCAGGCGTTGTACCAGTGAAAGACCGATACCACTTCCCAGATGTTCGCCCTCAATCTGATAGAAACGTTCGAAGATCTTAGCCTGCTTGTCAAGCGGTATGCCCACTCCCGTGTCAATGACCTGCAACACCAGGCAGCCATCTTTTTCTTTCGCGATAACGGTTATCGACTCTTCTTCGCGGGTATATTTGAATGCATTCGACAAGAGATTGTTGATGATTAATTCTAAATAATTGCGGTCAAACAATAATTCTCGCTGCTCTATTTCCGATTGCAGTGTATAATGTATCTTCTTCTGTTTGGCCAGTTTGTCGAAAAACAAGAAGTTGTCCTCTATTAAGCGGTGTGCATTGCCCTTGTTCACCTTCAAAGCAAATACCCCTAACTCAGCCCTGCGGTAGTCCATCAACTGATTGACCAGATAAAGCAGTCGATTGGCATTTCGTTGTATATAGTCCAGCTGCCCACGGGTCCATCTGTCACTAGTGCGGTTGATGATCTCTTGCAGAGGCGCCATGATCAGTGTCAATGGGGTGCGGAATTCATGTGATATATTGATGAAGAAGCGCATCTTCATCTGGTTAATCTCTTCACGATGCTCCTTGTCTTTACGTTCTAGCTCCAACTTCGTGCGCATGTTTCGACGAATGCTCAGGATACGGAAGATCGTAAAGCTGATAGCTACGCCCAGCAGCACGAAGAGCAAGAAAGCCCACCATGTCTTATACCACACGGGCAATACGATGATTTCCAACTGTGTGGCTGCCTCCATCCATTTCCCATCATTATTGGCTGCTTTTACCATGAAGATATATTTGCCATGGGGCAGGTTAGAGTAGGACACGGGTTGATTCTCTGTCTGGTAATACCATTCTTTGTCGTAGCCTTTTAGCTTATAGGCAAAGGTGTTATGTCCAC
>CAMTPC010000216.1 GCA_947074295.1 uncultured Bacteroides sp. | reverse complement strand
AATTACTCGATAAAAGATAATTGTAGCGTGTACAAGGTATTTATGCTTGAAGGAAGCATGCCTATCACCCTCAATGGATCGAGCGACCTATACTGGGGTACTTCTTATATGTGCGCCAATACGTATCCCTCACTGGCGATCACGAAGATCAACTTCTCGGAAGGGGGCGTGATGGTGCCCAAAGATCCAGGCGAACTAGGGGTATTCTTCGACTGGTTTGTGGGAGATAAAGTGGCATTTACAGATCAGGTTTATGGCCCGGATGAAGCGAAGTTCTCGGTGAACGAAGCCCTTACACAGTTTAGGTTTATCTACCCAGGGGCGAGTCATGCCGACTACCCAATTTCAACTCTATTTACACAAGAGATGAAAGATCTGTTGATGCAGCTCACCACTGACAGAGATCCAAGTAATGGCAAATATGAAAACACACTTTCACTGAGGCTAGTGACCTTCTTACCCTTCATCACTGGTATTGATGGGGATAAGTTGCATTATGTGGCTGTGCCTTGTGGCGAAGCGGTAGCAAATCAGATGACCAACGGGATGGACTTGCTGTGCCTCGAACCTCAAGAGGTGGAAATCATAATCAGCGGAAAATCGCCGGAAATGGGTATCGGAATGGATAATGTGCAATATGATGACAAATATGTGAAAACTATCCGTATCGGTATAAATCATATCAAAGAAATATCAAACGAAACGTTCTATGATGAAACTTCTGGAATCAGCAAATATTACCTGAAGGTTCCTATACTAAAAAGCTCAATCCGCTTTATCAATACGGACTTCACGCTTTTCAACAACATCGCAGACAGTGAGAAGTATTACAGAAGAATATATCTGACGGACACGAATGATCCAGAGGCAAGAGCAGCTACTTATGGGGGTGGTGAAATAGTGGGGTATATTGATATACTAAAGATCTTTAAAAATGCTGATAATAACTATGCAGCAATCTATTTTAAATGTAATGAACAGAAATTGCCTATAGTGAATTTCAGGGAAGGATATACTTATACATTAAAATTTAACTTCGCTGAATATTTAGATGTAAACGGAACAATTGTCAGTTCTAATACGTGTGAGGGAGATATGTTGATCCCCTTGAAAATCGTGCCCGAGTACCAAGTATGGGAACCACAAACTGGCAATCGCAACTGGAACAATGACGATAACTGGCGAAGGGCGGATGCTGCCGACTTTTATGGCGAGACGGATAAAACCCAAACGGATTACTACTATAGTAATGAAGAAAACTATCTTGGTGCAGCCGAACGGAAATGCTATGCACCCGCTAAATACACGAAAGTAATCATCAAAGAGATTACAGACGATACAGAGAATAAAAAGCCACCTATGCTGACTGAATATAGCTATAAGGAGGGAAGTCATGTTCTTGATTTGACAAAGGATGAGAATCTGACGGGGGCTGCGACAGCTTCCATAGAATACGATTTGGTGCTTGACGACCTAAAGACTGAAGACATAGGCTACTTCTATCCATGCATCTCTTTCAGCGCCAACACATGCGAACAAATCTACTTCAAACCAAATACCATGCTGATGAATCCTCACTGGCTAAATTACCAAAAAGCGCACGTGGAATTTACCATCGACACCAAACGATGGTACTTGATGGGGGCACCGCTGATGGGAGTCGTGGCAGGAGACATGTATACCACCAGTGCCACTGGCAAGCAAGAGACGAATGCCTTCAAAGGCATCACTTATGATATGAACGTGAACAACCGCTTTGCACCTGCCATCTACCAGCGCGGATGGGACAAGGGAGAGGCCACAGTGCACGACTTCAATGGCTCGGATACCCCAGAGGCACAAACACAGCGCAACGTGGCAGTGAAAGCAGCATGGAGCAGTGTGTACAACGAGGTGGCAGTGCCCTATGTGCCTGGCGTAGGATTTAGCATCAAGTCGATTTCTGATAAAAATAACCAAAGCACTACCACCATCCGACTACCCAAAGATGATGGGGCATACAGCTACTATACTAGCACCCACCAAAGCGATGGGCCTGATGTGACTGAACTAGGTGAAGCCAGAGGAACCGATATCGAACGCTTGGCGAGTGACGCTCTGACAATGGGGGGAGATTTTTGTGCTATGCTGGAGTATATCAACAAGGAGGGAAACAAACTAGGCAACAACGATACGAGCAACAAGCTATACTTGCTGTCCAACCCCTTTATGTGTCATCTCGATATGCAGGAGTTCTTCGCAAATGATAATAATAAAGTGTTCGAGCCTTACTATTGGCTGATGACCGAAAGCAAGCAAGCAGGGGTAATAATGGCGGGCAGCACAGGGGCTTCGGCCAGCGACGCTGCCACGAGTATAGCACCGATGCAGGGCTTCTTCGTGCAACTGAAGAATGGAGAAGCAGCCAACCCCACCGTGCACTATACAGCCGCCATGATGACCGATCCTATAAACGGTGCCACACTGACTCGTAGCACACAGGGCATCAGCCAACTGTATATCAGCGCCACTCGCCAAGGCATATCGGGCACTGCCACTGTACGCCTAGCCGATGAGGAGACCGACAGCAACGAACTACTGAGCATGCCAACCTTGCTGGATAGCAACTGGGAACAATACCCCATGGTCTATACCATAGGCAACGACGGAGAGGCGAAACAGATTCAGACGGTGAAAGGGGTGAAGACCGTGCCACTAGGGATCTACAGCAACGATGCAAGCGAGGTGGAAGTGAGCTTCGAGAATGTAGATGCCTTCGAAAGCTTGGCGCTCTACGACAGCAAAACAGATACCACAACATCGATTGATGAGGACACCACGCTGAGCCTACCTGGAAACACCAATGGTCGATACCTTTTGCTGTTTGGCAGTGCCATCGACGAGGAAGAGGAACTGCTGACCGATGCCATCACTATATCGTCCATAGAGCGTGGCACCATCTGGGTGACTTCGGACATCAACGACCCGATAACCGAGATACAAATATTTGACACCAACGGCCGCCTATGCGACCACCGTGCAGGGCTGAGTACAAGTAGCGAAACGATAGCCATAGAAGGCGGAATCTATATAGTAAAGGCAGTGACTGCCAACACACTGAAAACGGGCAAGGTAATCGTCCGCAATTAACACAAACCGACACTCAGGAAGCTCCTGACTTGAAAGGTATTTTAAATAGTTTTTTGTATCTTTGCACACAACATATATAAAACCAAACACTCTTCTTCTAATCCTCCACAGCGGGCTGCTTTTAGTGTTTAAAAGTCTCCCGCCAGAGAAGAACATGATTTAAATAAGATACGACACATTTTCGACATATGAGATTTTCACACGACCATTCGACAAGACTACTGTTGAATAAATTTTTATTGAGTTTTGCTCTGCTGATTTTGGTAGGCGGGGTTTGTTATGGGCAGACG
>CAMTPC010000215.1 GCA_947074295.1 uncultured Bacteroides sp. | reverse complement strand
AGCGAAATATTATGGCATAGCGGGTACGGCATTGATTCATGTCGCCTTGATAGCTATGCTGCTTTTATTGGCTTTTTCGGCTCCGGTTGTGGATGATGAGGGAGGCGTTCCTGTTATGATGGGAAGCGATGATGCATGGACTGCACAGGCTGCCAAAGAGGGCTTGGTGGATGTGGACGTGTTGACACAGAGTGTGCCAGAACCCGTAGAATCGGCTCAACCCGATGTGGAGGAGCTGATTACGCAGACCGTAGAAGAAACCGTGGCCATCGAATCGGTGAAGGAGAAGCCTAAGAAAAAGGAAACACCCCAACCCGAAGTGACTAAAAAAGAAACGCCAGAAAAGAAACCCGAAAAGACCCGAGAAGAAATAGAGGCCGAAGCCAAAAGAATAGCCGAGGAAAAAGCAGAACGCGAACGAAAGGAAGCAGCAGAGCGTGCAGCACAACGTGTATCGGGCGCATTTGGTAAAGGTGCCGGACTGAGTCAAGGTGACGCTAATGCTGGTACTTCGCAAGGTACTGGCGGCACAGGTGCTGGAAACTCTGATCATGGAGCGCCGACTGGTAGTGGTGGCTATGGCGAGTATGATCTGAAAGGACGCTCGCTGGGCGAAGGTGGCTTACCACGCCCCGAAGGAAACTTTCAAGAGGAAGGAGTGGTGGTGATCTCAATCACTGTAAATCCCGAGGGTCGTGTAATTGATGCTAGCTTTGATCCGCGTCGCACCAATACAGTAGATGCACGCTTGCGTAAGGCAGCGATGGATGCGGCTCGCAAGGCTCGCTTCAATGCTGTCAATACCGTGAATAACCAAGTAGGGACTGTTACTTATTATTTCAAATTAAGATAAAGAAAAGTATAACATATAATACAGTTGAACGATGAAGACAGTATATGTATTTTTTGCAGATGGATTTGAAGAAATCGAAGCTTTCACAGCTATCGATGTACTGAGACGTGCCGGTATGAATGTAAATATCGTGTCGGTGACGGACAATGAGATAGTAAAGGGTGCGCATGGAGTATCTGTGTTTTGTGACGTGAACTTCATGAACTGCGACTTCTATAACGCTGATCTTTTATTGTTGCCTGGTGGTATGCCGGGTGCCGATACCTTGGCCAAGCATAAGGGACTGTGTAAACTTCTTACCGCAAAGGCGAAAGAAGGAAAGCTGATAGCAGCTATATGTGCGGCTCCTATGGCATTGGGTAATCTTGGTCTGTTGGACGGATACAAAGCTACGTGCTATCCTGGTTTCGAGCAATTCCTCACTGGAGCTATATTAGAAGATAAGCCAGTGGTGCATGATCGCAATATCATTACGGGTAGTGGACCTGGCGCTGCACTGGCATTCTCGCTCAAGGTTGTCGATGTGATGTTGGGCAAAGAAAAGTCTGATGAACTGCATGCTGGAATGGTGGTGAAAAACTAATTCTTTGGAATGAAATATACAGTGATTATAGTTGCCGGTGGCAAGGGAATGCGCATGGGGCGTGAGATCCCTAAGCAGTTTCTTCCCATCGGAGGCAAACCTATATTGATGCACACATTGGAAGTCTTCCATCGCTTTGACGAGGATATGGAAATTATTCTTGTCTTACCCGAAAGCGAACAAGGCTATTGGACTTCCTTGTGTACGACCTATAGTTTTGATCTTCCACATCGGGTAGTTACAGGGGGTGAAACGCGTTTTCACTCTGTAACCAATGGTCTGCATGCAGCTACGGGTGATTATATAGCTGTGCACGATGGTGTGCGTCCCTTTGTGTCGTCCGAGGTGATCGGACGTTGTTTCGATGAGGTGCAACACGCCAAGGCGGTCATTCCTGTGATTGATGTTCATGAATCAATTCGTGAGATTACTTCTTCATCACAGAGCGTGGCTGTAGATAGAAATCGCTATAGATTGGTGCAGACACCACAGGTGTTCCAAGCCGACCTCTTGCGAAAAGCCTATCAACAACCTTTCAACTTATTGTTCACCGATGATGCCTCAGTAGTTGAAGCCTTTGGCACTGCGATACAAATGGTCGAAGGCAATCGCGAGAATATAAAAATAACTACCCCTTTTGATTTACAGATTAGTTCAGCATTATTAGGATGATCGATTTAACCACGCGCGATATAAAATATATTACGGGTGTAGGTCCACAAAAAGCGGAAGTGCTGAATAAAGAACTGCAGATTTTCTCCCTACACGATCTTATCTATTATTTTCCTTATAAATATGTAGATCGCAGCCGCATATATCGCGTTAGCGAGCTCAATGGTTCGATGCCCTTTATTCAGCTCAAGGGTAAGATTATAGGTTTTGAGACCTTTGGCGAAGGACGCCAACGACGCTTGGTGGCTCATTTCAATGATGGTACAGGCACGGTGGATCTTGTGTGGTTCCAAGGCATCAAGTATATCACCAGTCGCTACAAGCTTCATCAAGAATATGTTGTTTTCGGTAGACCCACCGTCTTCAATGGACGCGTCAATGTGGCTCATCCTGATATCGACAAACCCGAGGATGTGAAGCTCACCTCGAAAGGACTGCAACCCTATTACAACACTACAGAGCGGATGAAGCGAGGCTTTTTGGCCTCGCCCGTCATGGCTCGTATCATGGCTACCGTATTACAGACCCTCACAGAGCCTCTTCCCGAAACCCTTCCCGAATGGCTGCTTGCTGAGCATCATCTGATGCCACTTACTGAAGCCATACAAACCATCCACTTTCCAACTGGCCCCGATGCACTGCGAAAAGCCGAATACCGACTGAAGTTTGAAGAACTTTTTTACATCCAGTTGGCTATATTGCGTTATGCCAAGGACCGACAGATGCGCTACCGAGGATATATCTTCAGCAGGGTAGGCGAATACTTCAATACATTCTATACCAAGTATCTGCCTTTCGAACTGACTGGTGCTCAAAAGCGCGTTCTCAAAGAGATACGTCAAGATGTAGGTACAGGTAGACAGATGAATCGTTTGGTACAAGGAGATGTAGGGAGTGGGAAGACCCTCGTTGCTTTGATGAGTATGCTTTTGGCACTCGACAATAAGTTTCAGGCTTGCATGATGGCACCTACCGAGATATTAGCCAATCAGCACTATGAGACTATTTCATCGTTTTTGAAAGATATGGACATTCGTGTAGAGTTGCTCACGGGTTCTATAAAGGGGAAGAAACGCAAGGAGATTCTCGAAGGTTTGCTAAACGGCGACATACATATATTAGTAGGTACACATGCAGTGATCGAAGATACTGTACAGTTTGCTTCGTTAGGGCTGGCGGTGATCGATGAACAACATCGCTTTGGTGTGGCACAGCGTGCCCGATTGTGGAGCAAGAATATACATCCACCGCATGTGCTGGTGATGACAGCCACTCCTATACCGCGCACACTAGCCATGACTCTGTATGGCGATTTGGATGTGTC
>CAMTPC010000214.1 GCA_947074295.1 uncultured Bacteroides sp. | reverse complement strand
TCTTCCAAAATACCAGAATCTCCCGGTGTCTCGACGAAGCTGTCATCACTACAACCAACCATCGCTGTGATGGCAAGTGCAAAAGGCAAAAACTTAAATAATTTCATGTTTTGTCAAAAGTTTAATAATACAATTTATTTGAATTTCTCTATTAATTTCAAGTTGTCAGTAGCTTGTGAGATGCCTGCAGCCTGAGCTTCTTCGAAGAGGATACGGGCTGCGGCAATATCGCCTTGTTTCATCAGAATGATGCCGCGAAGCAATTGTGCCTGTGGCAGATTTCCGGCATTGGCAAGGAATCTTTCGGCAGCGCTCATGTCACCCGATTCTGCCAGCACATTGGCGGCATTCAGGTTGGCTTCGGCATTGTCCGGGAAGAGCGTTGCTGCGGTTAGCAGGGTTTCGCGGAACTCATAACTTTCCTTGTCGAAGCTGTTGGCTACCATGTAGATTTCGTACAGACTGAGCTGCGACGGATTGTTTTTGATAATTTCTTTCGCTTCATCCAGCGTAAAGGGGCGAATGATATAGTGCACCACATAGTCCGAATGGCGGAGTGCAGGATAGCAATCGGCCAGCAATATCTTGTAGGTGGCAGGGAAATCTCTTTTGATCTTCTGATCTTTTGCATCGGGCTCAAGATCGGAAGTGGCGATGGCAAGAATGGCCTCTTTATCGGCAAGATGACTTGCACTCACCCACTCTATCAGGCCGTTCCAGTCTTCGGGAGTCGACTCTACGGTGAAGATATCGGCAGGAAAATTGTAAAGGCGGCGCACATAGTCCATCAGGGCTTGCGAGCGACCTTCGGCCAGGCGGGCATTGCTGGTGTAGCGTCCTTCAGGCGATGCATAACCGTGAATGTTGATGCCGGTAATCGAGATATTCGGGTCATCTTTTACTACATTGATGGTTTGCATAATCACTGCCAGCTCCTCGGGGTTTCGACGGTAATCGGGATAGATCACGGTCTGGTTCACCGGAAAGTCGAGATAGGCTTTTCCTTCTACCGAACGGGCTTTTACGGCTTCCATTTCGGGTTCGGCATAGGCATAAAAAGCGGTCGTAGGGAGCGACAGGTATTCGTGAATATCACTTCCGCTTTGTGCCAGAATTTGTCCGCAACCGCACATGTCTTCGTGAAGACTCAGGCGATAGTTGTCCATCCAGCTCTGGTAAGGCACTTGTGCACGATAGCGGATGGTTTGCGGTTTTCCATTCTCGCGCAGCACTTCAAGGGCGTCGGTATAGTTGCTTTTGCGGCCGTTGCGCTCATAGAAGATGTGCTGTTTGCGACCATTTATCATGATGGGTTGTGCCAGTTCTTTGAAGTTGCCGTCCCAGTCTTCGATGTAAGGAATGATGACCATCGAACGGTTTGAGCGCACTTCCAGATCGTCAAGATGCAGATCCATGGCAATCACCATTTCTTGTCCCACTTGCTCGGTTGTGATGTTGCTGATGCGGATATCGTTCACGATAACCACCTCCTGAGCATTGATTTTAACAGCAAAAAGCATGGTCATAGCCATGGCTACGCCCCATAAAAAGATATGTTTTGTCATTGTTTTTTGAGCTTACAGATTAGAAAAGATAGACAGCCGAAACCGAGACTTTGGTCACTCCGAAGTAGTTGGTGTGCCCGCTCTCTTCGCGTGAGCTGCATTTGCCGCATTTGTATTTATCGAAATCGATGTAATTGTAGCCTATACCGATGGCCGCCTCAAAGTTCCAGTGGCGACTGACCACCCATTGGTAGCCGTACACCAGTCCGGCACCTGCGTACCAGCCTTCGTAGCGGTAATCTTTTAGTTCGGGAAGTATGCCGAAGGGAAGTTTGATGTTGCCTGCATTGAATTGTCCGCCCATGACATGAGCACCAACGAAGTGTCCGTTGAATTTTTCGCAAAACCAGTAGCGCGCCTCTGGTTGCAACATCCAGATGCGGAATTTCTTATCGTCTTTGAATTTCCATGGGTTCAGACTACCCGAGACATCGAGCGTCCATTTATTGGCAAGGCCTATTTCGGCTCCAAAATTGAGCGTACTTGTGGCATCGTATAGCAAATTTGTTTTTATCGCAGCCTTCTGAGCACAGAGTGTCATAGAAAAAATCAGCAATAAACACACAGTGATACTTTTGAATTTCATATCAGCGTATTCTCTTTTATTTTTGTTCTTGTATAATAGTAAATAGTAATCTTAATGCTTCTTGCTTCTCTGTTCCTGTTTTTATTCGCGTCCTTTGATTGTTCGTCTGTGTCAAAATACAAAAATAAAAAAGTGCTTTGTTTTGTTCTTCGCTATCCTTCAGCGGCATATTCTGTGTAAATTAAGTTCCTCTGACTTAAATTTTGTAATTTCGTGCAAAGATACGACAAAACGATTTACATTGACAAAATTCATTTGCTGAAAACAGATTTGCAGGAGTAATAATAATTCTAAATAAAAATGTAGTTAACCTATGTTGTGTTAAGGTTTTAACCACTCACGGGCGGGGTTTAAAAGATATCAGAGAAGATACAGAAGACAAATAAAATTTGCATGAAACACCCTATACATGGGAATCTCACAAAATTTACACATTCGATAATCATGACATAAAAAGAATTAAAATGCACCGCAATATCGTTTCATTTTAAACTATTTTTACTTCATTCTTTATCAATCAACATACTTCCCGCTAGAAATCATGCTGATTTTTTGTAATTATTTACGCTATATAGATGTATAAAAAGAGAACCGTAGGAGACATTTATAGTCATTTAATGAGAGAGTTATTATTTATCTTATTGGGATTATGCGATAAATACACAATGCTAAATATAACGTAGGATGACAGCAAGCTATCCCCGGCATCTCAGCAAGCGCTTGCCGTCGCACTGGTGATAGCTTGCCACCGAACTGGCGATTAATTGCCAGCAATGCCCTCTGCGGTCATCTTATCGGCATTCATTCTGTACATGTATTGCTGAATAATAGCCTTCAGTTCTGCCAGCATTTTTTCTTGTTGGGGTACCGTTCCGAGCAGATTCTCTTTCAGCAACTTATCGGTCTTGAAGGCATAAATGGCAATAGGAGTTTCGCCATCGAATTGCAAAAGATAGTCACCTTTAAAATATTGGTAGATGCCGTTGGTGTGGTTTACGGCGAAGGCATCTTCGGGTGAGGTGGTAAGAAGATTGTTACCGAAAGCCACGAAGGGTTCGTCATAGCCAAGATAGCCAAGGACGGTAGGCATAATATCGGCTTGCTGGGCTATCATATCGTGATGTCCCTGCAACGATCCGTCGGGGGTGTAGAAGATGATGGGTACACTGTAGCGGCCGGCATCGGTGAGGTATTCGGCATGGCTGCTCTGGTTGGTATGATCGGCCGTGATAACGAACAGAGTGTTGGCGAACCAGGGCTGTTTCGATGCATTATCGAAGAAGAGGCGAAGGGCGTTG
>CAMTPC010000213.1 GCA_947074295.1 uncultured Bacteroides sp. | reverse complement strand
AAAAGAGTGGTAACTTCGTTTCATTCATAAGTTGTTCGTTTATAGTTTGTGCGTATTGTGCGCGGCCTGTATCTTTTTCTAGACTAAAGAATTTACCTCCTAATGCAAATTCTTTATTTAAACAAAAAAAACGCTCATCTGCCAGTGATGGTAAATGAGCGTTTTCCTTTTGTAATTCTTATTTCGTACTCTATTCGATATCAAACAACTGATTAAAGGCCTCACTCATGCTAGGATGGGTGAAGATAAAGTCGCGCAAGAACGTATAAGGTTGTTCCAACTTCATCGCCATGTTGATGATATTGATGATTTCGGGTGCGTCGCAGCAGAAGAGGGCACAGCCTATCACCTTTTGTGTATCAGCATTGACGATGGCCTTCATCATCCCCTCCGTTTGTTTCAGTGTATGGCTACGCGTCACCGCGTTCACCAGTAGGCGCGACACTTTAAAGTTATACCCCTTCTTGATGGCTTCGTTTTCGGTGATGCCTATGTAGGCGATAGGAGGATCTGTGAAAAATGCGTGAGGTTCGGGTATACGGTCATCCGTGCTGCGGGTGTCGTCACCAAATAGCTTGTTCAGTATGATGCGGCAATCGTCTATGGCCAGCGCGGTCGACATTGTGCCACCCCTCACATCGCCCATTGCCCATACATGCGGCACATCTGTATGCAGATGATTGTTCACTACGATTGCCCCCGTGTCATCTATTTTCACGCCAGCCGCATCAAGGTTCAAGTCTTTCGTGTTGGGTCGTCTTCCAGTGGCTATCAACACAGCGTCGCCCTCTACCATGCATTCTTGGTTGTTGGTACGGTCAATGTATTCCACCTTCACCTCATCTTCTATGTCAGTTATGGAAAGCACCTGGTTGTTAAACAGTAGGTCGATGCCCCTCTTTTCCAGTGTGCTTAGTATGCTTCCCGCAAAGTCGCGGTCTGCATACGGCATGAAGTCGGCCAGTGCCTCTATCACCGTCACCTTGCTGCCAAAATTATTGTAGATCGAGGCAAACTCCATACCTGCAGCGCCACAACCGATGATGATCAGATGTTTGGGTAGTATGTCTAGGTTCAGCAGTTCGCCTGTAGAGTACACCTTCTTGCTGGTTTCCAGTCCATCTATCGCCGGTTTGATGCATTCCGATCCTGTATTGATAAAGATCTCCTTGCCTTGCAGTTGCTCGTTGCCCTCACTCATCTTCACCTCTACCGTGTCGGCCGACACAAAAGACGCCTCACCTGTATAGATCGTTATCTCCGGATATTGCGCCAAGTCATCCACCGCTTTCCCGCGCAGCAGGTTTGTCAGCTCATTTTTCTTGTCGATGGCGTTTCTGTAAATTCCCATACGGTCTATCACGTCCGTTTGGCTCAGCAGATTCGAAATCTTAGACTCCTGCACCAGTCGTTTGGTAGGCACGCAAGCGATGTTGATACAACTGCCGCCATACATTTCCGGCGAACGTTCAATCAGGGCCACGCTCCACTTCTTCTTGGCCAGCTCTGCGGCAAGCACTTTTCCAGCCTTACCAAATCCTATAATAATAGCATCGTACTGTTTCATAAACTCACAAATATTAGTTGGTTTCACTTTCCAATTATAACATTTGTGAGTTCGATTTGTTTACCCCATATCCAGCGATGAGCCGTCAAAGCAGAGCGGCAGAAGATCCGTTATTCCCTTCACTTCCAATACCGAATCCTTGCCATAGAGCAAGATGCGTATCGGCTGCTTGTATCGTCTTTCGGTTTCCAGTATCACTTGTCGGCAAGCCCCGCAGGGAGCGATGTGCTCGGCGATAAAATCCTTACTGGTTCGTGCCGCTATGGCCAGTGTCCGTACGGGTTGGTCTGGAAAGGTCGAGTTGGCGTAAAACAGTGTTGTGCGTTCGGCGCAAATGCCCGATGGATAGGCGGCGTTCTCCTGATTGGTGCCCGTCACTATCGTGCCATCGTTCAGTTCGGCGGCAGCGCCCACTGCGAAGCGCGAATAAGGTGCATAGCTGTTGGCTGTCACCGCCTTGGCCTTTTCAATCAGTATTTGGTCCTTTTCGCTGAGTTCATCCCATTGGTACTCGTGCAATACGTTGGTAATTGTTACTGGTTTCATCTTGATTTCAGTTTTTTTATTACAATTGTCTCTCACAAAGTTAGAAAAGAGATTGAGAATCTCAACAATTTTAGTGATTTTTGTGACGGATAATCGCTTTACTAAACCCATCGTATATGAGACGCACGAAACACTTTCTTACTGTACTGTTTTCCCTTCTGCTTTTGGCCCATTCGGCTCAAGCACAGAAACGCAATCCCCGTTACCAAGAATATATCAAGCAATACCATGAACTGGCCGTCGAGCACATGAAGAGCTACCGCATTCCTGCTAGCATCACCTTGGCACAAGGACTGTTGGAGAGTGGGGCAGGCATGAGCCAGTTGGCGCGCAAAAGCAACAACCACTTCGGCATCAAGTGTGGCAGCAGCTGGAAAGGACGCTCCGTGCGCCATACCGACGACGCCCCCAACGAGTGTTTTCGTGCCTATCGCCATGCCTCCGACTCGTATGCCGACCACTCGGCGTTTTTGGTCAACGGACAGCGCTATGCCTTCCTGTTCAAGCTTCCCATTACCGACTATAAAGGGTGGGCGCACGGGCTCAAAAAGGCAGGTTATGCCACCGATCCCAGCTATGGCTATAAACTCATCGACCTCATCGAGACCTACTCGCTCCATCAATACGACAAGCAGGGCGCCTACTCCAAACGACAGCTGCGTCGCAACCCCTGGTTGCTCAATCCGCACACCATCTATATGGCCAATGACCTTGCCTATGTCGTGGCGCGCCAAGGTGATACCTTCGCCATGCTCAGCAAGGAGTTGGGTATCAGCAAGAGCAAGCTCATCAGCTACAACGAGCTGTATTCCGACTACCAACTACAGCCCGGTGATATCATCTATATGAAAGGCAAACGCAAAAAAGCCCTTCCTGCCTATTCCTATTATATCGTGGAACCAGATGATTCGATGTACTCCATCTCGCAGCGCTACGCCATCCGACTTAAAAATCTGTATAAGCTCAATAAGAAGGCGCCCGATTATATGCCGCAAGTAGGCGATACATTGCGTTTGCGTTGATGGTGCAATAATTGACCATTCATGTAGAAAAAATGATACTCCACCATTCCTGTTAGATATTCCACACGTATCGCCGATGGATAGGATACTTTTGTGCTTTCAATCAAAAGAAAAACTATACATCATTTACTAATCTTTACTACAAAATGAAATACCTTAGTTTTGTACTATTATTTGTGCTGGCCTGTATGGGTGCCACAGCACAGGAGCTTCCTGCTTTTCCCGGCGCCGAGGGGCATGGCCGCTACACAGTAGGTGGACGTGGCGGCACGGTCTATCGTGTCACTTCTCTCGAAGATACCAATACACCCGGCACATTCCGCTATGCCGCCTTGCGTAGTGGCAA
>CAMTPC010000212.1 GCA_947074295.1 uncultured Bacteroides sp. | reverse complement strand
ACAGCTGAGCTATTAGATAAAATAGGCCGCATGTTCCAAGACGGAACACTAGACTATGATCCTTTTGTCAACGCACAAGACTATGATAGCAAATGGCCCGAAACCCTGCAAATAGAAAAGTGCTCTCAAAGCGAGAACACTTATATCATTCATTTTCCAGAAACACGATATGGAAAACATCAACCAGTGAAGTTGATAGTAGATCCTGAGCAGAACAAGATCAGTGATATCTTGTTCTAACCCCCAGAACCTCCTTGTAGTATTTAGCTTGCGCTGCTGGTGGTAGTGTTTGATGAGTCATTGCCTTGTGCTGGAGCAGCAGGAGTCACTGTATTCTGAAAATAGTTAGTGACATACACTGTCAGTATAGGAAACATACTCATACCCATCACCGCAAGAATCACAGCTAGGATTCGCCCTTCGCCCGTCACTGGTTCGATGGCACAACCTACTGTCGTCACATCCATACTAGCCCACCACAGTGCATCTTGAAAATGATGCAATCCTGGATTGATTCCCATCTCGATAGAATAGAATATCAAACTACCGAAATAGGCCATCGCCACCAGCATCACCAGATAAGTGATCATCATATTGGTCACCTTGCTCTTGGTGAACCAGTTGATCATAATCACCAATCCATATCCCCCACGTATAAAGATGATAGACCGCAGCAATATACTTTGCAGCGGTGTCACATCGATATGAAACCAATTGACAATATTATAATAAGGGATCGACACCAAAAGCAAAACAATATTAGTCACCAGATACTTCCACTTATTTTTTGACAAATAGAAAAGGAAGCAATAGTCCAGCAAGAAGATGATACAGATAATGAGCTGAACCAGCAGATAATACTTTTGAGGAATAAATTTTGAGCCTTTCAATATTTCCAAGGAAAGCAAAACTAAGATAACTACACTACTGATAAGAACGATGATGTTAAGGATTTTGGCCACTAGCGCCAATCCAGGCGAAGTGATCTTGTTTGGTGTCGATGACATAGAGCATTATTATTTAAATTAGACCTATAAGATTATGATGAATGTAATGGTCCGCAATTTAAATAATAAAATTCTTTTTGTAGAGTTTTCTATACAAAATGTCAACAACTTCAGCTAACTCTTTGCCATTTCCACATCCAGATCCACTCTTTTGCGTATCACGAAAGTATAGAAGATCAGATAGGCTACACTCACCATTAGCACGGAGATTGGTCCCACTAAGCCCACTTTATCGAACGCCAAGCCCATGCAGATAGGGAAAATGGCGCCACCCGCTTGTCCCATGATCATCAATACCGATATCACATTGCGCTGGTCGGGTTTATTGAGCACTGCTTGCGAGAAGAGCACAGGAAACAAATTGGCATTGCCCAGGCCGATCATGGCGATGCAGACGAATATAAAAGCCTTGCTATGTGCGAAGTAGAGACCTATCATAGCTGCCGCAATCAGCCCCACGCTGATAAAGAAGAAATACTTACGCTTTACTCGTTTGAGCAAGATCGTCCATAGAAAGCAGCCCACTAATCTAGCTATAAAGTAAAGACTAGCTCCGAACGAGGCTTTCTCTAGCACGATGTCGAGACGATACATCAATATCTTAGGCGCCACCGTGTTGGTACTGATGTCCAGCCCCACATGGCACATGATACCGATAAAGGAAAGGAGAATAAAGCGATCCTTCAATAAGCCGAAACACTCCAGATAGCTAGAACACTTCTGATTCTCTTTCACATTCTCTATCCCCGAAAAAGTCAAGGTCAGTACTGCGATTAGCGTCATCGCGAAATAGAACAAGAAAACCAAACGCCATTTCAGGTCGAAGAGGTGAGACAAATGCACCATGCCCAACATCGCTACATATGGAGCCGAGAAGGATGACAATGTCTTGATGAATTGTCCCAAAGTGAGGGAATCAGCCAAGCGCTTACCCACTACGATATGTGACATTAGTGGATAGAGGGAGGACTGCATACATACGTTGCTGATACCTAGAAGTATAAAACTAAACACCATCAGCTCGTAGGAAGTACCAAACATGGGTATCAACATGGCGAGCGCCATCACCGACATGCTAAGTAGCACCGTGCGCTTTCGCCCAATCTTATTCATGATCAATCCCGTAGGTATGGTACATACCACGAACCATATATATACTAGGGAAGGCAGCAGGCTTGCCTTAGCATCCGATATATGTAGCGTCACTTTTATGTAATTGGACGCTATACCTACCATCTCGATCGATCCCATCACAAAAAAGCAGATCATGATGGAGATTACCTGAAAACGCAAATATTCTTTACCTGACATCGTGTTGTTCGAATTTAAAAATACAAACAATCCTAAACCGTAAATTTATTTTAATATTACTATATATTAACATATATTTATACTTAAACTTCCTACATCGATCTTTCGACACTATTTTTTCGTCTATTCGTTCCTATGCGAATAGAGATCAAGGGTGGTCATCGCACTGAGTAGCCTTACTCTATGCGATGGCCACCCTTGTGCTATTTTATAGGCACCCATGCTCAAAAAGAGGTCCTAAAAAAGAACTACGCAGGGCTAATTCATCCACATGTAGCACACAGTAGAAAGCATGTAACATAAAACGAGAGGATGTAACAACGCAGCATAAACAGGAAACATACCGAATCGGCGGCTTGAGTTTTAATGCGTAACATTGCAACATGAAAAACATTGAAAACCCGAATTTATAGTTATCATGAAAAAACTCAATTTTAAAAAGCTACTTTTTCTTTTTCTACCCGTTGCGACCTTGGTACTCCTAGTCATCTTTACCTCCATGTCGACAGATGGAGAAGTGCAAGGAGCGGATGCGAAATACGTCTTCCAAGGAGCGGGCAATCCTTATCTGCCACTCTGGGAGCATCTGCCCGATGGCGAGCCACGCGTCTTTGAAGATCCCGATCAACCTGGCAAATACCGGGCTTATATCATCGGATCGCACGACACCCGACTCAACAGCTATTGCGGTGCGGATATTAGGGTATGGTCGGCACCCGTCGAAGATTTATCGAGCTGGCGAAACGATGGACCCGTCTTTACGTATGAGGTTGATGGCAAATGGGATGTGATGTATGCACCCGACCTCGTGGAACTGAAACGCAAGGATGGCAGCAAGGAGTATTACCTTTATCCGCATAGCCGCGGGCCCCAACGCGAGGCCATGGTAGCCAAGGGCACACGCCCAGATGGCCCTTTCACACCGATCAATCTCACCGCGGATGGACGTAGCACAGTGGAAGGAAGTGTGATGGGTTTTGACCCATCGGTCTATATCGAATATATCACAGATCCTGATGATCCCGACTACGAAACGGGTTTCAGAGCCTATGGTTACTGGGGATTCCAGAATTCATCGGCGGCGGAACTGGATCCTAACACAATGTATTCGGTGCGTCCTGGCAGGGAGGTGATCAAGCATTTCATCCCCGCTGGCTATCGCTATGG
>CAMTPC010000211.1 GCA_947074295.1 uncultured Bacteroides sp. | reverse complement strand
TAATATTTATCTATCAAGTCGAGCGGCTGCATAAATTACTTGGTTTAATGTTTGTTACACTAGCTTCAAAGCCATATTTTTGTGCAATATTACTAAAAAATCACCAGATGAATCTTATCAAAAGCATCATTCTTTGTGCCGCACTTTTTATCGTTGGCTCTACAGTCGCTCAAGACATGGTACTAAACGGAGCCGATCGTACGGAAGAGTACCTTCCTCTATTAAAAGGAAAGCGGGTAGGACTCGTCATTAACCACACTTCGCTTCTTAATGATGCGCATACCACATTATTGGATACGTTGTTGAGCCATAGTGTTAATGTAAAAAAAGTGTTTGCACCAGAACATGGGTTTAGAGGTGATGCAGATGCTGGAGAAGTGATTAAAAATGGAAGAGACGTGAAAACGAATATACCCATCATATCGCTTTATGGAAATACCAAAAAACCCACTGCACATCAACTCAATGATATTGATGTCTTGGTATTTGACATTCAAGATGTAGGGGCGCGGTTTTATACATATATCAGCACGATGTTTTATGTCATGGAAGCTTGCGCCGAACAAGGCAAAGAAATGATTGTGCTGGATCGCCCTAACCCTAACGACTATGTGGATGGCCCTTTACTAAAATCTGCATTTCGTAGCTTCGTTGGATTGCTGCCTATCCCTGTTCTCCATGGTTGCACTGTAGGCGAGTTGGCACTAATGATTAATGGAGAAGGATGGATTAACAAAACCAAGGATGCTTGCCGATTGACTGTGGTTCCATGTTTAGATTGGCAACATGGACAGGCCTATTCTCTCCCCGTCAAACCTTCGCCCAATCTGCCCAATGATCAATCGATACAGCTTTATGCCTCACTATGTCCATTTGAAGGGACAAAAATAAGTGTGGGGCGTGGCACCAATTTCCCGTTCCAAATGATAGGTGCTCCGAATAGAAAGTATGGCGATTTTACTTTTACACCTATTGCATTGCCAGGTTTTGACAAGAATCCGATGCACAAAGACCAGACATGCTATGGCCTAGACTTGCGTCATGTTGATGATGTAGAAGGCTTTGACTTACGCTATATCCTTGATTTCTATGAAAAATCTGGAGAGAAAAATGCCTTTTTCGATCGACCACGTTTTTTTGATTTACTGATGGGTACTGATGCCGTGAGGAAAGCCATTGTAGAAGGAAAGGAAGAGGAAGAGATTAGGGAAATGTGGCAAAAAGAATTGGAAGATTATAAGCAGATGAGACAAAAATATTTAATCTACAATTAATGCGCCAATACAGCTATATTCTTGTTAATGTTTAATGCCCTTACGAGGCTCTGTGAGCAAGACTGAAACATATGGTAAGCAGCCTCAATCACTGGTTGTTTTAGGCTGCATCTATTTTTATAGAAATACATAGCTCACATCACATACATTCCAACAAAATGACCCTTGCATGATTAATATCCTGCAAGGGTCATTTTTATTTTAGATCTTATTTTTCTAAGCGTCAGAAGCGTTCTATAACTTCCATACACATACGTCCATTGTGATAAGGGCATTTCCAGAAGCCGGCTTTATCATCTTCGCGATTTATCTTGCCATTAGCATCAACACTCCAAAACCATTCGCCATATTTAAAGTCAATGAGGTGCCCTTTGATAAACTCCCAACAGTCCAGTGCCTTTTGTAGGGCGAAATCATCATCGAAATGCTGGTAAAGGTTTGCATAGCCCACTACAGCTTCTGCTTGTACCCACCAATGTCGGTCTGTATCAGTATGATTAGCTGTGATGTTTTTTTCATAAATCATCCCTTCTCCTAACGCATATCCTTCGGATGCCGCTTCGGCTATCCGTTTTACTACCGGCACAACTTTTTCCAATATCTCTTCATCGCCCAATTCGATAGCGGCCTCGTGAATTAGCCATGAAGCCTCTATATCATGTCCATAAGAAAGGATATCATAATTAGTATTCCAGTCATCATCAAAAAATAGTCGAAGATGACCTGTTTTCTTATCCAGGATTTTATCCAAAAACAATTCTATCAGATTCTTTAATTGTTTCTTTAATCTCTCATCTTTCCATACCCTATAAAGATTGGTGTAAGGCTCTAAAATATGCAGGTGAGTATTCATCGTTTTACGCTCATTAGCATCCTTTTCACTCAAACGCATATCAGCAATTTCCTCCCATTCGCGAGTAAACGCTTCGAAATATCCATTTTTTTGAGTATCAAAGCTATGTTCCTCTATACTTTCAAAAAGCTTAATCGCATAGTCCAATGCTTCCTGATCACCTGTGGCTCTATGATATTCACTCAGTCCATATATAGCGAATCCCAAAGCATAAATCTGTTTTTTGGTATCAATAGGCTGTCCTTTGTAGTCTAAAGCCCAATATACACCACCATACTCTTTATCATAGAAATGATCCAACAGATAACGTTTTGCACGTTCAGCGGTTTTCATATATTCTCCTTTTTTAAGGAGACGACAAGCCGCTGAAAATGTCCAAAGAATGCGAGCGTTAAGAATCGCTCCCTTCTCGGCTTCGGCCATCAACATTTCATGTCCGGTGATTCGTCCATAGAATCCACCTTCCTCGTGATCCTCCATTCTATCTACCCAATAGGGCAGGATATTGCCAACCAACACTTGCTGGACTTCCGATTTTAAATTTTGCACGATGTCTTTCATGATTGAACAAACATTAGTTTCTTATTTCTCTGTAGAGTGACGTTTTGTTTCTAATTCTCGTGTGATCTCACCCATGCGTTTCTCGCTTAGTGGATAGATACTGATAAAGATGACACTCAAGACAGTACCCACTGCGGGCAACCAGCTGAGGAACATCTTGATGCCATTGATGGTCTCCACGCTCTGCACCTCGTTGGCCTGGAAGCCGAAATAAGCCAAAAGCCAACCTGTCAGGGCGCTACCGATGGCCCAACCGAACTTCTGGCTCATGGACGAGGACGAGAAGATAAGGCCTGTGGCACGGTTGCCGGTCTTCAGTTCCGAATAGTCGGCGCAGTCGGCATACATGGACCATAGCAAGGGGAAGATGCTGCCCGCACAAATGCTGATGAGTACCTGGAAGATGAATATCCACACTAACTGACTGGCATCGAACCAATAGAAGATGATGCTCAGCACTGTGGCTATTGCCATGGCGCCCATATAGGTCTTCTTCTTGCCGATGCGGTTGCTCACGGGCGCGGCCATCACCACGCCGATGATGTTGGCTGCCTGACCCACCGCCAGATACAGCCCGCTCATGACGAAGGGCAGCCCGAAGAACATGATCTCACCGAGATCCTCTTCCACCACATAGTATTTGAAGTAGTACACCGTGGCACCGTCGCGGATGGAGTTGAAGACCAACGCGGCTACACCAGCGCCCAAAAGTATCCACCAGGGACGGTTGTGCAACAGGTCCTTTATGTCATCCTTCAACGGATTCTGTTTCTCCTTGAGTGCCTTCACTCGTTCGCG
>CAMTPC010000210.1 GCA_947074295.1 uncultured Bacteroides sp. | reverse complement strand
TGGGTGCAGATGTCGTGATCGAAGCCGTGGGTAGTCCAGTGACTTATGTGATGGCAGTCAATGAGGCTGCATTTACAGGCCGTGTGGTTTGTATTGGTTATGCCAAGAGTGAAGTAGCTTTTCAAACAAAATTTTTTGTTCAAAAGGAGCTAGATATTCGTGGTTCGCGCAATGCGCTGCCAGGTGATTTCCGTGCGGTAATCCACTATTTGGAGCAAGGCAATTGTCCGATGGATGAGTTGATTTCAAAGATTGCTCGACCCGAAGAGGCCTTAAAAGCCATGGAAGAGTGGGCAGCTGATCCCGGCAAAGTCTTCCGAATAGTAGTAGAATTCTAAGATTAATAGTAAATCCCCGATAATGGTTCATGAAGCTGATTATCGGGGATTTTTCGTTCTTTTTCGCTTCTCACGCTAGAATGAATAGTCTCATATAAAAGAAAGTATTCATGGAAAAGAGGTAACATATTTTAGAATCATTACAATACTTCTTCCTGAATGTTTGGGTACAAATTCCCGCTTTTTACGTCTCTTGAAAGAGAAAATAAGGAAAAGAGACATAAACTATGAATATAAAGAAAATTCTTGCGGCAGCCTGCTTTGTGGCATTTATCCATGGTTTGACTGCGCAAAATCAAATAGAACAGCAATTTATCAATCCACAGGGCGATGCCAAACCTTGGACCTTTTGGTACTGGATGTTTGGTGCGGCTTCAGCTGAAGGAATCACCGCCGATCTAGAAGCGATGAAAGAGGTGGGGTTGGGAGGTGCCTATCTGATGCCTATCAAAGGGGTGCACGAAGGACCTCAATACAATGGAACTGCTCAACAACTCTCCCCCGAATGGTGGAGAATGATCAATCACACTTTTAAAGAATCTCAACGCTTAGGCTTAAAACTAGGCATGCATATTTGCGATGGTTTTGCTTTGGCTGGAGGTCCATGGATCACGCCTGAAGAGTCGATGCAAAAAGTGGTATGGAGTGATACCATAGTGAAAGGTGGGCGTCTAAAAGACTTGATTCTTCCTCAACCCGAAAGTTTTCAAGGTTACTATGAAGACATTGCCACGTATGCGATTCCTTTACATCGTCAACCTCGTAATACGGAGCAAAAACCTACTATCACTTATGGCACAATAGAGAATCCAGCCTTTGCAGGCAAACGTACTATTGAACGTGACGACCAAGGCCGCTATCGTTCTTCGTCGCCTTGTTGGATTCAGTATGAATATGCCGAACCTATCACAGCTCGCAATGTAGAGATTATCTTGACGGGTAATAATTACCAAGCTCATCGTTTGCATGTATTGGCTAGTCAGGATGGAGTGAATTTTGCTTCTGTCAAACAACTGGAGCCAGCTCGCCAAGGGTGGCAAAACAATGATTTTCAGTCGACACATGCCTTGCCTGAAACTACAGCGAAATACTTCCGTTTTGAGTGGACACCAGAGGGAAGCGAGCCAGGTAGCGAAGATTTGGATGCTGCTAAGTGGAGTCCCAATTTGCGAGTGAAAGATATCGTACTGCATTCTACTCCTCGTATTCACCAATGGGAGGGCAAAGCTGGATTGGTATGGCGCGTTGCGTCGGCTACTACGCAAGACGAAGTGGCGGATAATGAATGTGTACAGCTCGATGAAATGATCGAACTTCCAGTTATTGATGGTAAGATTACAGCTAAACTACCCAAGGGTGAATGGCGCATCTTGCGTATGGGACATACTGCTACTGGTCATACTAACGCCACTGGAGGTGGTGCCAAAGGATTAGAATGCGACAAATTCAGTGAAGTGGCTGTTAGAAAACAACTAACCAACTGGTTTGGACAAATGTTTGTCAACACGGATCCTGGATTGGCTAAGGAAGTTCTTAAATATATGCACGTAGATAGCTGGGAGTGTGGTAGTCAGAATTGGAGCGATAATTTTTCGGCCGAGTTTAAGGTACGCCGCGGTTACGACTTGATGCCTTATCTGCCTCTATTGGCTGGTATTCCTGTGGAGAGTACTGAGCGAAGCGAAGCAGTGTTGCGCGATGTGCGTACTACAATCAGTGAACTTATTACCGACATATTTTTCACCGTGTTGGCAGATTATGCAACAGAAATGGATTGTCAATTCTCCGCAGAATGCGTGTCGCCCACTATGGTGAGCGATGGCTTGTTGCACTACCAGAATGTAGATCTACCCATGGGTGAATTTTGGTTGAATAGTCCTACACATGATAAACCCAATGATATGCTAGATGCCATTAGTGGAGCGCGTATTTATGGCAAGAACATCATCCAAGCCGAAGGATTCACACAAGTACGCGGTGTGTGGGATGAAGATCCTGCGATACTGAAACCATTGCTCGACCGCAATTTTGCACTAGGTATCAATAAGTTATTTTTCCATGTTTATACGCTCAATCCTTGGCTCGACAAAACACCTGGTATGACACTTGATGGTATCGGACTATTCTTCCAACGCGATCAGACATGGTGGACCGAAGGTAAATCATTCGTGAATTATATAGCACGTTGTCAAGCCTTGTTGCAGTATGGTCATCCTGTGGTAGACATTGCTGTCTTTACGGGTGAGGAAATGCCACGTCGTGCGATATTGCCTGATAGATTGGTGCCTATGCTACCTGGTATCATGGGAGCAGATAGAGTGGAGAGTGAACGTATTCGTCTGGCCAATGTGGGACAACCTACGCGTGTTCGCCCAGTGGGCGTGACTCATTCGGCTAATATGGCCGATCCCGAAGACTGGATCAATCCTCTACGTGGTTATGCCTACGATTCTTTCAACAAAGACGCTTTGATCCGTTTGGCTGAAGCCCAAGAGGGAAACATCACTTTGCCTGGTGGAGCCGAATATCAGATATTGATATTGCCAGGAGCACATCCGATGAACCCAGATAACTTACCCTTATCGCCCGAATCGGCAGTAAAGATCGAAGAGCTGCGTCGTGCGGGTGTAGTTATTCCAACCTTGCCTTATGTTGCTGATGATTTCTCGGCTTATGGCATCGAACGCGATGTGGAATTACCCGAAAATATAGCTTGGATACATCGTCGTGGAGAAGAAATGGATTTGTATTTCATCGCCGATCAATCGGGTAGCAAAGTGAATACTGCCGCGGCTATCAATGCTCTTGGTGAACGCAGCTTCACGGCTTCTTTCCGTATGTCGGGCCGTCAACCTGAATTGTGGGATGCCGCTACAGGAGAAATTACTATTCCTGCTAACTGGCGTGAAGTAGAAGGTCGTACAGAAATCGAAATGCAATTGCCTGCTAACGGTTCTGTATTTGTGGTGTTCCCGAAAGAAAAGAGATCGGAAGAGTTACCCATGCAGACTACACAAGTGGAAGAGATCCCATTGACCATTAAAAAATGGGATGTCTACTTCGTGGAAAATCAGCAACGAGTGCAACGTGATTCGTTATTTGATTGGAGCAAAGAAGAAAATGAGAAGATCAAATATTATGCAGGTACAGCCGAATATAAATCG
>CAMTPC010000209.1 GCA_947074295.1 uncultured Bacteroides sp. | reverse complement strand
GTGGCTAGCAAGAAATCGCCTACCAAAACAGACACCTTATTATTAAAAACAGCATTTACAGATAGCTGACCACGGCGCTCCGTACTCTCATCAACGATATCATCGTGTACCAAACTAGCAGTATGCAGAAACTCTAATGAAGCAGCAGCGTGTAGTGCTTCATCGTTTACAGCACCTACCAATCGGGCAGCTAGAAATACCAGAATAGGGCGCATCATTTTGCCGTTTTTCTTCATTATATGGTCCAGTGCACTGTTCAGCAACTCGTTATTACTATTCAACGAATCATGAAATAAAGCACGGAACTGTTCGAGCTCGGCCAATACGGGGGATTTTATAAGCGTTAAGCTATCCATATAAATACTATTTTAGCACAAAAGTAATAATAAAACAGTAAGTAGTTGTTTTTTTCGTAATTTTACCCTGAAAAATCAACATAAAGGGGTGAAATAATGGATAAAAATGATAAATTGTTCCTTCTCGACGCTTATGCCTTGATCTATAGGGCTTACTATGCCTTTATCAAGAACCCGCGCATCAACTCGAAAGGTTTTAACACATCGGCCATCTTGGGGTTTGTAAACACCCTCGAAGATGTCCTGAAAAAAGAACAACCCACCCATATCGGTATCGCTTTCGATCCGTCGGGACCCACTTTCCGCCACGAGCTTTTTGAAGAATACAAAGCTCAGCGCGAAGCCACACCTGAAGCTATAAAATTATCAGTCCCAATCATCAAAGAGATCATCAAGGCCTATCGTATCCCTATCCTAGAGGTAAGCGGATTTGAAGCAGATGACGTGATAGGTACACTTGCTACTCAAGCTGGCAAGGAGGGTATCACCACTTATATGATGACTCCCGATAAGGACTATGGACAACTAGTAACAGACAACGTTTTCATGTATCGTCCTAAATATGGTGACAAAGAATTTGAAACGATGGGCATCCAGGAAGTGACAGCCAAATATGGCATCGAACGTCCTGAGCAGATCATTGACCTTCTGGGTCTGATGGGTGACGCTTCCGATAATATACCTGGCTGTCCGGGCGTAGGCGAAAAAACAGCACAAAAACTGATCGCCGAATTTGGTAGCATTGAAAACTTACTACAACATACCGACCAACTGAAAGGTGCGCTGAAAACAAAAGTGGAAACTAATCGCGAGAAGATTGAGTTCTCACGATTCTTGGCAACCATCAAAACGGATGTACCTATCGAACTAGATATGGATAGTCTTGTCAGAGAAACAGCTGACTGGTCTACACTCCGCCAGATTTTTGATGAACTGGAATTTCGTCAGCTGGTAGATCGTCTTTTCAAAAACCAAAGTACTCCCCCACCCGCTGCCGCACAACCTACACTTTTTAGTGCTCCATCTGCCTCTGGAATGGGCGATTTGTTTGCAGAAATTCCGACCGATGAGCCAGTCGATGAAAAAAAATCGATTCTACAGCGGTTAGGAAACGTCAATCCCGACTACCAACTTCTTGATAATAAGGAGAAAAGAGGTGCATTTATTCAAAAACTATTGACAGCCAAAATTTTTGCTCTAGACACAGAAACCACCGATACAGAGCCTATGAGCGCCGAATTGGTAGGTTTTAGCTTTAGCTTCGCAAAAAATGAGGCAGTTTATGTTCCGGTACCCGAAAATCGAGAAGAGGCGGAAAAAATCGTCGCCGAGTTTCGCGAAGTGCTCGAAAACCAAAATTCAATCAAGGTAGGCCAAAACATAAAATATGATATCATCGTTTTTGCCAACTATGGTGTCGAGGTCAAAGGTCCGATGTTCGACACGATGATCGCACACTATGTGTTGCAACCCGAACTTCGTCATAACATGGACTATCTTTCGGAAATCTATCTGAACTACCAACCAATCCCTATCGAAGACTTGATCGGCTCGCGTGGCAAGAATCAGAAAAGCATGCGCGACCTCACACCGGAAGAAGTTTATCAATATGCTTGCGAAGATGCTGATGTGACTTTGCAGTTGAAGGATGTTCTCGAACAAGAGTTGATCAAGAATCAAGCTGAACAACTTTTCTATGAAATAGAGATGCCCCTGGTTCCTGTGTTGGTCAATATCGAACGAAACGGAGTGCGCATCGATACCGAAGCATTGAAAGCCTCTTCGGAACACTTTACTGCGAAGATGCTGGAACTAGAGAAAGAGATCTGGCAACTAGCGGGTGAAGAGTTCAATGTAGGGTCGCCAAAAAAGGTAGGCGAAATATTGTTTGAGAAATTGATGATCTCCGAAAAGGCGAAGAAAACAAAGACAGGACAATATACGACCTCGGAAGAGGTGATGGAAAGCCTACGTCATAAACACCCTATAGTAGAAAAGATTTTGGAATACCGTGGTTTGAAGAAACTACTAGGCACCTATATAGATGCACTTCCTCAACTTATCAACCCACGTACAGGACATATACATACGTCTTTCAATCAAACCGTAACGGCTACTGGCCGACTAAGTTCTAGTAATCCTAATTTACAAAACATACCTATCCGCGATGAGAATGGCAAGGAAATACGCAAGGCTTTCATCCCCGACGAGGGCTGCCTCTTCTTCTCGGCCGACTACTCGCAGATAGAGTTGCGCATCATGGCTCACCTCAGTGGAGACAAGAATATGATTGAAGCCTTTAACAGTGGTCATGATATACATGCTGCTACCGCTGCTAAAATCTATAAAGTACCCATCAGCGAAGTGACATCGGACATGCGCCGCAAAGCCAAGACAGCCAATTTTGGCATCATTTATGGTATTTCTGTATTTGGGCTGGCCGAGCGCCTCAATGTGGAGAGAAAAGAGGCCAAAGAGCTGATTGAGGGCTATTTTGAGACTTATCCTGACGTGAAGCGCTATATGGATAATTGTATCAATGAAGCGCGCGAAGATGGCTTTGTAGAAACGGTATTTCACCGCAAACGCTTCCTTCCGGATATCAACTCGCGCAACTCTGTGGTGCGTGGCTATGCGGAACGAAATGCCATCAACGCACCTATTCAGGGGAGCGCTGCCGATATCATCAAGGTGGCAATGATTCGAATTTATCATCGTCTGCGCAACGAAGGTTTACAGACAAAGATGATATTGCAGGTACATGACGAACTCAATTTCAGCGTGCCTGTTAATGAGCAGATTTTTATACAAGGATTGGTCATCGAAGAGATGGAGCATGCCTATAAGATGATGGTTCCATTGCTGGCAGATTGTGGTTGGGGAGCCAACTGGTTGCAGGCACACTAATCATTATAAGAGAATAAAAACAACGGCTGACAAGACTTCAAATAGGTCTTGCCAGCCGTTTCTTGTATATGGGCACTCGATTTTCTGAATAACCTCACTCACCGTGGTAGCTACAGCCACATAGGGGGATGGAGAGCAATAAAGTTTAACCAAATTGGTAACGGTCATAGTGCAACTATTTCAGCACCATTTGATGTTGCTAGTACTACTGAGGATACTATTACTAGTGGTGCACCAAATAGTCAATTTATCATTGATCATTTTGATGCTTATGTGATAAGTGACGGAGTAAGCAGTAAGACAATTAAGGCAGTGATTCAGGCTACTGAGTATTTTGCTATAGATCCAGAGAATAGCGATACTTACGATGTATACACTTACGATAGTGTTGATCAAAATCACCAGCCGATACAAAAAAATGTACTGGTTGGCAAAGAGAAGGTTAACCTTTATAC
>CAMTPC010000208.1 GCA_947074295.1 uncultured Bacteroides sp. | reverse complement strand
GACAAGCTGGTGGTGGCCAACAAGGTGGCGATGAGCATATCCAAGATGCTGACTTTGAAGAAGTGAAGTAATATCAAGAAACATCGAGATAGATAATTAAAAAATGGCGTGTAGCTCAATGAGTTGCACGCCTTTTTTTATATAAGATAAATATATCCTTGATGGTTCTATTCTCTGATAAATAGTTTACGATTATAATAACGGATTATTTATTTAATTCTTAATGAAATTTTGCATGTTGTTAGCTGTCAAAGCACTAAACCGAGGAAGAAAAGATTAATCACACCAATAACTTTACCGTTCACTAATAATGTAAGCTCACCATTTTACAACAAATTTTATGACGGCTTAATGCGTATTTTTCCCTAAGTTTGCAACTTCAAAATAGGTATGTGTTTTTACTTCTACTATAGATAGAAGTATTTTTAATAAAATCCAGGATGAAATCTGATATAGAAATAGCTCGTAGTGTTGAGCTTAAAAAAATCAAACAAGTTGCAGAGAGCATTAATATTCCTCGTGACGAAGTAGAAAACTATGGGCGATACATCGCTAAGATTCCCGAACACCTGATTGATCAGGAGGCGGTAGATCAAAGTAAATTGATATTGGTGACAGCTATCACAGCCACTAAAGCAGGTATAGGTAAAACCACTGTGTCTATTGGTTTAGCGTTGGGACTAAACAAGATCGGGAAGAAGGCGATCGTGGCTCTTCGCGAACCATCTTTGGGTCCTTGTTTCGGTATGAAAGGTGGCGCTGCGGGTGGGGGATATGCACAGGTGCTCCCTATGGAGAAGATTAATCTGCATTTTACGGGCGATTTTCATGCCATCACCTCGGCTCACAACATGATTTCAGCATTGTTGGACAATCATCTGTATCAGAATAAATCGAATGGATTTGGCCTGAAGGAGATTCTTTGGAAAAGAGTGCTAGATGTGAATGATCGCTCTTTGCGTAATGTGGTGACTGGCTTGGGCAATAAGACTGATGGCATCACGCAGCAGTCGGGATTCGATATCACTCCTGCGTCAGAGATCATGGCCATCCTCTGCTTAGCTACTGATATAAATGATCTGCGTCGCCGCATCGAAAACATTCTACTGGGATTCACCTATGACGACAAACCATTTACGGTGAAGGATCTGGGAGTGGCAGGTGCTATCACCGTACTTCTGAAAGATGCCATCCATCCTAATCTGGTACAGACCACCGAAAATACTGCGGCTTTCGTTCATGGAGGTCCGTTTGCCAATATCGCGCATGGTTGCAACTCTATCTTAGCTACCAAAACGGCCATGACTTTTGGCGATTATGTAATCACAGAGGCGGGCTTTGGTGCTGATCTAGGTGCCGAAAAGTTCTATAACATCAAATGCCGCAAGAGTGGCCTGCAACCTCGTCTCACTGTAATTGTAGCCACCGCACAAGGGTTGAAGATGCATGGGGGAGTGAGCCTTGACAAAATCAAGCAGCCCAGTCTTGAAGGATTGAAAGAAGGATTGAAAAACCTGGATAAACATGTTCGTAATCTGAAAGCTTTCGGACAGACAGTTATTGTTGCATTCAACAAATATGCTTCGGATACGGAAGAGGAGATAGAACTGCTACGTCGTCATTGCGAGAAAGATTTAAATGTTGGTTTTGCCATCAACAATGCGTTTGCTGAGGGTGGCGAAGGAGCTATCGAATTGGCTGAACTCGTTGCCGAAACGATTGAGAAGAAACCATCTGCGCCCTTAAAGTTCACTTACGAAGACACAGATACAGTGGAGCGAAAAATTGAGAAGATAGCCACGAACATCTATGGAGCTAGTGTGATAACCTATAGTACCATTGCTCGCAACAAAATCAAATTGGCACAATCCATGGGCATCACGCACTTTCCTATCTGTATAGCCAAAACTCAATACTCGTTCTCTGCCGATGCTAAGATCTATGGGGCAGTCAGCAACTTCGAGTTTCACATCAAAGATATTGTAATCAACAACGGGGCAGAAATGTTGATAGCCATCGCAGGCGAAATCATGCGTATGCCAGGATTGCCTAAACAGCCTCAGGCTAAGTTTATTGACATCGTTGATGGACAGATAGAAGGGTTGAGCTAAGCATAATCTTAATAATAAACTTGAGAAAAGGACGGATTACATTAATTATATGCTAATGTAATTCGTCCTTTTGTATTGTATGTTTATTGAACTTTCCATCAGTAATACTCAACGATTTATTTCCAATCTTCATCTTACCCACTCGGATTCCAGCACTTTTAATTGTTCAATTCATCTCTTATTCTATAGTACTACCACATCTGACCAGTTTATTCACAAAGCTTTTGCTTATCTCAAAGTATTTTATGATATTGCATAAAGTAATGAATTTTGTATTTACTGCTGTAATCACAAATATTTAAAGATGAACACAATTACTGAACGAATGAATAAAACAATCCAACTAGTCACTTCTGCATTATTACTTCTTCTATGCATGGGCTGCACTAATGCTATCACCCCCAATGAATCCAAAGAGCTAGTGATACTCGATACCGACATGGTACCAGGTTTGGACGATGGATTGGCGATGCTGATGCTGGCTCAGTCCGAACATGTAGATTTGCTGGGAGTGACGGTAATAGCTGGAAACACCCATGTCAACTAAGGGGTAGCATATGGCATCCGTCAGTTAGAGATTATTGGTAAGGATGATGTGCCTGTAGTAGCTGGAGCAATGCACCCCTTGCGCAGCGATCGCATTGCGTTGATGGCGCAAGAGGTGGCTAGCTTGGGCGATGAGGCTGATGTGTGGCTTGGAAGTGGGGGATATAACGGTCCTGCAGATTGGGAGAGTTTCTACGTTTCTAAATACAATCAAAAGCCAACCATTGTGCCAATAGAAACTAGTTCAGCAGACTTCATCATTGATCAAGTTAAAAAGAACCCACATCAAATTACCATTGCTGCCATCGGCCCATGCACCAATCTAGCATTGGCAGTGCAAAAAGCGCCAGAAATCATTCCTCTGATTAAGCGTGTGGTCTATATGGGTGGTGCTTTCTACTGTGATGGAAACATCACTCCTGCCAGCGAATTTAATACCTGGTTCGACCCGGAAGCTGCTGATATCATGATGAAAAGTGCTTTCAATGAACAGCTTTTCTTTGGTTTGGATGTCTGCAATACAATGGAGCTTTCGACGGAAAAATTTGATGAGTTGCGATCAATTACTAAATGGGAGGGTTATCAAGCCATAATGGACGATAGCGCTGCAGCTGCCGTGTTTTCTGAAGATGCGAATGCTAAATGGTGGGTATGGGATTTGCTGGTGGCGGCCTATCTCATTGATCCCACTATCGTGACTCATTCGGTAAATACCTATGTGCGAACTGAAACTGAGTTTGGCCCGGAATATGGACGAACCATTCCTTCTGCTGATAATCCAGGTGGCTTACAAAAGGTGGAGATAGTGCTTGGGGTGGATGTCTCTCGTTTCTGGGAAGTGGTGGAGTCGGGCTTGGTGGGAGATTAGTGTATGCGCAGGTGAGCGTCAATTAACGCATAGCCCCTATTGGGAGGATTTAAGTTGCGAAGAGTGAGAGAGTAATGAATAAAACAATTCCTTGATATTTGGAATAATGAAAAAGCAAGAGATTTTTAATAGGTTAGGAACTAGAATCACCTCTCCAGGTAGAATGGATTTTATCCTTACAAAAAGAGTGCTATTTATTGCTTTAAAGGCAAAAGATATCTGTGAGAATATGCAAACCAA
>CAMTPC010000207.1 GCA_947074295.1 uncultured Bacteroides sp. | reverse complement strand
TATCTTCCTTCTGTATTGTGAGGCTGATTCTTTTAGTATCTCATCTGCCACCTGATCCATATAGTCGATAGAAGTATATAGACGTGGCTGAGTAGTACCAAAGTAGCGTTGCGTTAGAATGTTTCTCAATATTTCTCGTTGTTCGGGTCGGCACATACTATGAAACAATGCCACATCTACCTCGGCATAGTCTACAGATTGCACCAAAGCTGGAAAAGACTTGATAGAATGCTTAGCGGTAACAGGAATTTCCATCCCTGCCTTAGCAACAATACGCCAAAACGGTTCGGATTGGAGATGGAAAAAAGGTAAGGCAAAATTCATGCGATGCTGAGTATGTACCCAGATCTCCCAGTTTTTACGAAACAATACGATCAGCTCGGCAGTGATATAAATTCGTGGGCTTGTGATATATCCCTTTTCTACCCCTTCCATCACACTGAGAAGCAGGATGGGCTTGTGTGGCGCTCCACCATTGGTATGCGCCACTCGCAAATGAGTGAAAGCGTGGATGTATTCTTCAAGCATAAGATTTACATTCTATATTATTTGAAATAAAGTCCGCTTACATCAGACATGCAAACTTATATAAAAATAATAGAAAAATATGAATATGAAATATACTTTTATTTCTAACTTAGCAGAAATATACTTAATTATTTAACCTTATGACTAAACAAAACGACTCTGATTGGCTTGAAGATACACTAAAATCTTTAGGCAAAAATACTTTCATAAAATATTATGAGCTTTTCGAGACCCATGCTTTTGACTCATCAAATGACGAGATCATCAAAGCATTTGACGATGAAAACTGGGAACAATCCTCTAAAGCAACAAAAGCCAACTGCGGTAAACGCATATTTAGAGCGGATAGAGCCAAAGATGCTTTATACATCTGCTTAGAAAGCAAACTCGAGAAAGATCTTATTGATAAGTGCAAAAAACTATTGAGTCTATATGATGATAGTAGCGCTGAATGGTCTTGCACATTATTGATTGTGAATCAGTCTATCAAAGAAACCGCACGTGACCTTTTCTTTTGGGCGATGGATAATGAAACACTTGCACAAGCTGTGGTTAATGAACTAAAACTAGTGAACAAACAAGGTGACTCCAAAAATATAGCCAATTGCTATAGTTTTCCAGCTATAGGTAATGGTAGTTTTATTCTTTCATTTAAAAAGGAACCAAAAGAAAAGGAGCTATATAGTGGCACAAAAGAGCGTTATTTCAACACTCCAATCGAGGATATATATCTTGGCAATCATTTCAACAAAAGCCATTGGTACTATATTTCCAATCAATGGACCTTAGATAAAACAAACTTCTCTCTCACCGCTCTTGTAGAATTTATTAAAAAACATCTTCCCGATAATTTGAGAATCGAATTTAATGTAAAGGCTAATAAACTTTGTTTCTATGCGTATGAAAGATTTGAGAATGATATTGAAAATATAGCTTTCATCAAGGAAGATAATATTACAAGAGAGGAAATCCGAGAAATTGAGAAGAAAATCAATAAAGATATAGCTAAATACAAGCATGAAAGCATAAACAAGACGGATCGAATTATAACTAACCAAAAACTTTTTGCAAAATTCAAATCATCACTCAAAAGTCAAAATAGAGTTTACGCTGATCGTGAAAGATGCTTCTTTCCAGGATTAATATCACGTTTATATACTGATTATAGTGACAATATAGAAAATCAAATCAATAACATTATAGTTTACGATGAAAATAGGAATCCAATAGAACTTATGAGTTTTAATAAATTCTATATCCGTTTTGATGGGTTCTATGGTACAAAAACACATTACAAGAAAGATCTAGTCAAATTATTTTTCATGATTGGCGAAACGCTTCATTCATTCGGTGAATTTATTCAATATGCAGAAGATATTTCGTTGGAGCATGTCAATCCGATGACTGATATTCTCAAACCAGATACTGGCACTGCACTTCGCACTATTTCAGATATATATTATGCGAATACACATTTGGATCCTAAAACAAAAGAAGGACTAGATGGATTGGTAAAACTGGTTGAAGGTGAAATTGAAATCAACCAACTAATAAAGGAACTCACAGAACTAGAAAATAAAACAATAATCACTATCCTCCCCACAAAAATCAATAAAGCAAAAGGAGGTCGATAATAAACTTATAGCCATAATTTACCCATCTTTCCATAAAGCAATATATTTGATGGAAAGATGGGTAGCATATTATTGAGTCATTTAAAGAAGCGAATTAAATCTCTACAGTGCAGCAATATTTGGTAATATCCAGAATAGGCAGATTGCTGCCTTTTTCAGTGACTTTTTTCATAAATTCATCACACTGCTCTTTTGTCATCTTCGACCGTATAAAGGCGTAATATAGAAAATCAAGCGTCGTTAAATATGTAATACAGTTTGCGATACAGTATTCTTTTATATCTCTTAAATTGCTGCTACCCAATACATCTTGATTTGCAAGACAATAGATCATGCAAGCACTCTCTCCTTTACCAAAAGAACGAAGCAAATGGGCATATTCACGCATCTGATTTCCTGTAGGATTAAACTTGATCATTTTTAATTGATCGGGGAAGTATTGTACAATGTTGTCGATAAATAGCTTTGTGCGTGCATTTTTAGACAGCTCATCATATACAATATCTAACATCATATATTGATAATCAGGAAATATATCAAACAATAAAGTAAAACAATCTCCTTTCATAAAATGGATAACTACATCGGCATCTAATACAATCTTCGTCCTAATCCTCGCCATTATAATTCACTTTGTTTAGGAGTTCAATATAATGACCTTCAGAAATCTTTTCCAAATCGAAAAGAGTGCGAGCTTTCTCACCAAAATCACCAATAACAAGATTCTTATTCCCGTGTTTATAGAGGGATGTATCATATCCATATTCGCGCGCAGATTGAATGACAGGAATATGAGCATATTTTTCGCGTACTGATTTTGTCAATAATGAAAGACTGAATAAACGATTAAGCAAAGCTGTTCGCGAAACTTGATAATAGTGTTCCAGTTTTATTATCGTAGCTAATAAAACCGATCCACTCAATAATTCTTCTTCGGAAAGCATCTGTAGAATACCTTCCTCTGGCATCAGTAGAATAGAGGCAAACATATTAGCATGTTGCTCGATAATGTTTTGATGCCCACTTTCCAAAGAGCATCGATGGGGAGTGGGCGTATCTTCAATGTATAGATGATATAATTCGTGTCCAATGGTAAAATGCTGACGGCCTAATGATTGATTTGAATTAATCAACATAAATCGATGCAAGGTATCTTTTAAACACATACCCGAAAAATCATCCGATAAAGGGCGAAAAAGTGTAAGAATATTAAGCTTGAGCAATAAACTTCTAAGATTGATTGCATCAGTATTACCTAAACCTACATCTTGACGGAACCTGAGAACCTGCTGTTCAATAACTTTTATTTGATTATTTTTCATAAGGTCTTCGCTAACAATCTATCCATCTTAAGATAAGTTTTTACTATATCTTTAAAATGAGCGATTTCTTTAATATCATTCTCATTCAATCCATCAAGACGAAATGCTGAAGCTAAAATCATACTATCAACGGACAAATCTTCCTCAAAAAACAAATATAATTCACAACCAAATAAATCTGAAGCTTTCTCTAATAATGCTAGTGGCATTTCCCTTTCGCCGCTTTCATAATTACTATAAGCCGAACGAGTAATGCCCAGCAAAATAGCAATCTCATCCTGAGTATAGGACGACACAGTTCGTAGTTTTCTAAGATT
>CAMTPC010000206.1 GCA_947074295.1 uncultured Bacteroides sp. | reverse complement strand
CTTACAGGTAAGAAAGCTAGAATCAAAGAAAAAAGAGTTAACACTAGCAAGTAATCTGCTACCGACTCTATTTCGAGATAAAAAAGAAGAGAAGCTTCCGCAAGGATGGCTTCTCTTTTTTTTTAACGGGTAAAGACTCAATAAATTTAGGATGATAGGCTTGCCACATTGCGGAAGAGTAATATATTTGTACTTCTAAACAAAAAAAAAGAACAAACAAATAGTAATCTCACTCCTTATGTCAACCAATAAGCACGCCTCCATCCGCTACCAAGCGCTAGACAGATGTTTCAGTAACATGTATCGACGCCACTATATCCAAGACCTTATCGACGCTTGCAACGAAGTATTGCAGCAGCACTATGGAGAGGGACATTGTGTGCAGCGCCGCCAGATATTCGACGACATCAGTCACATGGAGAGCGAGGCGGGATATAGCATCGTGCTCGACAAGAAAAAGGACGGCAGACGCACCTACTACCGCTATGCCGACCCTTCTTTTTCTATCAACAAGCGGCCCCTGAGCCACAGTGAGGCCGAGCTGCTGAAAAACACCGTGCTAATGTTGAAACGTTTCAATGGGCTGCCCCAGTTCAGCTATATGGAAGAGTGCCTGGCACGTCTGGAGAAGGACTTCAACCTGAATGGCAGTGTCGCCAATGTGGTGAGCTTTGAGCAGAATCCCTACCTCAGTGGCATGGAGCATTTCACGGGCCTTTTCAATGCCATCGTCAATCAACAGGTGTTGCAGATAGAGTACAAGGCGGCATTCGGCGATCCCGACACCTATACCATCCATCCCTACCATCTGAAGCAGTACAACAACCGCTGGTTCTTGTTCGGACTGAACACCACCACAGGGCGACCCAGCATCATGAATCTGTCTCTGGACCGCATCTGCGGCTTCGAAGACTCCTCTGCTACCTATATCGCGCCCGACGACTACGACTTCAACGAGTATTTTGACGATGTGGTAGGGGTCAGCGTTCCGCACAACAGACCCGTGGAGACGATACGTCTGCGCATCGACAAGAAACGCTTCAACTACATCGCCAGCAAGCCCATACACTCCACCCAACGCATAGTGGCGCGCGAGGACGATCACATCACCATCGAGCTGAAACTGATTCCCAACTACGAATTCGAGACACTGCTGCTGGGCTTTGCCGACACGGTGGAGATACTGCAACCCGACACGCTGAGAGCTGCCATACATCGACGTGCCAAAAACATTCTGGAAAGAAATTCATTATAGTGCAGATAGATTGCATAGATCGCTGGTTAGTTTGCACTACTGTTAATAATCATTTATAAAAACACCCGCTTACTTATGAAAGATATTGCCTACAAGATCATCGAGCTAAACTTCAAAAAAGGTCAAGACATCCCACGCGAAATGCATCGTGCCCTGGATGAGTACTTTATCGGCACTAGCGAGAAGCTGGACTTGTATCAAGCGGCCATCGACTTCGGATTGGTGGAAAAGCTACGCCAACTCCATACCGACAATGGCATCGACACGCTGGACACGTCCCTCGCCGATCTGGCAGGTGAGCTGGAACGCCAGCTGAACGATGAGCGCAGTGGCGAACTACTGGGATGCTTCGACATGATGGTGCGCGTCATCTACCAACTCAATCTGGTGGACCAGGAGAAGTGCGTCAATGGCACCACCTATCGCGGTCCGCTGTTTTTCGGGAATGCCACCGGACGCGGCAGTGTCAGCTTCAAGAGTGGTGCCAGCTATCAAGGCGATTGCATCAATGATGAGTTGAACGGAAAGGGCAGATATATCCATGCAGACGGATGCGTCTACGAAGGAGAAGCCTTTCTGAGCAAGAAGCATGGCTATGGTGTCGATACCTTCAAATCGGGCTATCGCTACGAAGGACAGTTCGTGATGGGGCAGGTTCAGGGCAAAGGCATCGAGGTCAATGCGGAGGGCGATCGCTACGAGGGCGATTTCGTGGATGGGATGCACCACGGCCACGGCGTGCTGACCTATGCCAATGGCGACCGCTATGAAGGGGAATTTGTCGAAGAGCTACCCCACGGCAAAGGCATTATGACCTATGCGGACGGTGATCGCTACGAAGGGTCGTTTGTGGAAGGCTTGCCCCACGGCATGGGGATCATGATCTATGCCAATGGCGACCGCTACGAAGCCGAATGGGTAGAGGGCGAATGGATAAACCCCAGCAAACTGAACGACTAATCGCTATACCACTGTTTTTTTTCTTTTGCTGTGCACAATGAGTGCACAGCACCATACTTACTTTGTATCCAGATAACTAAATCCTATAACATATGAAAGAACTTAAATGCCCCAAGTGCCAGAACGTATTTACAGTAGACGAAGCCGACTATGCTTCTATCCTGAATCAAGTGAAGAACAGCGAATTCCAATTGGAGGTAGAACGCCGATTGGTGGAACTACAGAAACAATTTCGCGCTGAGCAGAAAGCAGACACCCTTAAAGTAGAACAAAGCTACCTGGAAAGACTATCGGCCAAGGAAACCGAACTGGGCAAAAGAGATGCCGAGATCGCCAAGCTGACCGAACAAGTGACCCGCATCGCACACAGCAAACAATTGGATTTTAACATCGAACTGGCCAAGAAGGAGCAGGAAATCACCCGGTTGACCGAGCAGATCAACAGTGTGCTCCAAAGCAAACAGTTTGAGCTAGCCGCCGAGCTGGCCAAGAAGGAGCAAGAGATAGAGCGCCTGAAGGCTACCCTCTCTCAAAGCAATAAGGAGACGGAGATTGCCGTGTTGCAGGAGCGCAGCAAGGCACAAGACATGCTGCAAGGCAAGGAAAAGCAGATCATCGAGCTACACAACCAGGTGTTGTCGGAAAAGAATGCCGCTACCTTGCGCGTGAGCAGTATCAGCGAGCAACACCAGCTGGAGGTGAAGCAGCTCAAAGACCAAGTGGACTACTACAAGGACCTGAAGTCTAAGCTCTCCACCAAGATGATAGGCGAGACACTGGAGATACATTGCAGCAATGAGTTCAACCGCATTCGCACATCAATGTACCCTAACGCTTATTTCGAGAAAGACAACGACTCGGCCAACGGCAACAAGGGCGACTTCATCTTCCGCGACTACATGGATGGCACGGAATACATCTCCATCATGTTCGAGATGAAGAACGAGATGGACACTACTGCCACCAAGCACCGCAACGAGGATTTCTTCGCCAAGCTAGACCGCGACCGTCGGGAAAAGGGCTGCGAGTATGCCGTGTTGGTATCCTTACTCGAGGCCGACAGCGAGTTCTACAACGCCGGCATCGTGGATGTGTCCTATCGCTATCCTAAGATGTTCGTGGTACGTCCGCAGTTCTTCATGCCGTTGATCTCTCTGTTGTCGCAAGCCTCCAAGAAGAGTGTCGAGTACAAGCGCGAGCTGGCCATCGCCCGCAGCCAGTCGGTAGACGTGACCAACTTCGAGAATCAGCTCAACGACTTCAAGGATAAGTTTGCACGAAACTACGAGCTGGCGAGCCGCAAGTTCCAGACTGCCATCGACGAGATAGACAAGACCATCCAGCACCTCCAGAACATCAAGGACGCGCTGCTAGGATCGGACAGAAACCTGCGCCTAGCCAACGACAAAGCCGACGCCCTCACCATCAAGCGCCTGACGCGTGGCAATCCCACCATGACGGCGAAATTCGACGAGGCCCGCAACAGGTGCCTGGAGTAGTGATGCATGGGGAGCACATAATAAAAATTAGGAACCTAGCATGCTGCGTCCCTACATTTATTTAATGGCTGGTAAACCAAAATACACTACAACAGTAGGGACGCAGCATGCTGCGT
>CAMTPC010000205.1 GCA_947074295.1 uncultured Bacteroides sp. | reverse complement strand
GTCATGTTTGGGATGATAAAGGCAACGATTATTTGGATCTTTATGGTGGTCATGCTGTGATCTCTATCGGTCACTGTCACCCACACTATGTGGCAAAGGTAAGCGACCAGGCTGCTAAACTCGGTTTTTATTCAAACTCAGTCATCAATAAGCTTCAAGAGGAAGTGGCTACACGCATGGGTGTTCTATCAGGTTACCCTGACTATGCTTTATTTCTGGTAAATAGTGGTGCCGAAGCCAACGAGAACGCTCTCAAGCTGGCATCATTTTATAATGGTCGTACCCGTGTCATTTCCTTCAACAAGGCTTTCCATGGCCGCACTTCATTGGCGGTAGAGGCTACAGATAATCCTAAAATTATTGCGCCGATAAATGCCAATGGCCATGTCACTTATCTTCCGCTTAATGATATAGATCGCATGAAGCAAGAGCTATCCAAAGGAGATGTTTGTGCGGTTATCATTGAGGGTATACTGGGTGTGGGTGGTATTCAGGTGCCAAGTAGCGAATTCATGCAAGCCTTGCGTGAAGCCTGTACAGCGACTGGGACTATTTTGGTGCTAGATGAAATACAAAGTGGATATGGTCGTAGTGGTAAGTTCTTCGCGCATCAATATGCGGGTATTTCGCCCGATCTGATTACCATTGCTAAAGGAATTGCTAACGGTTTCCCTATGGGAGGTGTGCTTATCAGTCCGATGTTCAAACCAGAATATGGCATGCTTGGAACCACTTTTGGGGGCAATCATTTGGCATGTGCAGCAGCATTAGCGGTGATGGATGTGATGGAAGAAGAACGATTGGTAGAGAATGCTGCAGAGATTGGTGCTTATTTGATGGAGGAATTGAAGAAGCTACCGCAAATTAAAGAAGTGCGTGGCGAAGGTTTGATGATCGGTATGGAATTTGAGCAACCTGTCAAAGAGATTCGTCGCAAGTTAATCTATCAAGAAAAAGTGTTTACTGGTGTGACGGGTTCGCACGTGATTCGGTTGTTGCCGCCTCTATGCTTACAAAAGGCAGAAGCGGACGAATTCTTGATGCGTCTGAAAAAGGTTTTGAATCAGCAGTAAGCAGATAAGATATATACAACCAATGAAAGAAAAAGCACGGTCCAGGAGTGATATACATCCGAAGGACCGTGCTTTTGTTCTTTAGTTTTGAATGATTGATATGGAGAAAATTGAAATGAGTAATAAGGTTCTCATTCAAAGTTCCATAATGTAAAAAAGTATTTTTTGGAATGTTTCCAATTTAAGATATCAGCACGAAGTTGATTGATGCCACTTTCGATTGCTGCCGGATTGAATTGATTCGCATAAGAATAATTCTTATCAAAATTAGCGGATGAAGCTATCGCTTCCATTTTCAGTTCGGTTGGATGATTACCTTCAATCATATCCACACCATTGGTTACATTAAATCCATGTTCACTATCTGATTGACTCTGATTACCATTTGCTACATCTATTTTGTAGCAGGTCAGGATAGAGGCTATCAAGATCGCTATTGGAAATAATTCCTTTTTGAATTTCTTAAAGAATTGATAGGATGTTTTTTTCATGCTTCTAATTCAATAAAATTTATGATAGATATCTAATCGATCTTCTGCAAAAATGATACATTCTTATAGAAAAACCGATTAAGAAGGTTTTAAAATTTAATTAAATGTGAGAACAACCTTTTTTCCTTAGGGGTAGTATTTTAATGCAAAATAATAAAATTGATTAACATAAAATACCTGAAAATATTCACATTGCGCCTATTGAGAGCTTACAAATATAGCGAATAAACTAATAATAAGCAAACATATTACAAATTTAACTATTTGGGTAGCTGCGTTTTTAAACTAAAGTGGGGTTTTTGACTTTTTTGTTGTGGAAACACATACCCCACTTATATGCTCGTTTATATGATGACAAAGCGCTTTTATTAACATCCTCCCTCTAGAATGAAGAGTATATTTGTCTCTTAGCATTAATACCGTTTATTCTACCACTTTTTTAATACAGATTGATAGAAAAAACACACATTTACTACAAAAATATCGATAATTGGCTGTGCATTCGCTAAATCCGTCTATCTTTGTCCAACTGACTAAAAAAGTATCTAAGTATGAAAATAGCGATTATTGGTGCGGGAAATATGGGAGGTTCCATTGCCCGTGGTTTAGCAAGTGGCAAGTTTATTTCGACTGCCGATATCACTGTGGCAGATCTCTCTCAAACAGTCCTTGATAAACTCAAAAATGATGTCCCCGAGATAGCGACTACTAGAAGTAATATCGAAGCGGCGGGTGACGCAGATATTGTCATTCTTGCCGTAAAACCTTGGTTGGTGGACGATGTACTCGGAGAAATCGATCTTCGCCCTAAGCAAATTTTACTCTCCATTGCGGCTGGTATCACTTTCGAACAACTGGCCAAGCAAGTCATTGAGCCTGGCATGCCGATGTTTCGTGTGATTCCAAATACGGCTATCAGTGAACACCAGAGCATGAACTTGATTGCAGTGCGCAATGTAAGCCGTGAACAACAGGATTTCGTATTGAATATGTTCAATGAACTGGGGATGTCGATGGTGATACCCGAGGAGAAACTTGCAGCGGGTACAGCTTTGGCTTCTTGTGGTATTGCTTATGTTTTGAAATATATCCAAGCTGCCATGCAAGCTGGAATCGAAATGGGACTGCGTCCGGATGACGCCATGCGCATGGTGGCACAGAGTGTAAAAGGAGCGGCAGAGTTGATACTGAACAATGAAACTCATCCTTCTGTGGAAATCGACAAAGTGACTACCCCTGGTGGTATCACCATCAAAGGTGTTAATGAGCTGGATCATGCCGGATTCACATCGGCAGTGATCAAAGCTATGAAGGTGAGTAATAAATAAAATCTATTCGCGAATTTAAAGAAGAAATATGGAAGAAGCTATTAAACAAATTGCGGCCCGCCTCAGAGGCTTGCGAGAAATCCTAGAAATGACTCCCGAAGAGCTTGCCAAAGATTGTGATATACAAGTAGAAGAATACCAAGAGGCTGAATCGGGTATAGCCGATATTTCGGTGAGTATGCTTCAGAAGATTGCGCGCAAATATGATATCGCACTAGATGCATTGATGTTTGGTGAGGAACCCAAGATGAGCAGCTATTTTTTGACTCGTGCGGGTAAAGGCGTGAGCATAGAACGCACCAAAGCCTATAAATATCAGTCCTTGGCAGCTGGATTCATTCATCGCCAAGCCGACCCATTTATAGTAACCGTAGAGCCTAATGATATGCCTATACACTATAACAGCCACGATGGGCAGGAGTTTAACTATGTACTCGAAGGCGAGATGATGTTAAGCATTAATGGCAAAGAACTGATATTAAAGGAAGGCGATAGCCTCTACTTCAACTCTAAACTACCTCACGGCATGAAAGCGCTCAACGGACAAAGGGTGCGTTTTTTGGCTGTAATCATGTAAATCTCCAATTTATGTTAGAAAAATATTTATCGCAAACGACTTTTACTTCGCAAGAAGACTTTATAGAGAATTTAAATATTATTGTTCCTGATAACTTTAACTTTGGCTATGATATAGTAGATGCATGGGCTGAAACAGATCCAGATAAACCTGCTTTGCTTTGGACCAATGATAAAGGTGAGCATCGTCAATATACTTTTGGTGAGATGAAAAAGTATTCTGATCAGACAGCGTCCTATTTCCAAAGTTTGGGATTGGGTCGTGGGGACATGGTGATGTTGATCTTGAAGCGCCGCATCGAGTTCTGGTTTAGCATCATTGCGCTTCACAAGATAGGTGCAACGGTGATACCAGCCACCCATCTACTCACTAAAAAGGATAT
>CAMTPC010000204.1 GCA_947074295.1 uncultured Bacteroides sp. | reverse complement strand
CTGGTCTGAAAGATATCAGTAAATTTTCTCGATTAGGTATTCGTACTATCTTGATCTATATCTGCACCACCGTTGTTGCCGTTTTACTAGGACTATCTATGGGATTGTTAGTAAAGCCGGGTAATTTGGTCGAGCGCGAGCAGGTGGCACATCTGGCTCAGGCCTATGAAACCACCGTACAAGAAAAGCAAGTCGAAGCGGAGATCACCCAAAGCAAAGGACCCTTGCAATTTATTAATGATATAGTACCCAATAATTTCCTTCACGCCGCGGGAGATAATTCACGTATGCTGCAGGTAATCTTCTTTGCTGTTTTCTTTGCAGTGGCTACATTGGCTTTACCGCCCGATAAAGTGGCTCCCGTCATTCATCTTTTCGATGGGCTGAATGATATTATCCTGCGTATGGTCGATTACATCATTCTGCTAGCCCCCTATGGTGTCGCTGCCTTGATGGCGGGATTGATAGCCGATTTCAATGGAAATGCTAGTGTATTTAGCGCACTGGGAGTATATGCTTTGACGGTGATAGCGGCACTTTTTATTCTTATGTTGGGTTTCTATCCTTTATTAGTCAAGCTTTTTACCCGTATTCCAGTAGGTCAATTTATGCGAATCATGTATCCGTTGCAGCTATTTGGGTTCACCACTAGTAGTAGTGCTGCTACATTGCCCTTGACGCTCGAAACTGTAGAACGTAAGCTCAAAGTATCCGAAGAAGTCAGCCAGTTTGTTCTTCCTATTGGAGTTACTATTAATATGGATGGCACCTCGTGCTATCAATGCATAGCTATTCTATTTATCGCACAGGTGCTAGGCATTGAACTAAGCTTCAATCAACTGGCTGTTGTAGTAGGCATGACTATTCTGTCCTCCATGGGTACGCCAGGCATACCAGGTGGTAGTTTTGTGATATTGACCATGGTATTGACCTCCGTCGGTATTCCAGCCGAAGGTTTGGCTTTGATTCTCGGTATTGACCGTCCGCTCGATATGCTCCGCACGTCTGTCAATGTGACGGGTGACGCTACAGTGGCAGCCATCGTTGACAATAGCAAATAAGTGCTGCTACTCTATCAGTCGATAAACTCCACCCGCCATCATTCGGATAGCTCCCTTCATTTCTAACTCAAATAGCAGCGAGTTCATGCGGTTAATGGGGATATTGCTCTCCACTACAAGCGAATTGATTTGCTGATCACCTAGGCGTTGCAGGATATCCACCACCTGTTGCTCTTCTGTGCTGAGGTCAAGGAATAGACTGCGCTGAATAGCCTTGGGTTTTTGTGACGTGGATTCATTCCAGCCCATGGCTGCCACGAAGTCTTCAGCCGATAGTAATAGAGTGGCTTTATTATCTCTAATCAGCTGATTACAGCCGATAGAGGCACTGTCGGTAGTGCGGCCAGGGAAAGCGAAGCAATCACGGTGATAGCCATCGGCAATCTCTGCCGTGATGAGCGATCCTCCTTTTGATGCCGATTCCACGACAATAGTTGCGTCGCTCATTCCAGCTACAATGCGGTTTCGTCCCACGAAATTATAGCGCTCGGGCTGAGTGCCAGTGGTAAATTCGGTCAATAACCCACCTTTTTCGAGCATCGAAACCGCCGTGCTGCGATGGGTGGCCGGATAGATACGATCCAGTCCGTGTGCCAATACACCAACCGTAGACAAGCCATTGGCCAATGCAGCCCGATGGGCATTAATGTCTATGCCATAAGCCAAACCACTCACCACCATCACGTCTGGACAAAGCTCCTTCAGTTCTTGCACAAAGGTGGCACAAAGCTGCTTTCCATAGTCCGATGCATTTCGAGTACCCACCATGTTGATGACGCGCAAGGCATTAAGGTCTGCATTGCCTTTAAAGAAGAGTAGAGGTGGAGCATCATCGCAGTCGCGCAACCGTGAAGGATACGCCTCGTCTTGTAGTGTGAGGCATTGTATCTGGCTCTTTTCGATAAACTCCAACTCTAGCTTCGCCCGATCCTGAGCTTCTTTCAGATTGATTTCACCCGTAATTTGTTCATACAAAGCCTTGGTTACAGTCCAATTGCCATTCTGTTGTTCGAACAACCTAGTGGCTGATCCACTGGCTTCTACTAGTCGTTTGATGCGGAGAGAACTGATGCCTGGCATGAAGAGCAGGGTCAGTAGCGCATAAATTTCTTCTCGATTATTCATGGTCGAAGAAAGGGCTAAAGATTTGTTCGAACAGGGGACTATCACTCAGTTTGCCGTTGACCAGACAAACGGTATCGACCACTGCTTTCACCACTACCTTCTCATCGCTTTTGCGGAATATGTCTTGGATAAAGACATACTTAATACCTTCCTTCTTTACTTTCAATCGACTGATAAACTCGTCACCACTTTTCAATGGAGTCTTGAAGGCCATGTTGATGCGTGCCACTACAGGGTCTATGCCTTGCTGATGGAGTTCGGCAAAGCTCACACCCAGCGAGCAAAGAAACTCATGGCGTGTATGTTCCAAGTAGTGTTGGTAGTTGGCATTGTTCACGATGCCTTGCAGGTCGCATTCATAGTCGCGCACCTTTAGGGTAAGTTCGTAGTTGTATTTTGACATAGAATTAAACTGTTAATACTCCATTACAACAAAACTCCCGCTTTCGGCGAGAGTTTCGTATTGAGATTCCTTCACGATAAAGCCATCGCAAAGATAATTCAGTTTTATGATTATACTGTATAAGTGACAAAGTAATTTATCTCTCCTTCCCCCCTTTCGACTTCTTCAACTCCTCTGCCGAAACCAGCTTATAGAGTTTGTCGCTGGGGCGAATCTTTTCATCTACCTTCATGGAGAAGCGCTGACGTTTCTTTACTGTTTCTACAGGCTCAAGGTCTACACGTGCCTCTTCTAGGGTGGTGAATACCGCTCCCGTTGTAGGTCCAGTTATCAGCAGCTTGTCGCCCACTTTTACTTCCGAAGCTTCTACCAGAAACTCGGCCACGCCGATATTGCTGAAGTAGCGGATCCCTTTACCCACATAAATCTTACGTTCGGTAGCTTCCGATCCATAGTTGCTACTCCATTCGCCAAGACGTTGACCCATATAGTAGCCATCCCAGAAACCACGGTTGAAAACCGTCTTCAAACGGTCGTCCCATGTAGCGATCTTTTCTTCCGTGAAGTCGTCAGCAAGATACGATTTGATGGCCTCTTTGTAGCACTCCACTACCGTGCGTACATACTCCGGACCACGCGCACGTCCCTCGATCTTGAACACACGTACACCCGCATCAATCATCTTGTTCATGAAATGGATGGTCTTCAAGTCCTTGGGCGACATGATATATTCATTGTCAATCTCCAGCTCCACACCCGTTTCCTTGTCTTTTACATCGTAGGCGCGGCGGCATACTTGCATACACGCACCACGGTTGGCCGAGCTGTTCATCTCGTGAAGTGACAGATAACATTTGCCTGATACCGCCATGCACAATGCGCCATGGCAAAACATCTCGATACGTACCAGTTCACCGCTAGGACCGCAAATCTTCTCCTCTACGATGTGACGATAAATCTCTGCAACCTGTTCCATGGTCAATTCACGTGCCAACACCACGACATCGGCAAACATCGCATAAAACTTCAATGCATCCACGTTGGAGATATTGAGCTGTGTGCTGAGGTGTACCTCTTGACCGATGCTACGTGCATAGCCCATCACTGCCACATCCGCCGCAATGATAGCCGATATACCTGCCTTCTTAGCAGCGTCCACTATGGTATGCATCAGTGCGATGTCGTTATCATAGATGATGGTATTTACAGTGAGATAGCTCTTCATGCCGTGCGCATTGCAAGTCTCTGCAATCTCGTGCAGATCGTCAATCGTAAACGTGTTAGCCGAGCGCGCACGCATATTTAGGTTTTCAATGCCGAAGTAGATCGAGTCGGCGCCTCCCTGAA
>CAMTPC010000203.1 GCA_947074295.1 uncultured Bacteroides sp. | reverse complement strand
AGAAATTTTTAAATGTAGCTTAACTTATTGTCCAAAATTATTTGGCAAGTCCAAATAAATATCTTAACTTTGTATGTAAGAAAAAAACGAAATAATGTTTACTCTTCTTAAGAACTATTCTATGCAACCGCCTATATATGTGTCTAATTTGAATTAGCGGAGAAATAATGAATTATCTAGCGGTAGTCCCTAGATAAAGATCTATTCTCAATCCCCCGTTTCTTTTTTCTCTTTAAGAATTATATTTATAGTAGATAATAAATCTTTTATGTTATGAAACGATTCTGTATATTATGTATGGTGGGATTAGCATTTTTGATAATCTCATGTTCCCAGGATGATAATCTAGATGGAAATAAAAATCTGAACTTTGAAGACGGTCAAAAAACTTGGGCGTTCTTTAGTTTTGATATTTCTGGCTCGCAAACCACGTCGAGAGCGACTAGTGAGGATGCGAAGGATGGGGAAAAATCGGTAGTATTAGCCACTATCTATGTATTTAGAGAAGATGATACTTTTGAGATATCTTCGAATGTCACTCTTTCCCTGGCAGATTACACTACTGGCACAGATGAAAATCCGATACCTGCTATGAAATTTGAACTCACATCAGGCAAGAAAAAAGTTGTGGTCATCTTGAATGATAATAGGGTTGCGGTTCGCAACTTGAAGAGTGGTGTGGCTGGGCTGTTGGCCGCAGTAGAAAGTCCTGCTTATCCTTCGTCATTATTTTCTTCATTTTCCAGTCCTGTAGCTAATATGTTGATGACAGGGCATACCACAATAACATTAGCGGCCAATATCACTCCTGAGCAAGCTGAACATCCCAATAACAACAATCATATCGAAATCGCAGTCGATCGTGTAGCGGCAAAATTGGATGTCAGAGCCAATGATATGACGGTATATAATAAATCTAACTTGCTAGGTACATTGGTACCGATTAATTATAGTGTGTTAAATCTGCATTCCGCACCTTTCACCTTCTTGCACGAAAAGGATAATAAAGAGGTCATCGTTAGCAATAATTATGCAAATATCATACCAGATGGTGGATCAGTTTCATCTCATCTTTACCATACTTCGGCTTCGACTATTATGGATAATAAGTCGTATAGGCATAATGTATTAGCAAAGACTGATGATTCTTTTAATATCTATGGGCAGGATATGATATTTGTTCCCGAAAATACGAACTTACTTCCACAAGTGGGCAATAGTACATATGTATTCTTGAAAGGTACATATCAACCTTCTGATAATGTTGAAATTCCCACCTATCATGGCACGTATGCTCAACTTGATCCTACGACTAATAGGATTACACCTAATGCACGTTTAGAAGAACCAGCTGACTCTAAAGCTGCGATGTACTCCTATGATTACGACTTCACCTTTCAGCCTATAGCCGCAACTAGTTTGGATGATACGCAGCTCAAACAGCTCATAGCGCATCACATCGTAAACAGCGGTGTAATGGGCACTAATTTTACGATAGATGAGATAAGTAATACAATACCTGCCTCCATTGCTATAGGCGAAGAGAGGTATGTGTATAGAGTAATCGATCAATCAGCTTCTGTAATGGGAAAGACATGCAGCAATATTGCCGTAGTGCGTTATGTGCAAGGCGAGACTGCTCCTGTGATAGATGATTCTTTCAAAGTAGATGACTTGACAGTGGGATTTTATCAATGGGATAGAGGCAATAAGGGTTTGATTTGCTATTATCGCATCAATATCTTCGATGACTCTTACGAACCTACCCATCCGATGTATTTCTCGGTGATACGCAACAATGTCTATCATGTAGAGATCAATGGAATTAATTCAATCGGTTATCCTGTTGCTTCGGATGTTGAGGTCAATCCATCAACACCTTTAACTGAAAGTACGAACTTAATGGATGTACACATCAAAATAAATCAATGGAGCGGTAAATAAATCTATTCCTTTTGTGATAAAAAACGATATGCGATGATATGACTAATGTATAGTCATATCATCGCATATCGTTTTTTATAGCTATTACGAATATTTTCTGGGATAGCGGAAGAAGATAGCAAGCAGTACAAAGATACCCATGGTGAAAGGATAATATAAGTTGCCCACTATGCTGATAGGTGAGATACCGGCAAGACCTGCTGCCATTAATAGTTGTGCTCCATAAGGTATGATGCCTTGAACAAAACACGAGAAAGTATCGAGAATACTTGCCGACTTGCGCGGATCCAGATTGAAACGGGTTGCGATGTCTTTGGCAATAGGACCTGTGGTCAAGATAGCAATGGTATTATTGGCTGTACACAGATTGGCTACACTCACCAACGCGCCGATGCACAGTTCGGCACCACGCTTGCCACTGACTCCTCTGGTCAATCCTTTGATGATATAATCGATACCACCATTGTAACGGATCATTTCCAGCATACCACCTGCCAATAAAGTAATCACAATCAATTCGCCCATGCTGCTGATGCCACCATTCATGGCGGCGAAACAGCCAAACAAGTCGAGGCTTCCTGTAGCTATACCGATGATACATGTCACGACGATACCCAATACCAATACAATGCAAACGTTGACACCCGCAATGGCAGTGCCAAGTACTACAAGATAAGGAATCACTTTGATCCATTCGATGTCGGGTGTATAAGTCAATTCGCTGACACCAATGCCTTGCCAAACATAAATAGCCAGTACGACAACCGCAGCCGGGACTACAATAAGTGAGTTGACACGAAACTTATCCTTCATATCGCACCCTTGAGTCTTGGTCGCCGCAATAGTCGTATCCGATATAAAAGAAAGGTTGTCGCCAAACAGTGAACCACCTACCACGATAGCAACCATATAGGGGATGGCAATGCCCGTCTTGTCGGCCAAACCTACGGCTACAGGAGTCAAGGCTACGATAGTACCTACACTCGTACCTATAGAGAGGGAAATGAAACAGGCTGCTAGGAAAATACCTGCTAATAATAGATTGTCGGGTAATACATGCAAAGTAAGATTCACAGTAGCATCTATTGACCCGATAGCTTTTGCTGTATGGGCAAAAGCACCTGCCAAAATAAATATCCAGATCATCAGCAAGATATTCTTATTGGCAGCACCCATTGAAAACTGTCTTATACGATCTTCTAGTTTAATGCCATGCGTGATGGCAATGGCATAGCACGAGGAAACCAGGAAAGCTACAGTGATGGGTACTTTATAGAAATCGTTGACCACTATCGAAGTCACTAGATATAAACACAAAAAGACAATAAGCGGGCTCAAGGCACGCAAACCTGACATCGGTTTGGGGTTATGCAATAGATTCATGCCGCAAAGATAGGGATTTTATGAATCGACTATTTTAATGAGGTAGCTGAATTTAAGTTAACATATCGGATGATTTATTTACAATCTACCTATTTGGGGGTATTGCATTTCTATGAAATACTAATTTTTAGGGATTGCCTAGGGACTTATAACTCAATAATTTTGCAGCAAAATAATAAACGATGGTTAAACCATCATGAAGATTCGACTGATTTTGATGAGATTTATATCTATTGCTATCGTATTTCTGTTTACTTTTCTCTCTTCGTATGCTGCAAATTATGTATTAAAGGGCAGTGTCGTCAATAGGGAGGATCGATCGGCTGTGGAGTTCGCTTATGTGATGCTTCCCGATCATCAACTATGGGCTATCACCAACGAGAAGGGAGAATTCGTAGTAAAAGGCGTTCCCCAAGGCGAGCAGACTTTTGTAGTGAACTGTTTAGGCTATGTGAAAACAGAATTCAAGATAAATGTGCAAGGAACTACTCCTTTCCTCACTTTTGAAGTCGCTCCCGATAATCTGGCGCTCGATGAGGTTGTAGTGACGGCACAGGCCAACAAACATAATCCAGCTACTGCATATATCATAGATAAGACGGCTCTGGAGCATCAGCAAGTAAGCAGCATCACGGATAT
>CAMTPC010000202.1 GCA_947074295.1 uncultured Bacteroides sp. | reverse complement strand
AGTCGAGCATGGGATTCAATCCTTCTAATACAAATATGGCCTATATCATGTATTCATACGATCAAGAAGGAAATGAAAACATGGCTACTACTGGCAAGATTTACAATGCACAATTACTATACGCTGTGTCATTGGACGGAACAACTGAGTATGTATCAGTCGAAGGTTCATCAAATGACTCTATCTCGACAGCACCTATTATCGCTCTTGAAGATGTGATGACATCAGCTGGTACACAACCACTTTCTTTAGTGAGAAACCGCTTCTTGATGACTGGTGTTAACTATATATTCAATGCTAAGCTTCATCATTTTACATTGATATATAATCCTAACGAACAGGAAGATGGTAAATTGAAATTCGAACTTCGTCACTCGGGCACACCTGAGGCATCGACAGTGACTACTACTTCGAAAACAGCCTTTAACGTGGGCTTGCCTTATGTATATCTGAAATCATTTGATATACGTGACTACCTTTCTCAAGCTATCAGTAACTCATCTACTCCAACTATCACTATCGAAGTTAAAGCAGATGTGAATACACGTAATAATGAACTAGATGGAACATCTACTGAACCAAAGACTTACACTTTAGTGTATGATCCATCGGAATCACTTTAAAAATTGAACTATAGAGATTTATTTCAAACCATAAAGATATTGATTTCCTCCCCGGCTAAGGCATGGGAGGAAATTTCATTAGAACAGGATAGACAAAGGGTATTCGCCTCCTTCGTCTATCCTATGATTGGTTTATGCGCATTCGCCGTATTTATCGGCTCCCTTATCACCAATGGCTGGGGTGATGCATTGAGCTATCAAGTGGCAATGACAGATTGCTGCGAAGTGGCTGTGGCGCTTTTTGGCGGATGTTTTTTATCAGCTTATGTCATCAATGAGATGCGTGTCCGAATGTTTCATGGTTTTAATGATATTCTATTAACACGTCAGTTTGTAGGATATGCCATGGTTGTGACTTTCCTGATTCATGTAGTGACAGGTATATTCCCGGATTTGACTGTAATAGGCTGGATGCTTCAGTTTTATGTCTTTTATCTAGTATGGGAAGGTGCGCCTATTATGTTTGGGATAGGTGAAAAGGATAGATTCCGTTTTACCATTTTCGTGTCTTTGTTGTTATTAGTTTGTCCTGCTTTCATCCAGTTTGTGTTTAGCAGGTTAACCTCTTTATTAAATTGACCAATATGAAAACAGCTCCTGTCAATATAAAAAATAAGCGAGCCACCTTCGACTATGAATTGGTGGATACCTATACGGCTGGTATCGTGCTTACTGGCACAGAAATTAAATCTATTCGCATGGGTAAGGCTAGTTTGGTAGATACCTATTGCTATTTTGCCAAAGGCGAACTGTGGGTGAAAAATATGCATATCGCTGAATATTTTTATGGCTCTTACAATAATCACACCGCACGTCGTGACCGCAAATTGCTGCTTAGCAAAAAAGAATTGCGAAAACTAGAACGCAATTTGAAAGATGCAGGATTTACCATAGTGCCTGTGCGCTTATTTATCAATGAAAAGGGGCTGGCCAAACTCGTCATCGCTTTGGCGCGAGGGAAAAAGCAATACGATAAACGAGAATCCATCAAGGCAAAAGACGACCGTAGAGATATGGATCGTATGTTTAAAAGATAACTTATGACTAAGAAGACAATAGAACAGCTGATCACTCAGCGTATCCTGATTCTGGATGGAGCGATGGGAACTATGATTCAGCAATATCAGCTTGACGAAGCTGACTTCCGTGGCGAACGATTTAAAAATATCCCGGGTATGATGAAGGGCAACAATGATATGTTGTGTTTGACACGTCCCGATGTGATACAAGGCATTCATCGTAAATATTTAGAAGCGGGCGCCGATATTATTGAGACCAATACTTTTAGCTCTACCACAGTGGCGATGGCCGATTATCACGTGGAAAAGTATGTTCGTGAGATCAATCTTGCAGCAGTGAAGTTGGCACGTGATGTGGCCGATGAGTTTACAGCTTTGAACCCCGATAAACCACGTTTCGTAGTAGGTTCTATTGGTCCTACGAATAAGACTTGTTCCATGAGTCCCGATGTAAACAATCCTGCTTTTCGTGCCTTGTCATTTGATGATCTGGTGATTTCTTACCAAGAACAAATGGAGGCTTTGCTCGAAGGAGGGGTAGATGCATTGCTCATCGAAACCATTTTCGATACACTTAATGCGAAAGCAGCATTAGTAGCGGCAGAGTTTGCTATGGCTACTACAGATATCACTGTGCCTATCATGCTGTCTATCACAATATCGGATGCGGCAGGTCGTACACTATCTGGACAAACTTTGAATGCTTTCTTGGCCTCTGTGCAGCATGCACCAATCTTCTCTGTTGGATTGAACTGCTCGTTTGGTGCGCGTCAAATGAAACCTTTCTTGGAACAGCTAGCACACCGTGCGCCTTATTATATAAGTGTTTACCCCAATGCTGGATTGCCCAACAGTTTAGGCAAATACGATCAGACACCCGCCGAAATGGCCGTGGAGGTAAAGGAATATATTACCGAAGGACTTGTAAACATTATTGGCGGTTGCTGTGGAACGACTGATGCATATATAGCAGAATACAGTGCACTGGTAGCTGGAGCGCAGCCGCATGTACCTGTAGCAGCACCTGACTGTCTGTGGCTCTCGGGGTTAGAGTTGCTCGAGGTAAAACCAGAAAACAACTTCGTGAATATAGGTGAGCGTTGTAACGTGGCTGGATCGCGTAAGTTCCTAAGACTGATTAACGAAAAGAAATATGATGAAGCGCTGTCTATAGCGCGTCAGCAGGTGGAAGACGGTGCGCTTATCGTAGATGTCAATATGGATGATGGACTGCTGGATACGCAGCAAGAAATGGTTACTTTCTTGAACCTCATTGCTTCTGAACCCGAGATTGCTCGTGTGCCTATCATGATAGACTCATCTAAATGGGAGGTGATAGAGGCTGGACTAAAATGTCTACAAGGTAAGGCGGTTGTTAACTCTATTTCCTTGAAAGAAGGCGAAGACGTGTTTCTGCAACGAGCACGATTGGTGAAACGCTATGGGGCTGCTGTAGTGGTAATGGCTTTCGACGAGAAAGGTCAAGCCGATACTGCTGCTCGTAAGATAGAAGTGTGCGAACGCGCATATCGCTTATTGGTGAATAAGGCTGGCTTTAATCCGAATGACATTATCTTCGATCCCAATGTTCTTTCTATAGCGACGGGTATCGATGAACATAATAACTATGCGGTGGATTTTATAGAAGCCACACGCTGGATTCGCCGAAATCTCCCTGGTGCCCATGTGAGTGGGGGAGTAAGCAATCTCTCATTCTCTTTCCGCGGTAACAACTACATTCGCGAGGCCATGCATGCGGTTTTCTTGTACTACGCTATCCAAGAAGGTATGGATATGGGTATTGTCAACCCTGCTACATCTGTTCTCTACACCGATATACCTGCACATGTTTTGGTGTGCTTGGAAGATGTTGTACTCAACCGTCATCCTGAGGCTGCCGAACGCTTGATCGAATTGGCGGAAAAACTTAAAGCTACGTCAGCCGATTCAAAGACTACAGCAGTGCGTCACGATGCATGGCGTGATGAGTCGCTCGAGGAAAGATTAAAGCATGCTTTGGTAAAAGGCAATGGAGATCATCTGGAAGAAGATCTTGCAGAAGCTTTAACAAAATATCCTAAGGCTGTTGATATCATCGAAGGTCCCTTAATGGCCGGTATGAACTATGTAGGCGAACTGTTTGGTGCTGGAAAAATGTTTTTACCACAAGTGGTAAAGACAGCTCGCACCATGAAAAAGGCTGTGGCTATACTTCAGCCTATCATTGAGGCAGAAAAACAGGAAGGTACAAGTTCCGCTGGGAAAGTGCTAGTGGCTACAGTAAAAGGCGATGTACATGATATTGGTAAAAACATCGTTTCTGTGGTGATGGCTTGTAATGGGTATGAAATGGTGGATCTTGGAGT
>CAMTPC010000201.1 GCA_947074295.1 uncultured Bacteroides sp. | reverse complement strand
GTGGTGTCTTGTTAGAGGCTGTTCTTCCTACCGGAATGAAACTAGGCGATTTCAAGAAATTGTCTTATGACATCTATGTAGGCCCTAATGCAGGCGACGAATACCCTACCTGGAAAGCTATTCAGATATTTATGGGATCTACCAGCGTATATAAAGGCGCAGATGGTACAGAGGTTGCTCCACAATCGACTTGGACTACTAATGAGCTGGCTTTAGACGAACTTACATTGACAGACGAACATAAAGCACTTAGTACATTCACTCTAGGTCTGGGATTGAATACCAATACTGGCAATTACTATCTAGACAATATTAAGTTACTCACAGACACAGGTGGTACAGGTATCAGCTTAGTGGAAGTGGCTAAGGTCTTTGTTGATGGCGCTACTCTCTATATAGGTAGTGAGAAGGTTGCAGACGTAGTGGTATATGACGCTAATGGATGTTCGTTTATCACAGCCCAACAGACTTCTTCCGTAGACTTGTCTACACTACCAAAGGGAGTATATGTAGTGAAAATGGTGATAGAGGGTAAAACATATACGCAGAAAATAATGAAATAAAGAAGGTATAGATTTGATTTAACAAGGGTTAATAGGGGGTTGTTCACTAGTGGACAACCCCCTATTATATCAGTAAAGTTTACGCCTTTTCCACTTTATTGATGTGGATACCAAACCAAATGAGCATACCCACTGCCCCTGCCAGTATGACTGCTCCGATGAGCGGCGTGCTCCGTACGCCCAGCCCTGTAGAGATAGCAATACCACCACTTACTGCACCAACCGCATTGCCTAGATTGAACGATAGCTGCACCAAGGCGCCACCCATCATCTCGCCACCTTTGGAGTATTTGTAGAGTAGCTGTTGCATCGGCGCAGATACGCCAAACAAGCAAGCTGTGCATACGCACATCAATAGGGCCGCGGGTAGTACATGGGCTGCCAACAGCCAAATGAGGAAAAGCGACAGCGTAGCGGTGATCTGTATGGCTGTAGTGGTGCGGGTAGGGGTGAAGCGATCGGAGAAGTGCCCACCTAGATAGTTGCCTATGCACATGCTACCTCCGGCAAGAAACATCAGTAATGGCATCCAGTTGATATCCATATGCGCTACATCGGTCATCAACGGATTGATATAACTATACCAACAGAAGAGGCCACCACTGCCTAGTACAGTAGCCGTCATCAGCATCCAAGGTTCGCGCTTGCGTAGGAATTGGAATAGCCCTTTAATATTGGTACGAGGCATGGCGGGAAGGTTGGGCACCCAAGCTAGGATAGCCCACAAGGTGAGACCGCCACAAATGGCCGTAAAAAGGAAAATGACACGCCACGAAAGCAGCGCGCTCACCCAGTTGCCTAGTGGGACGCCACCCAGATTGGCTGCGGTCATCCCCATCACCATCCAAGCTATGGCACTTGTTTCCTTGCCTTTATCGGCCAGTTTATTGGCTACCAGTACCCCCACACTGAAGAAAGCTCCATGAGGTAGCCCACTGATGAAACGAGCAATCAGCGCCGTGGCATTGTGATTGGCAAAGAAGAAGAGCAGATTGCCCATAACCATCATGGCCACTAAACCTATCAATATGTGTCGCAACGGATAGTTGCGGGCAATGAGTACGGTGAGTGGAGCGCCCACGCCTACGCCTAGCGCATAGGCGGTGATAAGTTGGCCTGCTTGGGCGATAGTGATATGTAGACTATCGGCGATGTCGGGCAAGATACTCATCATGATGTACTCGGACATGCCTAGTGTGAATGTGCCCAAGGAAAGGGCGAAGATTCCTTTTTTCATTTTAATGGAATGCGAACTTGTTGAAATATGTACTATTGAAAACTTGGGTACAAAGATAGGAAGTGTTCTTTCGAAAGAACGATTTTAATACTAAAGTGTTCTTCCAAGAGAACACATTTATCGGATATTACGCCATCATTGACTAAAATAACTCCCTTTTTCATCTACTTTTTTATCTATTCTGTGCAGGTGTAATGGCTTGTATTATAGGTAGTTGGTTTTCGTGCTTATCCACTATTTCTTTCACTAAAAGATTTTCAGCCTATTTTCTAGCTATTTTTGTTTTGCTGATTGTCGCGAGGTAGTCTGAATAAAAATGAATATATTTACAGATAGCGAGAACGGCACGAACTAATGTTAACCAATTTAATTGAATACGTATGAAAATGAACAGGTGGAATTCCCTCCTACGGAGTCGTGTGACTCTCTTTGTCGTCATGGCAATGCTTCTCTCATTTCATGTACAAGCACAACAACTCACTGTAACAGGACAGGTGGTTGATGCACAAAGCGAGCCTCTGATTGGGGTAAGTGTACTCGAAAAAGGTTCGTCTATGGGCACGGTTACCGACATGGATGGTAACTTTACACTTACTACTACAGTGGGCCGAACCCTTCAATTCTCCTATGTAGGCTACAAGACACAAGATGTGCGCGCTGCTGCCACTATGAAAGTCGTGTTGCAAGAGGACAATGAAGTATTGGATGAAGTAGTAGTGATCGGTTATGGATCGGTGAAACGCAAGGACGTGACCACGGCCATATCGAGTGTATCGACAAAAGACTTGGATCAACGACCCATTATCTCGGCAGCGCAAGCCATTCAGGGTAAGGCGGCTGGTGTATCGGTGATCCAGCCCACCGGACAGCCTGGTGGTGAGATGTCTATCCGTGTGCGTGGAACTACATCTATGAACGGAAGTAACGATCCGCTCTATGTTGTAGATGGAGTGCCTGTTGATAACATCGGTTTCCTGGCACCTACCGACATCGCCGATATGCAGATATTGAAAGATGCCTCTTCGGCCTCTATCTACGGATCGCGTGCTGCCAATGGGGTTATCTTGATCACTACCAAGCAAGGCCAACAGGGTAGAGCTAAAGTATCGTTTACCGCCCAATTTGGTTGGAACCACGTGGCGAAGAAGATTGATGTGTTGAACGCGGCGCAATACAAGGAACTACAAGACGAAATAGGCATGATCAATCTGCCCGATGCATTGCCCGATCAAACCGAATGGTTCGACGAGACTTATACCACAGGAAATGTACAGAACTATCAATTCGCTGTATCCAACGGCACTGAGAATCTGAAATACTATATCTCCTTGGGATACCAGAAAGAGAAAGGTATCTTGGATATATCTTACTACAAACGTTATAGCTTCCGTGTCAATGTCGAAAATAAAGTGCGCAAATGGCTCACTATCAACGCCAATGTGTCGTACGCCGATTATGCCAGCAATGGCGCAGGAGCCATGGGAACGGGTGCCAATCGCGGTGGAGTGGTGCTATCTGTCATCAACACGCCCACCTATGCACCGATATGGGATACATTGAATCCAGATCAGTACTATAATAACTTCTATGGCATCAGCAACATCACCAGTCCGCTGGAAAACATGGCGCGCTCGGAGAACAATAAGAGCCGCGAAAATCGCTTGATAGCCACTGGAGGCGCAACATTCACCTTCCTTCCTGGCTTCCAGTTGAAATCGACCTTTACCATGGACCGTCGCAACGCCATATCAACTTCTTTCCTAGATCCGATAAAAACCGCATGGGGTCGAAATCAATACGGTGAGGGTAGTGATAGTCGTAATATGAATACGGTATTGACCTTTGACAACGTGTTGAGCTACACCAAGACCATCAAGAAGAACTTCTTCGAAGCGATGGGAGGTGCATCGTGGACCGACTCGGACTATACCAATAGCTGGATCAACGGATCGCATTATCGCAATGGAGATATTCAGACACTGAATGCAGCCAATAAGATCTCGTGGAGTGGCACAGGTACGGGTGCATCGCAGTGGAGCATCATGTCGTACTTTGCACGCGTATCCTACAACTATGATAGCAAATACATCGCTGCAGCCAATGTACGTGCCGATGGTTCGTCGAAACTTCACCCTGATCATAGATGGGGCGTATTCCCATCATTCTCGGCAGCATGGCGCATCTCTTCCGAAGAATTCATGAAAGATCTGGAATGGATGGACGACCTCAAGATTCGTGCAGGATGGGGGCAAACAGGTAACCA
>CAMTPC010000200.1 GCA_947074295.1 uncultured Bacteroides sp. | reverse complement strand
CCGAATACAAACCAAGCGGTATTCATGGCCAACTCTTGCTCGGCTAGCGCTTTGGCCTTTGCCTCGTTCTGCGTTTCCAGCGTTTCTTTCTCGGCTGTCAGTCCGCTAACGGCAGTATCCAGCTCTTGAATACGGATATTCTTCTGCGCCAATTCGGCTTGCAGTTCTTCGATACGCTGTTGTTTAGCGGCCAACTCACGCGTCAATGACTCTACCGCCTTTTTAAGTTGAGCCGAGTTAGCAGTGCTGTTCTTAAGTTGTCCCTGTAGCTTTTCGATCTGCTGTCTATTTTCTTCCATCTGACGCATGATGAATTCCATATCTGATGTGATTTGTTGGCGCGAGTTCATACCGTTCTCACCTACAGCTCCTCGCTGCAAGTCCACACGTCCCTCGGCTTCATTGATCTGACGGAAACCATCTTGTATGACATTGAATGTACCCATGATCTCGTCCAGCTCATCGTTGCGCTCGGCCAACGCGATGCGGAGAGAATCATTCTCTATTTGCAGTTCCTTTTTAGCGGAACCGCCACACGAAGCAAACATTGCTGCAATACAAACTAATAATGCTAATTTCTTCATACGATTGTTTATTAAATAATTAATTTGTGAAATTCATTTCTCTGTTCCTTCTACTATAACCACTATTTCGCCACGTGGTTCAGTTTCGGTGAAGTGTTTTATCAATTCGGCAAGTGTACCGCGCACAGTCTGTTCATAGAGCTTGGATATTTCTCGCGAAACAGAAGCCTGGCGTTCACTTCCCATATATTCGGATAGCTGCGTTAGCGTTTTTACCAGTCGATAGGGCGATTCATAAAAGATCATGGTACGCGCCTCTTCGGCCAACTGCTTCATACGCGTCTGACGGCCTTTCTTCTGCGGCAAGAAGCCCTCGAAACAGAAGCGTTCATTGGGTAGTCCCGATGATACTAATGCTGGCACAAAAGCCGTGGCACCAGGTAGACACTCTACATCCAGACCATTGCGCACACACTCGCGCACCACCAGAAAACCTGGATCGGAGATAGCAGGAGTTCCAGCATCGGATATCAATGCAATAGTCTCACCAGCCTTGATGCGATCGGCGATATGCGCCACTGTCTTGTGCTCATTAAACTTATGGTGCGACTGCATTGAGTTCTTAATCTCGAAATGTTTGAGCAGTATGCCCGATGTGCGGGTATCTTCGGCCAAGATCAGATCGGCTTCTTTCAGTATGCGTATCGCTCTGAAGGTCATATCTTCGAGGTTGCCAACTGGAGTAGGAACTACATATAATTTTCCGGCCATATATAATATAGTATATAGTTATTGTTATTTGTTAGCGTAAAATTGCTCTATGAAAGAGTATAATTCAGGCATTGTTTCTTCACTTGCATCCCAAAAAGAAGATTCGATATACTGCAATGCCTGCGCATGCGTGTAGCACGTAGAAAAGCCTACCCAAAATTCTTTCAACGCTTCCATATCTCCATCAAAAAGTATTCTTGAAAAGAGAAAAGTATCATTGAGTGACAAAGGAATAAATACAGGCTCTTTGCCATGAACAGCAGGTGGATAAGCAAAATTAGGAACACTGGTTATTAGTGGCTCTACGCTATCAATAGGCACACAAGGAGGCAATTCTTCATCCTCTGTTACCATAGATGCTACATTCCACTCATCGCAATCTGTGACAGTCTCCGGTTTTGCACCCGTGATATCAACGGTAGAAGGTATACGGTCAATATCATAGTCATCAATATAGGTATGCAACTGTTGGAGATGCTCCATGGCTTGTGCTATATCGCGCAACAACACTGCTCGCAATACATCATCGGGTTCTTTCTCGAAACTCTCGAGCAAGCATTTCAGTTGGCGAACATCTAGCTCTATCGACTCCAAAATAGACTTTGCATTCATATTTAAAAAGATAACTATATAGCGCAAAAGTAGAAATAAATACTACAAAAAACGAGTGTAAGCAAGGAAATCTGCCTATTTTTGCAAAGCACTATCTAAATAACAATATATATACTATGGTATTATTCTCAGAAGACCATTTGAAAGAGACACACAGAAGAGGAAGAATTGAAGTGATTTGTGGTTCGATGTTCTCGGGCAAGACTGAAGAGCTGATCAGACGCCTGAAACGTGCGAAGTTTGCACGCCAACGAGTAGAAATTTTTAAACCCGCCATCGATACCCGTTACTCCGACGAGAATGTGGTGACGCATGAAGGGCAGGCCATCGCCTCTACCCCCATCGATTCATCGGCTAGCATCTTACTCTTCACATCCGAAATAGACGTAGTGGGCATAGATGAAGCTCAGTTTTTCGATTCGGCACTGGTCGATGTATGCAACCAACTAGCCAATGATGGCATTCGCGTGATCATAGCCGGGTTGGACATGGATTTCCGTGGTAAACCATTCGGTCCTATGCCTGCACTCTGCGCCATTGCCGATGAGGTTTCCAAAGTTCATGCCATATGCGTGAAATGTGGACAGCTGGCTTCCTTCTCCCATCGCACCGTGAAAAACGACAAACAAGTGATGCTGGGCGAAACAGCTGAGTATGAACCACTATGCCGGGAGTGTTACAACAAAGCCATCTTGATAGACAAAGAATAGAAAGAACTGACGAGAATACATTAATAATCTAAATAGATATGGAAAGGAAGAAGATAACGTTTGATATATTTATCCGAGGAGTGATATTTTGCCTGATATTTGTCGCGATGTTGATATTGACCAATCGGCTAAGTGGCGTACTTCTTCCCTTCTTTATCGCATGGCTCATCGCCTATATGATTTATCCGCTGGTGAAATTCTTCCAAGTAAAGATGCACCTGGGTAATAGAGTACTTTCCATCTTTTGCGCGCTACTGCTAATCACCGCTGTAGGTGTGGGTTTTTTCTTCATCATCGTACCACCTATGATTACAGAGTTCGCCAGGGTCAATCAGTTGCTTTTCACTTATCTGACACAAGGATTGAGCCACTCATCTCAAGTGCCTCGCACACTCTCTGAATTTATTATCGACAATCTAGATATCCATGCCATCGAAAGCTTTTTCAACGAAAACAGCATTATAGATGCCGTTAAGAGCGCTATACCGCGCGTATGGGCCATACTTTCCGAATCTGTGAGCTTCCTGTTTAGCATATTCGCGTCTTTTATCATTTTGCTGTATGTGGTTTTCATCTTGCTAGACTATGAGAAGCTAGCCGAAGGATGGGTAAGCATGCTTCCCATTCGCTATCGCAGATTTGCCGTGGGCCTCACCACCGATCTTCAAAGTGGCATGAATACTTATTTTCGTGGACAAGCGTTTGTAGCATTATGCGTGGGTATATTGTTCAGTGTAGGTTTTCTTATCATAGACTTTCCCATGGCCATCGGTCTGGGTCTACTGATTGGTGCGCTAAACTTGGTGCCCTATCTACAAATCATCGGTTTCATCCCCACCATTATGCTCGCAATATTGAAAGCAGCCGATACAGGGCAGAACTTCTGGATCATCATCGCTTCGGCGACAGCCGTATTTGTGGTGGTGCAAATCATCCAAGATACTTTGATTGTGCCACGCATCATGGGTAAGATAACGGGGCTTAATCCCGCCATCATCCTACTATCACTCTCGATATGGGGCTCACTGATGGGAATTATCGGCATGATTATCGCTCTACCACTTACCACCTTGCTGCTTTCGTATTACAAACGCTTCATTATTCAAAAAGAAAAGATCACAGACGACGATTTCGAGAATGCTGATTATCAAGGAGATGAAAAATAATTTGAAAATTTATTGCCTCAAAACTTGCAGATATTAAAAAAGTCACTACCTTTGCACCCGCAATCAGGAAACAAACCGATTGACAAACAGGATTGATTCGCTAGCTCAGCAGGTAGAGCACAACACTTTTAATGTTGGGGTCCTGGGTTCGAGCCCCAGGCGGATCACCAAAAAGAAGGCATATAGTTCACACTATGTGCCTTTTTTCGTGCCCATAAGCCAAATAAATGAGCATTATGGAAGGTAATGTTCAGAAAAGTGTGTATGACTTATTTCCTAGACATAAATATCTCT
>CAMTPC010000199.1 GCA_947074295.1 uncultured Bacteroides sp. | reverse complement strand
AAGGCATTGCACAAGATGCGCTTATCATGAATATAGATGATCTACTTTGTGTAGGCGCTATTGATAATATCTTGGTATCTTCTACCATAGGTCGAAACAAACTGCTGATTCCTGGAGAAGTAATATCAGCCATCATCAATGGTACTGATGAACTCTTGAATGAACTCCGCGAAATGGGCGTAGGCGTTTATGCCACTGGTGGTGAAACTGCTGATGTAGGCGATTTGGTTCGTACCATTATTGTAGACAGCACTGTGACCTGCCGCATGAAACGTTCTGACGTTATAGATAATGCCAACATCCGCCCAGGCGACGTGATTGTAGGATTGGCTTCGTTTGGCCAGGCGACTTACGAGAAAGAATATAATGGTGGTATGGGTAGTAATGGTCTTACTAGCGCACGCCATGATGTTTTCGCAAAGTATCTTGCTGAAAAATATAAAGAAAGTTATGATGCTGCTGTTCCTGAAGAGTTGGTTTATTCGGGTGGACTACAACTGACTGATGAAGTGGAAGGCTCGCCATTGGATGCAGGCAAACTAGTTCTCTCGCCTACCCGCACCTATGCACCTGTAGTGAAGAAGCTACTCGATGCGCTTCGCCCTGAAATTCATGGTATGGTACATTGTTCGGGTGGTGCACAGACCAAAGTGCTTCACTTTGTAGATGATGTTCGTATCATAAAAGATAATCTTTTCCCTGTTCCCCCGCTCTTCAAGACAATCCACGAAGAAAGTGGCACAGACTGGGCTGAAATGTATAAAGTGTTCAATATGGGCCACCGCTTGGAAGTTTATCTTTCTCCTGAACATGCAGCTGAAGTGATTGCCATAAGCGAAAGCTTCGGTATTCCAGCTCAAATCGTGGGCCGAGTAGAGGAAAGTGATAAAAAAGAGTTAATTATCAAGAGCGAATTCGGCGAATTTAGATACTAATGAAAAAGTTTTTGTTCATATTATGTTGCTTGGGTTGCATCCTGGCCACAATATATCTAGGCTATACCACCTGGCTATCCTATGAAAGAGGTGATTCCATTTTCAGTGTGGCAGTACGTGGAGCGGCAACAATAGGATGGATTGTGATTGCAAGAAGAGTGATAACCAAGGAAGATAAATGGATTCAGAAAACATTTAAATAAATGGCAGATAATAACAATATATTAGACAAACTTGAAGGATTAGTATCGCGTTTCGAGGAAATCTCCACGCTCATTACCGACCCTTCAGTGATAGCCGACCAAAAGCGCTATGTCAAACTGACAAAAGAATACAAAGAGCTGGACGACTTGATGAAAGCTCGCAAAGAATATATACAGCTCCAAGCCAATATAGTTGAAGCGAAAGAGATTCTTTCGACAGAACAGGATCCTGATATGCGCGAAATGGCCAAAGAGGAGTTGGATAGTAGCCAGGATAGACTCCCTGTACTGGAAGAAGAAATTAAATTGATGCTAGTTCCACAAGATCCTCAAGATAGCCGCAACGCTATCTTAGAGATTCGTGGCGGAGCTGGAGGCGATGAAGCTGCGATCTTTGCAGGTGACCTTTTCCGCATGTACACCAAATATTGCGAATCAAAAGGCTGGAAGATGGAAGTATCAAGCGTGAACGAAGGTACATCAGGTGGTTTCAAGGAAATCGTCTGCAGCATTACTGGCGACAATGTATATGGTATCATGAAATATGAATCGGGCGTGCACCGTGTACAACGTGTGCCTGCTACTGAAACCCAAGGCCGCGTACATACTTCGGCTGCCTCAGTAGCCGTATTGCCCGAAGCTGAACCATTTGATGTTGAAATCAACGAAGGAGAAATCAAATGGGATACCTTCCGAAGCGGTGGCGCTGGGGGTCAGAACGTAAATAAAGTAGAATCAGGGGTACGCCTCCGCTATATGTGGAAAAACCCTAACACGGGTATATCAGAAGAAATCTTGATTGAATGTACCGAAACACGTGACCAGCCTAAGAACAAAGAGCGCGCATTGTCACGTTTACGTACTTTCATTTACGATAAAGAACACCAAAAATATATTGATGATATAGCTTCCAAACGTAAGACTATGGTATCAACCGGTGACCGATCGGCCAAAATCCGCACATATAACTATCCACAAGGACGTATCACGGACCATCGAATCAATTATACAATTTATAATCTATCCGCTTTCATGGATGGAGATATCCAAGATTGCATCGATAAACTGACTGTAGCAGAGAATGCAGAACGTCTGAAAGAAAGCGAACTATAATTTTAAAAACATATAGCGATATGAACAAGCTAGAGTTATTCGAGAACATAAAACGTAAGAAATCATTTCTTTGCGTGGGTCTTGACACCGATATCAAAAAGATACCTGAACACCTTTTGCGTGAGGAGGATCCTATCTTTGCCTTCAATAAAGCCATCATTGATGCGACTGCTGAATATTGCATCGCCTATAAACCTAATTTAGCTTTCTATGAAAGTATGGGTGTGACCGGATGGATTGCTTTTGAAAAGACGGTAAACTACATCAAAACAAATTACCCTGACCAGTTCATCATTGCCGATGCAAAACGTGGCGATATTGGTAACACATCGTCTATGTATGCGCGTACATTTTTCGATGAACTTGATATAGACTCAGTTACTGTTGCTCCCTATATGGGTGAGGATAGCGTAACACCTTTCCTTGAATATAAAGGGAAATGGGTGATTCTATTGGCACTTACCAGTAATAAGGGTTCACAAGATTTCCAAATGACGGAAGATGTTAATGGCGAACGCCTCTTCGAAAAGGTGCTCCGCAAATCGCAAGAATGGGGTAACTTAGATAATATGATGTATGTGGTGGGTGCCACTCAAGGACGTGCTTTTGAAGAAATTCGTAAGATAGTTCCTAACCACTTCCTTTTGGTTCCAGGCGTTGGTGCACAAGGAGGCTCACTTACAGAAGTGTGCAAATATGGTATGAACAGCACCTGTGGTTTGATCGTTAACTCATCACGCGCCATCATCTATGCAGATAAAACTGAAAAATTTGCCGAGGTAGCACGTGAAGAAGCGCGCAAAGTACAAGTTGAAATGGAAGAGGAGCTGAAAGCGATTCTTTAATATCTGACTATGACGCAAGCCAGGAAAATCATAAATGATCCTGTATTTGGATTTATAAATATACCCAAAGGATTGCTTTATGACATCGTAAAGCATCCTTATATGCAGCGCCTTACCCGCATCAAGCAAATGGGCATTGCTTCAGTTGTATATCCTGGCGCTCAACATACACGCTTTCAACACTCATTAGGGGCTTTTCATCTGATGAGTGAAGCTATCATTCAACTCACCACCAAAGGTCAATTTATATTCGATAGTGAGGCAGAGGCAGTGAAAGCTGCAATTCTGCTCCACGATATCGGTCATGGACCTTTCTCGCATGTACTAGAAAATACTATCGTGAAAGGTATTTCTCATGAACAGATATCTTTGATGTTGATGGAACGAATGAACAGGGAAATGAAAGGACAACTTAACCTGGCAATTCAGATTTTTAAAGATGAGTATCCCAAAAGGTTTCTTCATCAACTAGTTAGTGGACAGTTAGACATGGATAGGTTGGACTATCTACGCCGAGATAGTTTTTATACTGGTGTACACGAAGGCAATATAGGGTCGGCAAGAATCATCAAAATGCTCGATGTAGCTGATGATCGCTTAGTAGTAGAATCTAAAGGCATCTACTCTATTGAGAATTTCTTGACTGCACGCAGGTTGATGTATTGGCAAGTTTACTTGCATAAAACCTCAGTGGCCTATGAACAATTATTACTCAATACCTTACTGCGGGCAAAAGAACTAGCCCGCCAAGGAGTGGAAATTTTCGCATCTCCATCACTTCATTATTTTTTATATCATGAGATAGATAAAGATAAATTCATGAGTGATCCAGAATGTATAGAAAATTTCATTATGCTTGATGATAACGACATCTGGACTTCACTAAAGGCTTGGTGTAGTCATTCGGACCGTGTTTTATCCACTTTAAGTAGCGGAATGATTAATAGAAATATCTTCAAAGTTGAAATTTCTAGTCAACCTAT
>CAMTPC010000198.1 GCA_947074295.1 uncultured Bacteroides sp. | reverse complement strand
GATTGCACCATCAACATCCTTTCTTGGGCAAAACGCACACAAGGCGTAGACTGGTAACCCATTCCCTCTTAAAAAACAAGAAAAACCAATATACCATGAGACTGGGCCGAATAAAAAGCTCGGTCTCATGGATATACCCAATGAATGATGAAAAGACACAACCCCTATACATTTTGGGTAGCCATGGTGCTGCCGGCCTGTGTGTGGCTTTGCACAGCCTGCAGCATGATGGAAACCGATCTGAGCCATTGTCCGCCTGTCGATACGGGGCTGTATATCTCGTTTAAGTACGACTACAATATACAGCGGTCCGACATGTTTAGAGACCATGTGGGCGGAGTGACGGCTTATATCTTTGATGCACAAGACAAGTTCGTGACCCAGCAGAGCGAGAACAATGTCACCCTCACGGGGTACGTTCCCCTCAAGGCCTACGACTACCAGATGCGCCTCGACCTGCCCGAAGGCACCTACAGAGTAGTGGCACTGGCCCACCAGAAAGCCTACGAAGAGACCCTCCTCGGCAAAGGCGCCAAGTACCGCCGCGTAGAGCTATCGCCCGGCGACGACATCAGCAAGCTGCAAGTGCTGCTCGACCGTCAGTCCACCAGCGACGCTTCCTCTCGCGTGGATATCAGCGGTGTGTCGCAAGTGGTACACGAAAACCTGCCCCTCGACACCCTGTTCCATGCCATCAGCCAGACCATCACCCGTGCCGGTGCCCAGAGTAGCGACACCCTCAGCATGACGCGCAACACCAAGATGCTCACCATCGGTCTGCGCCAGCTCGACGATCAGGCCAATATCAGCACCGATGATTTCGAGGTCTATATCCTCGACAACAACGGCACCACCAACTACGACAACTCCGTGGAGCAAGACGAAGACATCATGTACTCTCCTCACGACACCTGGACCACCGAGTTTACCGATACCGATGGCAACGTGTTGCAGCGAGCCGCCCATTACGGCATCAACTTCAACCGCTTGATCTACTATGACACCCCATCGGACAATGCCCTGTTGGTGATACGCAACAAGTCCACCCAAGCCGAAGTCGCTGTCATCAATCTGCCCGACTGCCTGGCACAAGGCCGCAACGCCGTAGAGCGTTACCAATACACCGCGCAAGAATTCCTCGATCGCGAGTACAACTATAAGCTCGACTTCTTCCTCAAGGGAGATAGCTGGCTCTATATCGACCTAAGCATCTCCATCCTGTCGTGGAGCAAGCGCATACAGAATATCGATTTTTAACCGATAGAAATCAAAAAAGAAAACCAAGATACGAATGTCCGTAGCTACCAAACATATCACCCCTCTGCTGCTCTGCGCACTGACCCTCGTCTGTGGCGCGTTGCTCTATGGCTGTAGCCGTGGTACGGACGACCTCTACCCCGATCCCGTAGACCCATTTGCCCATGCGCGTACCTATATCACCCTAGACATCTGCACCCTCGGTGGCGATGCTAGCACCCGCGCCAACCCCACAGGCGGCAATGAGGGCGACGGACGAGAAGAAGGCATCAACAACGAGAACAATATCTACGACCTCACCTTCTTCCTCTACGAAAGCACAACGGGCGATGGCATCAACGGTGCCGACAATCCTGCCCTCACCATGAGCCACTACCTCAGTGGCATCGGCTTCACTGGCACTTCAGCCAACAGCTATACCTACAAGACTGCCCCTATCGAGGTAAAGGGCATCAGCGTCACCGACAACACCCACATCATCGTGGTGGCCAACGGAGGCGACTGGACACAAAAGGGCTTCACCACCCTCAACGATCTGCGTCAACACATCACCACCGAAAAGGTAGTGACTACTGCAAGTACCCTTTCTACCTATGGCAGTTTTGTGATGGCCTCTTCCGTCACAGCTCATTTCACCGTCACTGGTACAGGAGGCCAACGTCTGGGCACCTATGACGACCCTGCACACGTGTCGACCACCATCGAACGCCTTGCTGCACGCATCGATATACAGCCCAACGCCACGTTCGATGCCACCAACATCTATTACGAATACACCGTATCCGACATGAGTGGCGATAAAGTGCGCGCCACCCACATCACTCCCTTCAACTGCTGGCAGCCCGCTGGTGGCCAATACCTGCTGAAACGTGTCAGCAGCGACGGCACCGAGGTCAACCGCCAATACCTTACCAAAGAAACTCCCGATGCGGGCGTACAGACCAACTACGTCCTCAGTCCCTATATGAATACCGACAAGAAGCTCATCTATTGGAACGCTAATCGCTCAACCGTGGAAGGCTGGTACCGCAATCCTATCCTTGCCATCACCACTACACGCCCTGTAGAAGCGGCTACCTATCCTGATGCGATCAGTAGTAAAGATTACTATATTCTGGACTATACTCAGGAAAATACCCTGCTGCAAGTTCAGCAGCTCAACTGCTTCACCACGGGTATTGTATTGCAAGCCTACTATGTGCCCGCTACGCTGTACGATGCTTCTGATAATACGGTGGCCTATACCCCCAAAACTGATTTTTGGTTTAAAGACGGTAAGTTCTATAACTATGCACGTGCAGGCGCGGTGAAGTACATCAATGGCATCTGCTACTACCGCTACTACATTCGCCACAGCAACGACAATGTTACCGGAACTATGGGCGTGATGGAATACGGCATCGTGCGCAACAATATCTACCGCTTAGAAATCAATTCGTTCAGCCGTATCGGCGACCCAAAACCCGATCCCGATGATCCCACTGATATGGACGAATACCTGAATATACGTCTGGTGGTGCGTCCCTGGTCCACACGTACTCACACCACCATCATCATGTAACCCCCTTAGATCAACTTAGAAAACGATATGAAACACTCTAACCCATATAGCTTTATTGCATGGCTCGCAGCTGTGTTGCTCTTTACTGCCTGTTCGTCCGAGAACGATCTCACCGATCCCCAACTCGAAGGTCTACCAGTTCAGGTCGATATAAACCTATCTACCACACGTCAGCCCACCACCCGTTGGGACGACAGTCAAGCCGTAAATGGCGAGATGATGAACAACTGGATCATTATTGTCACCGATACAAGCGACAAGATAGAACAGCTTATCTCTAGTGCCAGCTATGCGGGAGAGAAAGAGAAAGATGCAATCAGCTCCATCGCCTTAGCCAGTGGGACCAAACATTTCTATTCGTTTGCCAATGTGAGTCTAGCGGATATAGCCAATGGCACCCCCGCTATAGGCACTATACTAAGCCTCAAAACCACCTATCCTGCACCTGCCAATGGTGCGATTCCTGCTACGGGCATCCCCATGAGCAATAAGCAGACCATCCAGATCTTAAATGTGCAGCAGCAAACCATCGAGCTAGAAGTAGTGCGTCTGATGGCGAAAGTCACCTTGCAGCTAGCCAACAGTAGCGGCACAGCTATCACCGTGAATAGTGCTACACTTAGTGCTATCACCACCGCCACTACCGCTATTTCACTGCTCCCACCTGCCAGTGCCACTAAAGCCGCTAGTGTGGCCAGTTATACCCATCCCACTACCTTGTCTGTGCCCGATGGTACTACAGCCGCCAGCCCCCAGGTACTATCATTCTACATCAACGAGAGTGCGCTAAACGCTACCGATGCACCTCCTTACCATACATTGAGCCTCACCACCACACAAGGCACTACCACCAACGAGCTACGTTATGCCCTGCTCAACTGGAATAGCTTTTCGCGCAACGAGCACAGCATCATCCCTATCGCTCTCGACGACTATAGGCTGACGATAGTGGCGCGCGACTATCCCCCCATCGGGGTTTATCCAGCCGTAGTGGTCAGCAATGGCGAAGGCACCTTCACCGTCACCTTCAGCGATGGCGGCGATTTCGAACTGATTCCCAGCATCACCCGCCTGTCCGATGGGGCAGAGATGAACTTCGAACTGGCCTCTAGCGGCATGACGGTTTTGTCGGGCGATCCCGCTGCTCTGTTTGTAACTCCGCCCACCTACAACGCCACTACCAAAGAGGTCGTAGGCACCATAGGCACTACCACAGGCACCGTGCTCTATCAGTTCTCCTTCAATGTGCTCAATGCCGATAACTCTGTAGCCCGCACATTGACCTATAAACTTTATATCATACAGCAATGACCATGAAAACAAAACGAAACGATATAAGATTATTGGTGCTTATCCT
>CAMTPC010000197.1 GCA_947074295.1 uncultured Bacteroides sp. | reverse complement strand
CTAACCATTTCCAATGTGAAGGTACGCTTACATCGCACACGCAAGAAGTTATATTTAATAATGACTACCCATGAAGATAAGTGAAGACAATAGAGGAAATACGATGCTGAAAAAGGCATTGCGAAGGAAGCAGAACCACACTCTTCCTTCCAATTTTGAACACCGAATGATGCAAAAAATCTATCTTGAAGATATGCGTCAACGCAATCGTTCAGTGCGTTTAAGCTATATGCTGCTTGGTGCAACGGTAATGATTTTAATGACATTGGCTGTTTTGTGTATGATATTCTATACCGATATATCTTTTGATTGTTTAGCCCATGGTTTTAGACAGATAATTCAATTATTTGCGGGTAGTGGTTTTTTCTTTTATCTACTGGCTATAGTTGCTATTTTGCTTACTGTCGACTACTTTGGTCGTAGATGGTATTATAGCAGGAAATAACTCTTGTATTATTATAATGTGACTCATTGATAGTGTGTATATTTTAAAAACATCACATCTTTGTGGTAGAGATTTAAGACAAATACAATTATCTAAACAACTAAAAACTAACAGATGCAAAACCCATTCGGTTTATTTGTTTCAGTGGCCATTCTTGGTTTATTATGCGCTTGACAACAAAAACACAATCTTGTGGTTGAGATTGATGGTTGAGGCTATGACTCTATTTATCAGGGGAATCTGCTGTGGCTATTGCATTGATGGGGTGCCCAATATGAAAGAAGCCTACGATAAGTATAAAGACAGAATGGAGATTGTTGGTATAGCTTGTCACGATAAAGTAGATAAAGTGAAAGCCACTATTGATGAGCATGGGATGAACTGGACAAGCTTAATGAGCGATGGAGCGGTTCATGCTAGTTACGCCGTTGGAAGTTATCCTACAAAAATAATAATTGACCCTACTGGAGTGATAGCCTATTGTGCGGCAGGAGAACGACCTGAGTTTTATGCCGAACTGGATAAACTGATGGCGCAATAGAATAGGTCTCTAAAACCCTATTATACTAAAAGCCTCAAAGTCGATACAGACTTTGAGGCTTTATTAATATGGAGTAGTACAAGGATACTAAAATAGTTTATCAGGATCTAAATTGTCCGACTCAATATCTTTGAAGTAGCGGTAAGTACCTACACGCAGCTCCTCTGTGGCAGCGTCATCGCATACGATGATACCTTTTTCGTGAAGTTGTAGCGCAGAGATGGTCCACATCTGTGAGATAGAACCCTCTACCGCATGACGCAAAGCACGAGCCTTGTTGTGACCATTCACGATAATCATTACTTCTTTTGAATCAAGGATAGTACCTACACCTACAGTCAAAGCTGTCTTTGGCACTTGGTTGATGTCATTGTCAAAGAAGCGCGAGTTGGCGATGATAGTATCGGTAGTCAAAGCCTTGAGGCGAGTGCGCGAGCGCAATGACGAACCTGGCTCGTTGAAAGCAATGTGTCCATCGGGGCCTATGCCACCCATAAACAAATCTACACCACCATAGAATTTGATTTTATCCTCGAAGCGTAGACATTCGGCTTCCAAATCTTCGGCACAGCCGTTCAGGATATTTGTATTTTCTGGTTTGATGTCGATGTGGCTAAAAAAGTTGTTCCACATAAACGAGTAATAACTTTCGGGATGTTCTTTGGGAAGACCCACATATTCGTCCATATTGAAAGTCACTACATTTTGAAAAGATACTTTGCCTTCTTTGTATAGGGCGATCAATTCGCTATACATACCCAGCGGTGACGAACCAGTAGGGCAACCTAGCACGAATGGTTTTTCGGCTGTAGGAGCGGCGGCATTAATTTTTGCGGCTACATAGTGTGCAGCCCATTTTGATAAAGTAGAATAGTCCGGTTGGATGATCAATCTCATAATGTTGATTATTTAATTATAGGGGGTTAATAGAGTTAGTTATTTCATGTGTTATGCGTCTTGCTTCAGGCGTTTGGCCATCGCGTCAGCCAGTTGGTAGCACTGGTCGTAGTTGTGCTCTTTCATGGCTTGTTTCATTTCGATAGGTGCTCCCACTAGTTCGAACTTGCTCTTTTCGGCAAATTCGCCCATGCGTTTCACAGCTGCTCCTGCCCAAGTAAAGGAACCGAATAATCCCAGATAGCGCACCTTGATTTCGCGCAATAAGATTTTAGCCAAAAGCGCTTCAATCTCAGGGTATATTTGGTTGCTATAGGTAGGCGATCCGATGATGAGGCCTTTGTATTTGAAGATATCTGCCAAGATGTATGATGGGTGACTCTTGCTCACATTGTGCATCACGATGTTTTTCACGCCTTGTGCCGAGAGCTCTTCGGCAATGGCTTCGGCCATCTCTTCGGTGTTGCCATACATGCTGCCATAGGCAATTACCACACCCTCTTCGGCTTCGTACTTGCTCAGGCGGTCGTAGATTTCTACTACTTTCCCGATATAGTCGGTCCAAACAGGACCATGTGTGGAGCAGATAGTGGTGATGGGCAAACCACCCAATTTTTGAAGGGCCTTTTGTACGGGGTTACCATACTTGCCCACAATGTTAGAGTAGTAGCGCACCATTTCATCCCAATACTTATCGGTATTGATGCGGGTGTCAAGGAAACCACCATCGAGCGTGCCGAAGCAGCCAAATGCATCGCCGGCAAATAAGATACCATCTGTCTCATCAAAAGTCATCATCGTCTCGGGCCAGTGCACCATAGGTGTCAGGTAGAAGCGTAGCTTATGGTGACCAATCTCTAGCTCATCGCCATCTTTTACCAGATGTTGACCCTCTGTCACGCCATAAAAGCCTTCGATCATGCCGAAAGTCTGCTTGTTGCCTATGATTTGTATATTGGGATAATGCTGTTTGATGAGGCGGATAGAACCAGAATGATCAGGCTCCATGTGGTTGATAATCAGATAATCGATGGGTTTATCACCAATGATCAGTTTGATTTTACGAAGATATACTTCGAAGAAGTTGATATCGACAGTGTCTACTAGAACTATTTTTTCGTCGTCAATCAAGTATGAATTGTAAGATACACCATAGGGGAGAGGCCACATTCCTTCAAAAAGATGTTTGTTGCGGTCGTTTACACCCACATAGTGAACTTTTCCTTTTACGATAGATTTTGGTTCCATTCTAAAACTAAATTTAAATGTTTCTATTAAGGTCATACAAAGATACTGCTTTTTCGCTATACCTCATATCTCTTACCTTGATATGTATCTCTTTCTTTTATTCTTTTTTGTATCCGCGAGGTGATTTCATAATTTTTCAATCTCCAGTCGGGTGCCAATAAAAGTTCACGTGGTGACTGCGATACAAAACGTTCGATAATAATATCGGGTCGCAACTGCTCTATATAGTCTACCACTAAATCAATGTATTGATTGATGTCGTGAAAAATGTTATACGCAGAGGGATCTTCTTCGTATTCGTGGGCCATTCGTGTTCCCTTGATGAGTTGTAGTTGGTGTAGTTTCAAGGTGGTCAGTGGCAGTTCGGAGAGAGTCTTAGCCTGCGCTATTATATCGTCATGCGACTCTCCGGGAAGACCTAAAATGACGTGTGCCCCCGTCATGATGCCTCGGGCAGCTGTACGCTTTATGGCGTCGGCGGCATCGGCAAATGTATGTCCACGATTGATGCGTTGTAAAGTAGTTTCCAATGTACTCTCCACTCCATACTCAACCAATAAGAAGGTGCGATTGTTCAGTTCCTCCAAATAGTCCAAAAGATCGTCTGGCATACAGTCTGGGCGAGTACCTATCACTAGTCCTACTATACCAGGTGTGGCAAGGGCTTCTTCGTACTTCTTCTTCAGCTCTTCCAGTTCGCCATAAGTATTGGTGTAGGCTTGGAAATATGCTAGATATTTCATCTCAGGATACTTATGCGCGAAAAACTGTTTACCCTCATTGAGCTGCGTGGTGATGCTCTTTTCGGTACGACAGTAATCGGGGTTGAAGGTCTGGTTATTGCAATAGGTGCATCCACCTTTGCCCTTTGAACCATCGCGATTGGGGCAGGTAAAGCCTGCGTTTAGCGAAATCTTCTGTACTTTGAATGGGAAGTGACTCTTTAAGAAAGTGGTGAAATCATTGTATAAAACGGGTTGAGACATATCGGCTTCGTATAGAATGAATTGCAAACTTACTGAATTTCGGGCAGATGCTGAAAATCTTGATGAGAATTCTTTTAAAGGA
>CAMTPC010000196.1 GCA_947074295.1 uncultured Bacteroides sp. | reverse complement strand
AGTGTCGTATCGTTCCTATTGGGAGATATTCATCACTTCGATCTTGGTACATTGCTCGACCGTCTAGGTATCGCTACACGTACAGGACACCACTGTGCACAGCCGCTAATGCAGCGTTTGGGCATTGAAGGAACCATACGTGCCTCGTTTGCAGTGTACAACACCAAAGAGGAAGTAGATGCCTTAGTCGATGGTATTTTGCGCGTTAGCAAGATGTTTTAAAGACCAATCAATCACTCTATAAATAGAGCCGCCAATGCACTGTCATTGGTGGCTTTCTTTTTTCTGAATATATATTAAAAATAGTTTCATTTTCCTTTGCTTTTCTCCTCCCAATTCCTTAATTTTAAACTTGTTAATCCTTAAAACTGCTATTCTTATGGAAAATAATCTTTTCTGGATAGTGCCGATCGCATCTGTGTTGGCACTATGCTTTGCCTGGTATTTTCACAAACAACTGATGAAGGAGAGTGAGGGTACACCTGCTATGATCAAGATAGCCGAAGCCGTGCGGCGTGGGGCGATGTCCTATCTGCGACAGCAATACAAGATTGTGAGCTGGGTGTTCTTGGGCTTGGTGATTCTCTTTTCCATCATGGCCTATGGTTTTGATGTGCAGAATGGATGGGTGCCTGTGGCCTTCCTTACGGGCGGATTCTTCTCGGGCCTATCAGGATTTCTAGGCATGAAGACCGCCACCTATGCATCGGCACGTACTGCCAATGCAGCTCGCCATTCGCTCAACTCAGGGCTTCGTGTGGCTTTTCGCAGTGGTGCGGTGATGGGGTTGGTTGTTGTGGGTTTGGGCTTGTTCGATATCTCGTTCTGGTATCTGCTGCTCAACTGGGCCATCCCCGAAGATTTGATTACTCCTACACATAAACTCTGCCTGATCACTACCACCATGCTGACCTTTGGGATGGGAGCCTCTACGCAGGCCCTCTTTGCCCGTGTGGGTGGGGGTATTTATACCAAGGCGGCCGATGTGGGTGCCGACCTTGTGGGTAAAGTCGAAGCAGGTATTCCCGAAGACGATCCACGCAACCCTGCGACCATTGCCGACAATGTGGGCGATAATGTAGGCGACGTGGCTGGTATGGGTGCCGACCTTTACGAATCCTATTGTGGATCGATATTGGCGACCGCTGCGCTAGGAGCTGCTGCTTTTATCCATACCGAAGACATCGTGATGCAGTTTAGAGCGGTTATTGCACCGATGCTCATTGCGGCTGTGGGTATCGTGTTATCCATTATCGGTATCTTCTCGGTGCGTACGCGCGAGGATGCGAAAATGAAAGACCTCCTGCGCGCCTTGTCTTTTGGCACTAACCTCAGCTCCGTGCTCATCGTGGCAGCTTCCTTCTTTATCCTGTGGCTGTTGCAGCTCGATAATTGGGCGCTGATCGGTTGTGCTGTAGTGGTTGGTCTTATTGTGGGTATCGTCATTGGTCGTTCCACCGAATACTATACTTCCCAGTCCTATCGACCTACTCAGCTCCTTAGCGAAAGTGGCAAGACGGGCCCTGCCACGGTTATCATATCGGGTATCGGTCTGGGTATGCTTTCCACCGCTATACCTGTGATTGCTGTTGTGATAGGTATCATCCTCTCGTTCTTGTTCGCGTCGGGTTTCTCGTTCGACAATGTAGGCTTGGGACTCTATGGCATTGGTATCGCTGCAGTGGGTATGCTTTCCACACTAGGCATCACGCTGGCTACAGATGCCTATGGACCTATTGCCGACAATGCGGGTGGTAATGCTGAGATGGCTGGCTTAGGACCTGAAGTGCGCCGTCGTACGGATGCGCTAGACTCGCTAGGTAACACCACAGCCGCTACGGGCAAAGGCTTCGCCATAGGCTCGGCAGCGCTGACAGGATTGGCACTATTGGCCTCGTATATCGAAGAGATACGTATCGGGTTGACTCGACTGGAGATCACCGAACTCGTCATGCCCAATGGGGTAGTGGTCGCCACTTCGCAAGCCACCTTTGTGGACTTCATGAACTTCTATGATGTCACGCTGATGAACCCTAAAGTACTTTCGGGCATCTTCCTAGGTTCCATGATGGCTTTCTTATTCTGTGGGCTGACGATGAATGCCGTGGGGCGTGCAGCAGGACACATGGTAGACGAAGTGCGCCGACAATTCCGAGAAATAAAAGGTATCCTCACGGGTGAGGCCGAACCCGATTATGCCCGCTGTGTGGAGATCTCTACCAAAGGTGCACAACGCGAAATGGTAGTACCTTCGCTTATAGCAATCGCTGCCCCCATCATCGCCGGATTGATATTCGGTGTGCCTGGTGTTGTAGGCTTACTGATCGGTGGTCTGAGTAGCGGTTTCGTGCTGGCTATCTTCATGGCCAATGCTGGTGGAGCATGGGACAATGCCAAGAAGTATGTCGAAGAAGGCAACTTTGGTGGTAAGGGTAGCGAGGTACACAAGGCCACTGTAGTGGGCGACACCGTAGGCGATCCATTTAAGGATACCTCTGGACCAAGTTTGAATATTTTGATAAAGCTGATGAGTATGGTAGCCATCGTGATGGCTGGACTCACAGTAGCTTGGAGTCTTATTTAATTCAATCTTATTCTGTTTTAGTATTTACTGTGAAGAGCTTCTAAGGAAAAGCATGCATATCGTACGGATATGCAGCTTTTCCTTATTTTTTTATCCTTTGCTGCCTGTTGATTATCAATATGTTGCAAAATAAATGAAAGAAATACCTATTTTCGCTGTAGTTTTTCAGCATACATGGCATCTAATGTAGTAAACGTTCAAAAAATGATTTAAACTCTACGCAATGACACTTGAAGACGAATTCGTAAATGCGATTAAGCAGCACAAGGACAGCATATACACCGTGTGTTATATGTTCTCTCGGAATGCTGACGAGATCGCAGACCTGTATCAGGAAATTCTGATCCACCTGTGGAGCGGTTTCTCAAAATTCCGAGGCGATAGTAAGCTCTCCACTTGGGTCTATCGCGTCAGTCTCAATACCTGCATGATGCAGGAGAGACACAAACAGCGACGTCCCAAATCGGTGCCCCTTTCCATCGACCTGAATCTTTTTGAAGATCATGACGAAGATACGCGTCAGATTGCCCAACTCTACAAGCGCATCAATCGGCTCGATAAGTTCGATAAAGCCATCGTGCTGTTGTGGCTGGAGAGTATGAGCTATCAGGATATAGGCGAGATTATGGGGATCAGTCCGGGCAATGTATCGGTGCGCTTAGTACGAATCAGAGAACAATTAAAACAAATGTCGAACGATTAAATCAGCTAATCAATGGAACAGAATGAATCATTCGAATTGGAGGAAATGCGTCAGCAGCATGCCCTTCTGAAAGGAAAACTGAATAAACAATCTATAGTTAATGATGCTATATTGGAAAAAGCGATGAAGAGGAATCTGAGTAAGCTCAATAAGCGAATGCGCTGGTTGAGTGTGTTGCTTATCTTTGTAATTATTGATTGTCCGTATACGTTTTATAAGATATTACACACCTCATTGGCTTTTGCCATTTGCCTATTTATCGTTTTGTTTATTGTTGGTGTGATGCATTATTTTCAGATGCGTATATTGCCGAAAGGAGAGTATTTTTATGAAGATATTTCCACTCTTGATGCACGTATGGTGAATTTCTTATGGTGGAAAAAGATGCGATTAATTATTGGCTTAGGCTTATGTATACCCATGCTTATATGGCTTTTCCTAGAACTAAGTGGTGAAGGGAGTTGGCTATTTCTGATTGCAGGTGCGCTGCTTGGTTTACTTATAGGACTTCGCCAAACCACCGAGATGAGCCGTGAAGTAAAAAGTATCCGTCGCGATCTTGCTAAACTAGAACGATTGAAAAACAACGAAGAGTTAAACGATTAAACGATGAACACGATGAGTAATCATGAAATTTCTACCATTCTGGATAGTCTTTATGCACGAGCAAATACGGGTAAATTCGCAATTGTATTCGCTTCACTATATCTTCCCTTTTTCTTGCATGTCAATATGGGGGTAGGTTGGTTTTATGTGGTAAGTATATTTACTGTCTGTCTCGCAGTAGCTGTCATTTACTTCTATCAACTATTTATTCTAAAGAAAGCTATAGCAGTGCGAGATGATTTTGCGGCTTTAGACAAACAGGTTCGATTGTTTAAAAGATGGAATAACATCGGTTGGTACATGTGTCCACTATTTATGGCTTTTCTGATATGGCTTTGTTGCGCCGACATAGAAAAACCAGATAATATCGGCTTTATCTTATCCATGTTGCTGGGTGCACTAATAGGAGGTATTATAGGCATCTTTAAACAAAG
>CAMTPC010000195.1 GCA_947074295.1 uncultured Bacteroides sp. | reverse complement strand
ACATCTACATATACATTAATAGTACCTGGTTTCACATAGGCCTCACGCGTTTCAATAGAAGAAAACTCGATGGCATTGCCCAGTGAAGTCACTACACGTGCACTGTAACTTTCGAAAAATAGTTTGAATGCCTCTGTATAGTCTACTGTGATCTTGGCATTTTGCAATGTACATGCAATGGGTACATCAGTACCGTCAGCACTATTAATCGTAAACTCATTTGTACCATAAACAAAAGGTTTATCAAATCCTTCATCGTTCATACTACCCAAAGAGGCTTCTGCCTTAAACGTTCCATAAGGAAACATAGTGCCTTTTTGGAAGGTACTAAATTTATCCCAGGATTGAACAAGAGTTTCTCCGCGGTATATATTTAGCGAAAAATCTCCTACATTTAATGCGGCTTCGCCTTCTTCCCCAGAGCGCGTGCCCCCGTTTATCGTCTCAGAACTTGCGTTGAGCTGTACGCTCAGAGTCCCTTGTTTATCACTACTACTATTTTGCTCATCCCTATCACAAGAACAAACTAAAAAAGCAGTGACAATGAAAGCCATAAAAACACGAATTTTATTCATGATCATTACACTTTGTTTTTTAATAAAATAATTAAATATGCAACAAAAGTATAATATGTAGAACAAAATAAAGTCAAACGGAGACTATTAATGTATTTTAATCTTAAATTTAGAACATCATTTCATCAACGAACCTTAAAAATCAGACGCAACGCCAGGCTTCAAAACGATACCTATTTTTCGTTTTCCATCCATTTTGACCACAACGGGTCTTCTAAAATGTACATGACGCAAGTAAGTTGTCTCTTCACAAGCATCCCTATCATTTAAATAGGATTGTGCATAAATACCATCATGCATATAATCATTAATGGTGAAGTAGCCCACGCCAAATGAAGTCAAATTCTGAAAGAAATGTGTGCCCTGACTAGGATCTATCCTATAATTGGTGAGTCCTGCTTCGACAATAACGCGTGCAGCTGAAATGTGTGGCCATTTTACGGGAATACCCAACCAGGGATCACTACTACCCCATCGACCCGGACCTATGAGAATATAGTTTTTCTTCTCGTCCAGAAAACGACGATTGATTTTCTCTATCTCGCGAGCGATGGCAGGATTATTGCCTGCATTATAATTATCAGTCTTTACGTAGATTATATCATGTATATCATTGATGATGCCATGTCCCAAAGAGTTGTCCGAACGAAGAATCACTTCATTCTGTGGAACTTCGTTGAGATCTTCATCCAAAAGTTGCTTACTATCTACGATAGGACGCACTTGTAATAGATAGAAGGTGCCCGTCCTATCTTTATCACGACTGAGATTTGCGGCAAACTCAATTTCTACTGGACGTCGCATGTCTTCTTGGCTATATTTCAGTACGAGTTGCAGAATGTGAGCCAAAGGGAAAGCATCATGTTGCAGAATATTGGCGAAGGTGATCACTTTACGTCCACCTGGATACAGTCCATCGCGTATGATATGATTGTAGGGATCATAGGTAGAAGCGATGTAGTGCAGCGAACCGTCTCTATCAGCCTCTTTAACGGGTAGCTTCAACAAATTGAAACCATCATCAATGGAGAATTTCTCGCCTATGCTTTTCAGATCGAGTGCATAAAAGCGAGTCTGTGTTTCTTTCAAGGCTATTTCTATCTCGCTAGTCTGTAGAACCTGACGTGGATGATAAGGAGAGAAACGCAGTGTCATTCCTCCGTCTACAATATATTTGCCCAGCCCTAATGCCAGATTGACAATGCCTTCATCGGCTGTTTCATCGCCAAGAGGATAGTAGTTGAGCGAACGAGCCACACCGGACATGGAGGGATAGAAGCGATCGCCATACTGTGAGCCTACCACTTCTTGAAGAATCACTGCCATCTTTTCTTGATCGATCACATTGGATGTAGCCTGCATATAGGCTTTGCTATCTTTGAAATAAACCGAGGCATAAACTCCCTTAATGGCATCGGAAAGCATGTGAAGCATCTCGTAACGATCCTCAGTATAAGGAATCATATAAGTATTGTATATACCTGCGAAAGGTTGATAGTGCGAGTCTTCCAAGAGTGAAGAAGAACGGATGGCAATGGGTGACTTCACTACATCAAAGAAAGTAAAGAAGTCTTCTACCAAGCTATCGGGCAACTTAGCACGAAGAAAATAGCGCATAATCTCCTCATCGGACATATCCGAAAGGCCAATCTGGTAGAGATTATTGCTTTCCATAAATTCATCAAAGATATCGGTACACAACACTACCGTCTTTGGTATGACTACTATGGCATTCTCTATTTCTTCGAACTCGGAATGCCGCTTTATCATATTATCAATAAAAGCCAATCCACGCCCTTTGCCGCCAAGCGAACCTTCGCCAATACGTGCGAAATTGGAGTAGCGGTCAAATCGGTCGCGCTGAAAGATTGCCACCACACCTTGGTTTTTCATCTTTCGGTATTTGACGATAGCTTCGAAAATGATGCGACGATGGGCATCCACATCCTGCAGACTATTCCAGGTAATGGGTTTTAAGAATTCGGCTATAGGAAACATGGCTCGCGAATAGAGCCAACGCGACACATGATTGCGACTGATATGATATAAGAATGATTCGGCAGGCACAGCAAAAAGGATATTTTGCAGTTCTTTAAGATTGCGCACACGTGCTATCTCTTCTCCTGTATTGGGGTTGCGGAAGATAAAGTCGCCAAATCCGAAATCTTCGTAAACGGCACGACGCAAATCTACCCCCATCTTCTTCGAATTCTTATCAATGAAGTTGGCGCCATACTTTGAAGCATATATGGCATTTTCCGATTCGGAAGAATCAATGATCAAGGGCACAAAGGGGTCTTGACTTCGCACTTCGGCACAAAGCTTGATGCCTGCCAAGCCATCTTTTGGCCCGCCCTCGACCAATGGGAAACGCACATCGGTGATGACACCAAGCATATTGTCCTTGTATTTCTCATAAATCATCATGGCCTCCTCATAGGTACGTGCCAACACGATTTTAGGACGACCACGCATACGTAAAGTGCGCTGGTGCTCATTGAGAGCTTCGGTGGAGAATTCCTGACTTTGCTTCAACACAAATTTATAGAGATTGGGCAAAATGGAGGAGTAAAAGCGGATGCCATCTTCTACAAGCAATATGACCTGCACACCCACTTGCAAGACGTCATGCTCCAGATTCATCTTGTCCTCTACCAACTTGATGATGGAGAGGAGCAGATCGGTATTGCCCAGCCAGCAGAATACATAGTCGAAAGCACTCATATCTTCGTTGGCTATGCGTGCCGTGATGCCATGACTAAAAGGTGTGAGTATCACGATGGGTATATGCTCATATCTATTTTTGATGGTACGGCCTGTGTCAAAGATATCTGTCTCGCCTGTGCTGGGCATACAGATAATAAGATCGAAGGGTACGGCATCTAGTTGTGCCAAGGCTTCGTCACAACTGGTGACTTGCGTAAAACGTGGTGGATAACGAAGGGAAAGAGAGGTGTATTCATTAAAGATTTTCTCGTCGATGCGTCCATCATCTTCCAGCATAAAAGCATCGTAGGGATTGGCTATGAGGAGTACATTAAAGATGCGATGTGTCATCAAATTGGCAAATTGCGTATCTTTAAAGTAGAGTTGGTTCAGTTTATAAGTGCTTAGCATTTGTATCACTATTAAAAGGTATCGGTGGCAAAAGTCGGCTATTTTAATGTGAAATGCAAGGGATAGGACAAAAGAAATTAAGGAGGGATAGGGAGAATGGAGACGAAAGGCTATAGAGTGGAATGAGCAGCCTTGATCTGCTAACTAAATAGGGCTGGTTACCGTAGCAACCAGCCCTATTCGGATATAGAATATTATTTAAAATATAATCTTCTTATTATCAAGCAAATGGCAATCGATAAGTACAGCCATTTTTCCACTCAGAGCAGCCATAAGCTGTTTTGCCTTTGATGATGCTTCCTTTGCCACAAAGAGGACATGGTTTTCCAACCATCTCATCTATAGGAGCAGCAAATACGCTAGTAGTAGTGGTATCTATGGTCTCGGTTTCGGCCACCTTCTTTTTGGTGCTTTTTTTCTTCTCGCCAGTAGCCGCCTTGCGTGTACGCTTCTTTGGCGCAGCATCTTTATCAGCCTTTGCAGCTTTTTCGGTATCCTTTCCTGTTTCTTGCAGGGTGATGCGGCGATTACTGTTATCAGATAGTACACTATAGACTACTTGTTGGACCATCTGCTTCAGTTCGTCAAGAAATTGGCGCGCTTCGTAGGTTTTTCGTTCTATCTCGCGTAGCTTCTTTTCCCAAATACCTGTCAACTCGGCCGATTTAAGCAACTCTTCATGAATCAGCTGTATCAGTTCGATACC
>CAMTPC010000194.1 GCA_947074295.1 uncultured Bacteroides sp. | reverse complement strand
GCAGTATCGCCATCAATGGCTTGGCGGCCACCAATGATAATATCCACATCGCCAATTTTCTTGATCGCAGTAGCCAATGCATATGACGTTGCCAATGTATCGGCACCTGCAAAAGCACGGTCGGTCAATAAGTAACCATTATCTGCGCCACGGTAAAGACCCTCGCGGATGATTTCGGCGGCACGGCTAGGACCCATCGTGAGCATGGTTATAGTAGAACCAGGATGGGCATCTTTCAATCGCAAAGCTTGTTCGAGAGCGTTCAAATCTTCGGGGTTGAAGATCGCGGGGAGCGCCGCACGGTTTACAGTACCGTCGGCTTTCATGGCATCTTTCCCCACATTACGGGTATCGGGTACTTGTTTTGCCAATACAACAATTTTCAAACTCATGTTATTAGTTTTAGTATTAGTATATCATCTGTTAGTAGCCAATAGCTAGCAGCTCGAAAAGCTGTTTCTAAACTATTCGGTTAACTATCGGCGTGCAAAATTAAACAAACTAGGTTCTTAGCCAAGAAATTACTCAAAAAAAAGATTATTGTGCAATCAATGTTCGGCTTTTTCGTCGAAAAATTGCAAATGTCATTATTGTTAAACATGAAAGTAGGAATATAGAGAAAATCGCACTAGGCATATATTACTGCTCTTTCCTATTTCTTTTCATTATTTAAATTATAGATGAGGCCTATGAGAGAAGGAATAATAGCTACATGTGGATATTCATGTAGTTCTTCTTTTGTAGTCATACCATTGAGTACCCCAACAAAATCGATACTTGCAGCTTGTGCCGTTTCGGCATCCACGGTACTATCACCGATATATAGTACATCTTTTGCAGATACTCCCAAATGATCTATCGCTTTTAATATACCTTCGGGTGAGGGTTTATGTGTTGAGACATCTTCTCCACCGATAATAATATCAAAGAAATCAGCGGGGAATGTATTTTGTAAAAAGTCGAGGATACGAAATCTGTATTTGGTAGAAATGATACCCAATTTAACTCCTTGTGATTTTAATTGATTAAGCACCTCAACAGTTTCGGGAAAGAACCTGGTATTTACAGTCATGTGTTCATTCGCTTGTCTTCCATAAGCTTTCTTGAACTCTTCAATTTGTATCGGATTTGAAACCTGTGTTAATAGAGCGAATGAATCGTCCAATGTCTTTCCAATGGTGCGTTTTACATTATCATCCGATATATCCGTATAGCCATAATCGTGAAGGACGTTTTGAAAACAGGTGACAATGCCTTTCGAAGAATCGGCAAGTGTATAATCGAAATCGAAAAGGTAGGTCGTATAGCGCATAACATTAATGATGAGATAAAGACTGTATAAAAGAAAACCTCTTGATGCAAATATAAGGTTTAATTACCGATTATTGCGTCAAGAGGTCTTATTATGATATTTTGAAATTATTAGTTTACAGGTTCTACTGTATAGCCTTTTTGTTTTAATAGGTTCAGTAGCCCCTTTTCGCCAGGTAGATGCAATGCGCCTACAGCTACAAATGCTGGTGCTTCCTCCATTATCGCAGGCAATTCATTGGACCAATTGATATTTCGTGTGTCAACCAAGGCTGCATGTTCAGCAGGCGTAGGATCACAACCATTACCATGTTTCATTTTTGAAATCACTTCTAGTTCCTTCATATCCTGTGCCATATATGCATTGGTCAGCCTAATCGCTAGGCGAAGGTTCTCATCCATATCGTTAAGCATGCACATCAATAATTCAGCCTGACGAGAGAGTGAAGAACCGTTATATAATAGGTTGAACTGAAATTCGGGAGCTTCTAGTCCTTGCACCTTCTTCCCTTCGCTAGCACCCATTTGTTGAAAGTAAGTATCCAGTTGTTCTCCAGGATTGAATCCTCCAATATGTTTCATAAATATTAAAATAACTAGATTGTTCTGCAAAAAAGCAGGTTTAAGCTTGGCGCCCATTGTTATATCCAATCCCAAATTTTCTTTCATGGCTGTGTTCACCACTTCACATTCTTCAGGTGTGAATAGTGATTGGAGGATCGTGTCATTATCAATCATAACCATTTGCTGCATCAACTGCATCACTTCTGGTGTTTGAATCAAAGTCATATCCATCTCACCGATTACCTGCTTTGTTGAAGCAAAAGCATCTGTATAACCTGCAATACTGTCCAGAATGCTAAGTGGAGCCATGTGGTGTGTCCCCATTATATAAGAAGGTTCTGACAACCCATTGCCTGATACCTTCCATAGCAATTGCGCGTTGACACTACTAATGATAAATACGGTAAGAAATAATGCTGTTAACTTTTTCATATAAATCGTTTATTAGTTTACTTTACCACCAGAGATCCAGTTGTTCATATAGTAAGGTTCGTTGAGTTTACTTATAATTACCCCCGAACTGGTGCTGGCGTGTATGAATTTTCCTTTTTTTAGATAGATTCCAACATGCGACACATTTTTGCGCGAACGGTCTGTAGAGAAGAAAACTAGGTCACCGGCTTCTAGCTTCTTTTTATTCACTTTACTCACTGCTTTGAACTGGTCGCGTGAGCTGCGTGGCAATTGAAGACGATATACATTGCGATAAATCTGTGTAGTTAGACCCGAACAGTCCACTCCATTGGCAGTAGTGCCACCCGCTCGATAGGGAGTCCCTATCCATTGAGCAGCCTCTAAATACAATTTGTGATTGTCCTTATAATCAATATCCATGCCCAAGCGTTTGGAAGCATGTGCCAAGGCTTTATAATCCAACCCTCTTTGTGAGGTGCCACACGAGCTCAGCAACAAAGTCGCCGCTAATGCGAACCATATTAAGCAGTGACGATTTCTCATTCTTTATAATCCTCCACAGCTATATTGAAATATTCTTCTAATTCTATTTCAGCCGAGTTATTCACATTCTCGATATCGCGTATGATAACACCATGTTCTAGCAAAGCGATGCGCGAACACACATCCACTGTATGATTCAAGTTGTGGCTCGATATGATAACAGTAGCCTTATGTTCCTCATTGTATCGTTTCAACAAATGCTTGATAATAGCTTGTGAACTAGGGTCCAAGAAGTTGAAAGGTTCATCCAGAATCAACAGTTGTGGATAGTGTAACATTGCTGATATGATACCAATCTTTTGCTTGTTTCCAGCAGAGTAATTACGGATAAACTTTTTCTGTCCTATTACCTCACCATTCATGAAGCGTTCGAAAGGTTTTAAACGCTCATCCACCTCTTCTTTCGTTAGTCCATACATCTTGCCGATGAAATAGAAATATTCTTCAGGTGTCAGATAATCGATCAAGAAGCCATCATCGATAAAAGCACCGGTATGACTTTTCCAATCTTCACTTTGACACACATTCACGCCATTGATAAAGACCTCTCCTTCATCTGCTTTCAGTAGGTCGAGCATGAGACGGAAAAGTGTTGTTTTACCTGCACCATTATTACCTACCAAGCCCAACATATCGCCTTGCTTGATATGGTATTTTTCAATATCTACGGCTCTTTTTTCGCCGAAGTTCTTTATTAGATGATTTATTGTAATCATAGTTATTGCTGACTGTTGTATTTATATTCTGAGTGTAAAGATTAGCGTTCGCGACTGTCTCTAAAACCTTCCATGTTGGCGTAGCGACGTTTCATGAAACGGTGGTAGATATTTTTCAGCCAAATATTGGATGTCAATATGAAGATGGCTCCTATTGCCATTAAAACCCATGCGGTGGTGGTTTCGCCCAACCAAAGCTTCAAAAGTACATAGAATAGGAGAGGACAACCAAAGGTTGCTCCCGATATAAGGTTTTGTAATCCTGATCCCATATTTTGTCTACTCGATAATTTAGTATTCAGTGGTATACTCTGTTTATTGTATGCGGCCAGTTGGAATAGACAGAAATAAAGAAAACCAGCAGTGAAAACGGCCCAAGAGAATGCTGTTAATACTTCTACCTTTTCCATTATCATAGCTGGCGTCATCAATATCAGAGGGATGAGGATGGCAATGCTATAAAGTGTGTATTTAGCACGAAGTAGAATATAAATAGATTCCTTGCGGCTCATCAATCCATCCATATAATTTCCTTCATAGCCCATTATATGGATAAGGAACATGATTCCAAAAATAGCGAAGTTGTAAACTGTGATAAAGTTGCGCATACCCGAGCCATCATATAACTCCGTAAATCCTAGTACACAGCTGAAAGCAAGTACAACGATAATTATAGTGCGTAGTGATACTTTGGTCGTTTTATTGCGCAATAACATCTTTAACTCCAAACGCATGTATTCGCCCATTTCTCCGTATCGTTCAAAGAATTTATACTCGGAAGCATTGGCGGTAGTATCTTCTACTTTATTCAATTCTTTGTAGATGAGGCCTCCCATGATATAACGGTTCACGAACCATAGAGCCGCAATACCTGCTAAAACACCCA
>CAMTPC010000193.1 GCA_947074295.1 uncultured Bacteroides sp. | reverse complement strand
TATCGCGTAACCGCAACAAGTTGACCAAACTGGAACTGCAAAAAGTGTACACCGCCGCTCAGACCAGTGAGTTTATCAAGGAAGATGTGGTGCGCAACGAGCCAGGACGACCCTTGGGTGGTTTCTTTGGGTATATCAGCGACGGTGTAGACCCAGAAACTGGTGAACTGATCTATCGCGATATCAATGGAGATGGCAAGCTATCTACCTCCGACCGTACCTATATTGGCGACCCTAACCCGAAGTTCATCTATGGGATGACCAACTATTTCTACTACAAGAACTTTACACTGAGTGTATTTATTCAAGGTTCGTATGGCAATGATGTGTATAATGCCTCGCGCATCGAAACCGAAGGGATGTATGATGGAAAGAATCAGTCGACTCGCGTGCTGGACCGCTGGCGCATACCAGGACAGATCACTGACGTGCCTAAGGCAGGTTTTGACATCAAGAACTCCAGCTATTTTGTAGAAGATGGCAGTTTCTTGCGCCTGAAGAATGTGACTTTGTCGTATGACTTTGACTTCAAGCTGCTGCGCAAATGGGGGGTAACTCGTCTGCAACCCTACTTCACGGCGACCAACCTGTTGACGTGGACCAAATACAAAGGCATGGACCCTGAAGTGAACCAATGGGGTAACTCGGGTGCTGTGCAAGGCATCGACTGGGGTACTTATCCGCATTGTCGCACCTATACGTTTGGTATTAATCTCGAATTCTAATAAAAGCCTACAGATATGAAACTGAAATATATATATAACGGAGTTGCAATCTCTCTCTTATTATGTGTGGCTTCCTGCTCGTTGGACAAGAATCCGGTAGATACCTACTCGGACGTGACAGAAGGAGTGACAGAAGCCGGTAAAGAAGTTGTTTTTAAAGATAAAGCGGCTGTACAGAGTCACCTAACCAGCCTGTACAACCTGATGCGAGATCGCCAAGAACATTGGTATCTCGACCTGCTGCTGATTGCCGATTCGCACTCGGACAACGCTTATGCAGGGACTACTGGTGCCGAGGTGGTACCCTTCGAAACGAACTCCATCGAAGGGTCCAACTCGGTCATCGCCCGCGACTGGGACCGCTATTTGGCGGATATGGCAAAAGCCAACCTGCTGATTTGCAACATTGACGGGGTGCAAGACAATTCGCTCACATCGTCCGAGCGTCAGCAATATGCGGCTGAGGCTAAGATATTTCGCGCTATGATTCTGTTTGACATGGTACGTATATGGGGCGATATCCCCGTAGTGACCGAAATCGGTGACGATATTACGGCCGAAAATATCGAAGAGGTATATGAGCAATATTTCCCCTCGCAAATACCCGAAGCGGAGGTATATCAACAGATAGAAAGGGATTTGCTGGAGGCTTTGGCCTATGCACCCGACAATAATACCAACGACAAGACCCTATTCACCAAATCGGTGGCTCGTACCTTGTTGGCTAAGGTATATGCCGAGAAACCTTTGCGCGACTATGCCAAGGTGATACAATACTGTGATGCAGTGGCCGCCGATGGCTTTGACCTGGTAAGCGACCTGGAAGATTTGTTTGGTATGAACGAAGCAGGTACAGATGTGAAAATGCGCAACACGAAAGAGTCTATTCTGGAGGCGCAATTCTCTACAGCCAATGGCAACTGGTGCACCTGGATGTTTGGACGCGACCTGGCCAACTGGAATAACAATTTTACCTGGGCCAAATGGGTGACTCCCTCACGCGACCTCATCAAGTGCTTTGAAGATGAGGGTGATAATGCACGTTTTGCGCAAGCGGTGGTCTATTATGCTTGTACCTGGAGCAATTATTATCCGTCGGATAATTATCCTTTCATGTACAAATGCCGATCGGCCTACAATAGCCTGATCAAATATCGTTTTGCGGATGTATTATTGCTCAAAGCGGAGGCACTCATTCTGCAATCTACTCCCGATTTGGCAGCGGCGGCAACCATTATCGATCGCATCCGTGCACGTGCAGGACTACGTCCATTGGCATCATCCGTGAAAGGTAGCCAGGCATCGATGCTAGAAGCCTTGTTGAAAGAGCGTCGCTTGGAGCTGGCTTTCGAGGGTCAACGGTGGTTCGACTTGGTACGAACAGATAAGGTAGAAGAAGTGATGAACGCAGTCTATGCTAAGGATAGCGGACGCAAGACGCAAGCCTATGCTTTCAACAAGGACTCATATCGTCTGCCCATCCCGCAATCGGTGATAGACACTAATGATAAGATTCAACAAAACCCAGGTTATTAATCTATTCCCAAGAACACAACTATATATGATTACCATTATGAAGAAAATAGCATTAACGATAATAGGTTGTATAACGATACTGGCTGCGTGTAGCAACAGTGAAGATGTTGCGGTGCAACCCTCGATAACTACCGAAGGCGATGTAGCACTCTATGTGACAACGGCCTTCCGCACGAAAGACCTATCGCGCGAGGCGGTCTCTTTCAGCCAGAAAGACAATATGGCACCTACTACCATCCAGATTGATCCGAGTGTGCGCTATCAGGAGATGGATGGTTTCGGCGCGGCGATAACGGGCTCCACTTGCTACAATCTGATGCAGATGAAACCCGAAGACCGCACGGCTTTCTTGAAACAAACCTTCTCGACCACCGAAGGTCATGGCATGAGTTATATCCGTATCTCTATCGGCTGTTCGGACTTCTCGTTGAGCGAATACACTTGTTGTGACACTCCTGGTATCGAAAACTTCGCGTTGCAAAGTGAGGAGAAAGAGTATATCATTCCGATTTTAAAAGAGATTCTTGCTATCAACCCCAACGTGAAGATTATGGGTTCTCCATGGACTGCACCCCAATGGATGAAGGTGAGCAGTTTAAAAACGCTATCGCCTTGCAACAGTTGGACAAGTGGACATCTTAATCCTAACTACTACCAAGATTATGCGACTTATTTTGTGAAATGGATACAGGCGTTCAATAATGAGGGCATCACGATTTACTCCATCACACCACAAAACGAACCGTTGAACCGCGGTAACTCTGCATCGATGTATATGAGTTGGGAAGAGCAACGCGACTTCGTGAAAAGTGCACTCGGTCCAAAACTGAAATCAGCTGGCATCAACACGAAGATCTATGCATTTGATCATAACTACAACTATGACAACATTGCCAGCGAACAGAGCTATCCCACGAAGATTTATGGTGATGCAGATGCTGCTCAATACTTGGCGGGCGCTGCCTTTCACAACTATGGTGGTGATAAGAATGAGCTGAATACCGTTCATGACGCCAACCCTGAGAAAGAATTGGTGTTTTCGGAAACTTCTATCGGTACATGGAATAGCGGACGTGACTTGCGCACTCGTCTTACCGAAGATATGCGTGAAGTGGCGCTAGGTACAGTGAACAATTGGTGTCGTGGCGTTATCGTGTGGAACTTGATGCTAGATAGTGACCTAGGTCCTAATCGCGATGGAGGATGTCAAACTTGCTATGGTGCGGTGGATATCAGCAACAGCGATTATAAGACAATCGTTCGTAACTCGCACTACTATATCACTAGCCACTTATCAGCAGTGGTGCAACCAGGGGCTACACGCATTGGTGCGGGTGGCTATACGGATAGCAATGTGGTGTACACCGCGTTCGAGAATCCCGATGGTTCGTATGCTTTGGTGCTGACCAATAACAACGAAGGAAACAAGCTCATCACTGTGGCTGATGGCGAGAATCATTTCGCTTACAATGTGCCAGGTAAGTCAGTAGTGTCTTATAAGTGGAGTAAATAACCCAACCCTCTAAACGAAGAAAATCATGATAAAAAAAATGTGTATATTAGCGGTCGCAATCTCTTTGATGGGACTATCGGCTTGCAATGATGATGATACAAAGATTGTAGGTACGCCCATCATGGATATCAATCTCTCTGTATCCGATGGTTGTTTCGGGGACAGTTTACCTTTCACGATATTGGCCTCTGATGCCGATGTGGCACTCTCTACATTGAAGGCACAGCTCTATTATGGCGAAGAACAAGTGATGGAAACGGTGATTCGTACCAAGGTAAATGGCGATGTTTATAGCGGCAAAATCTATGCACCTTTCTGGTCGAATATACCCAACGGAAAAGCTACCTTGCGCTACGTTTTACAGAATATCAACTTCACTACCTCCGAATATGAGGCACAAGTGGCTCTTAGCCGCCCTGATTATCCATATCTGACTCTAGTGACAGAAGATGGCAAGGAATATCGTATGGACCGTACTGATCTTTATCAGTACAGTGCTACGGGTGCATTCCCCAAAGAAGTACAAGGCTATATCAAATCTCCTATAATTAGCGAATACGGCAATGAGATTACGTTTGGATGGGAGAGTGGATCTATCAAAGAGGGTTCTACCTCGCTGGTGACTTTCTCTAGTACAGCTATCGGCTCTTACTCTATCACATTTAATACGCTTTCTTATGAGGCATCTCCTTTCACGAAGATTCTGATAGATGGCAGTGAGATGGAGG
>CAMTPC010000192.1 GCA_947074295.1 uncultured Bacteroides sp. | reverse complement strand
ACTCGACTAAAGCTCGAACCAGAATATAGTTTACACAAAATTATGGACAGTGCCATGAGAATTTCGCTCTAACTTAGAATCTCTTTTTAAATTATATATATATTATTTGTGCATTCTACAAGTACTCATAGTTATGGGGGTAAAGCAATACTATCTATTGACTTTAATATGTCATTAGGTTTTATTCCTGTATTAATAACAATTGTTCTGGGTGAGTTTCTGCTTCAGAATACAGCGATATGTATTGGTATGGCAGTGGGTTGGTGTTATTCTATATTTTCATATGCAAATAGAACTAAACGTCCACCTAATTTTATGCTTTATTTATGTACCTGCTTGTTATCAGTATTATTCGTAGCATCTATCGTACCAGGTGAAGCCGTTCCTCGTAGAGTGTTTTCGGTAACTTTAGAATTAGTGATATCTTTGCTTGCACTCCTTTTATTATTGCACAAAAAGAAATTCATCAATTATTATTTAAAACGAAAAGAAACAAATGGGAAGCAATTATTCGTTCAGGGTACAGAATCTACATTTGTCGCTATTAATATTTATTTGTTACTAGTCTTTTTGCATTTCATATCAGTAATAATATGTTGTATTTTCTTTCGTCCTTTTAGTGTAGGTTTATCGAACGCTCTTTTCCAATATATTCCGCCTGTTTTATTTGCATTAACTATATTATTTAACCAACTCGGTATTTGCTATTTTAATAAGTTGGCATCTCGTACAGAGTATTTTCCTATAGTTAACGCTCGTGGTGAAGTTATCGGTAAAACATTAGCTACAGAAGCTTTTCACTCAAAAACCACACATATCTTCCCGATAATTCGCATAGCCATAATTTCGAATGGAATGCTTTATTTATCACGTCGCCCTTCATTTTATTCGCTTGATGGAGATAAAATGGACATCCCGCTAGAATCCTATTTGAGATTTGGTGAGAACCTTACAGAGGGTTGTAATCGAATACTTAGAAAAAGACTTCCTTATCTCAAATCTCCAAATCCAACTTTTAGCATCATGTATCGTTTCGAGAATGAAGTCACGAATAGATTGATTTATCTATATATTTTGGATATAGATGATGAAAGTCTATTGAATAAAAGTCATTTTACCGATGGTAAATTATGGCAATTACAGCAAATCGAGCAAAATCTTGGCTGTGGTTATTTTAGTGAATGCTTCGAGAATGAATTTGATTATTTAAAAGATATCATTGATATAAAAGAAAAATACAAGGTTTCTTAGCAAGATCAGGCACTTTACCTTTCCAGTCTTTTATACTTTTCGTTTTAATATATTCGTCTTCACAAGTTATATTGGAGGCAATGCATAATAGAGTTTGGGGACGACAGTTGGTAAGTATATCTTCAACCATCTTATTGTTGCGGTAGGGTGTTTCTATAAATAGTTGTGTCTGCTTCTCATTATATACACGCTGTTCTATTTGCTTTAGCTTCTTGATTCGTTCAGCTGAATCTACGGGAAGATATCCATGAAATGCAAAACTCTGACCGTTGAAGCCTGAACCCATGATAGATAGTATAATAGATGATGGACCAATTAAAGGTACCACTTTGAGATTCTTGCGTTGTGCTATGCTTACCACGTCGGCACCAGGATCGGCTACTGCTGGACATCCAGCTTCTGAAATCACTCCCATTGGCTCTCCCTTTTCTAATGGTTTCAGATAATCCGAAATTTCATTGGGCGAAGTGTGTTTATTGAGAGGGTAAAACTGGAGGGCATCTATATCAATACTTTTTTCTACCTTTTTTAAGAATCTACGTGCAGAACGAAGATCTTCTACTATAAAATGGCGGATATTGAGAATTACTTCCTTATTATAGGAAGGAAGAACAGTCTCTATTGGTGTATCCCCTAATGTGACTGGGATTAGATATAATGCAGTATCCACGGTTGTTAAGAATAAAATAAGTTTAGTATAATGAAGGCAGTTCAGTCAGTCTCTTGTAGATAATCCGATTCGTCTAAAATACTCAATGAATTTTTATCCAAGAGAAGTGAAGTCATGCTGGTATCAGGTTTCTGCTTCATATATGCATCAATGATGTGTACACCAATCCAGATACCAAGTAATGGTGGTGCTGAATGATCTAGAATACGGGTGTATTGTGAAGGTTCCATATAATTGCAAATAACATTGAAGTTTTTGGATAAAAGTTCCTTTTTTGAAACCAATGACTTCCATATATTTCTCTCATTTTCTTTGCACCATTCTATCTCTTCTTCACTGTAGCCCAAGAACAAGCCAGTTGATTCGTATTCTAATGCTTGTTGTGCAATATAGTAAATTTTTCCCATTTGGATCATGATATCCAGCAGTGTGGAATTATTATCAAACTCGGGAGGTGACAAAGATACTAAAAAAGAAATAATACAATCCACTGGTATACGGCCTTCGCGCATTGTTCGTCTTTGATACTTATGATAGAAACGATTGTAGAAAGGATAATCCTCACCCATGTATTTATCTAGGCTGATGCCAAGAAGTGTGTCTGACACAATGACTGATTCGTTGAATGCTGAAATCTGTGTGTATATATTGGGAACTCGTATCCAGGGTAATTCTTTTTTCAGGTTGCGAAACGCTAGTGTTAATGTTGTTTCTAATTCTGTTAAGTCAATGAAATAGCCCTCAACATCCTCGATGAGTTGTATAAGGGTGGAATCGGAATAATAGTTCTTGAGTTTTTGGGTTATAGTATCATCGTTGACTTGCCCTAGCTCTAATACTTCTTCGATAAGAATTTTTGTAGGAGTGCGATACTCCATATTCATTTTTTGTAGTGCAGAGAAACTATTGGAGTTTATATATTCGCTTTGCACTTTGTCGTAGCGAAGAATAGAAATCTTTTCTTCATCATTTTCATTAGTCACCTTCTTCCCACCTCCGAAGTGGCAGGAACACAGAATGAGTATTGATAGAATGATGAAAAAAAGATTTCCTGATTTCATATAATGGAATGATATTAACCGTAGATAACGTTACCTTCTTCGTCCATATATTCTTCAAGTCCTTTCTCATAAGTAGCCATTGCACGTAGACTCATACCTACACTAGAGAAGCCACCATCGTGGAACAAGTTTTGCATTGTCACTTTGCGTGTCAAGTCAGAGAACATCACGATACAATAATCGGCACATTCATCAGCGCTGGCATTGCCTAGAGGTGACATGCGATCCGAGAAGTCATATAGTTTATCCATTCCTTTTACGCCCGAACCTGCTGTGGTGAAGGTAGGTGACTGAGAAATGGTGTTGACGCGCACATTGTGTTCGCGACCATAGATATAACCGAAGCTACGAGCGATAGACTCAAGTAGCGCTTTAGCGTCAGCCATGTCATTGTATCCATAGAATGTACGTTGAGCTGCCACATAGCTAAGTGCTACGATTGAGCCATATTCAGCGATAGCGTTTGTTTTCTTAGCTACTTGAATCATTTTATGGAAAGATACAGCTGAGATGTCCAAAGTTTTATCTAGCATACCGTAATCCAAATCATCATATGTGCGTTTTTTGCGCACATTTGGCGACATTCCAATTGAGTGAAGCACAAAATCAATTTGTCCTCCCAATATTTCCATTGATTTCTCGAAAACAACCTTTAAGTCTTCAACGCTTGTTGCGTCAGCAGGGATTACCTGACAGTTCAATTTTTCGCCCAACGCATTAACTTCACCCATACGGATTGCCATAGGAGTATTTGATAATGTGATAGTTGCGCCTTCTGCTACAGCCTTCTCGGCTACTTTCCATGCGATTGATTGATCGTTAAGAGCACCAAAGATGATACCTCTTTTTCCTTTCAACAAATTGTAACTCATACCTTTTTAAATCGTTAAATTAGGTTGCAAAGATAGCTATATTTTGCATAAAAATGGGTTGAGTGTGCAATAAAATGAGCGAAACGCCAAAAAATACCCCTAAAGAGTCAGATTGTACACATATCAGTCGGCTTGCAGATTTATCTTTGCAATCACATAATGAAGAAGTTATTTCATAAACATTTATTTAAAGTTAGAATTAGGTTGGGATAATCAATATTATCCTTATGTCGTCAGATGGTTCGTGAGATTCGTCTGACGATATGTTTAAAAGAAACCGCTTCTGAAATTATTTTAGAACGAGAATCGTCCTTAATTAGTATTAATCCATAAGAACATTTGTATTTCAATGAACACATTTGCTAAAAAACTAATGTTTGCTGCAGCTGCTTTGATAGCTCTTCTGCCTGTCGGAAATTTATCAGCGCAAGGCAAAGTTACTATTGATGATAGTATCTACAAGAATCTGCCATTTTCAATGCCAAAAGTTAAACAGACTTCTTTCCCTGATTATTCTGTTAATATCAAGGACTTTGGCGCAATCAATGATGGTATTTTCTTGAATACAGAAGCTATCAATAAAGCCATTCAGCATGTGAATGCTAAAGGTGGTGGTAAAGTTATCATCCCAGAAGGACTTTGGTTGACTGGTCCTATTGTGTTGCTTAGTAATGTAAATCTGCATACTGAAGCCAACTCATTAGTACTTTTCACTGATGACTTCTATGCATATCCTATTAT
>CAMTPC010000191.1 GCA_947074295.1 uncultured Bacteroides sp. | reverse complement strand
TCAAGATGTTCCTCAGCTGGTTGCCCGCAGTGGGTACTGTCTTGAGTGTCATCTTCATCAGCATCTATCCACTCAGCGAAAAACGCATGGGTGAGATCACGCAAGAATTAGAATCTAAACGTCACAATTAAATACTATGGATAAAATTATAGAACTCAAAAGAGAGGTTCGCAATGAACTATTAAGCGACATATTGCCGTATTGGCTTCGTTTGCAAGACAATTTATGGGGCGGATTTTATGGCGAAATCACCGGAGAAGAAGTACTCAATCCTGAAGCTGATAAAGGAGCTATTCAGCAATGCCGCATACTGTGGACTTTTTCGGCAGCATACCGCATATTGCGCGATGAAGTATATCTTGATGCAGCTACACATGCACTACGATTTATTATAGATCATTTATATGACAAAGTGCATGGTGGCATTTTTTGGAGTGTCAACCATAAAGGCGAACCCACAGACACTAAAAAGCAAATATACGCATTGGGCTTTGCCATCTATGGACTCAGTGAATATTATAGAGCATGCAAAAATGATGAAGCCTTGGAGTATGCAATACGCCTTTTCAATGATATAGAAAAATACAGCTTCGACATAGAAAAGAATGGATATTTTGAAGCATTCAGCCGAGAATGGGGATTAATGGAGGATATGCGTCTAAGCGAAAAGGATGAGAATGAGTGCAAAACCATGAACACTCATTTACATATCCTCGAGCCTTACACCAATCTTTATCGTGTATGGAAAGATGAAAGACTTAAAACTCAACTCCGTAATTTGATTCAGTTATTTCTTTCTAAGATACTCAATCCAGAAACAAAGCATTTGCAGCTTTTCTTTGATAGTGATTGGAATTCAAAACATAATATCATTTCGTATGGACACGATATAGAGGCATCATGGTTGATTCATGAAGCCGCACTAGAACTAGGCGATAAAGATATATTAAATGAAGTGACGCCTAAGATAAAATGCATTGCTGAAGCTGCCTCTGAAGGTTTTTCACAAAACAATGGTATGATCTATGAAAAGAATACCGATAGTGGACACATAGACGAAGAACGTCACTGGTGGGTACAAGCCGAAGCCGTGGTTGGGTATGCCAATCTATATCAACATTTTGAAGATGATTTTGCATTGATGAAAGCGGCTGATTGTTGGGAATTCATCAAGGAGCATCTTTTAGACCGTAAAAATGGTGAATGGTATTGGAGCATAAAGGCTAATGGCAAAGTGAACCAGAAAGATGACAAGGCTGGCTTCTGGAAATGTCCTTACCACAATGGACGCATGTGTATGGAAATTGTGGAAAGATTTAATTATTGATTTATTGTTCAAAGATGATTGCAAAGTAGCGCTTATCCTTTCCCCTCTTTATTTTAATAGGAATAAAGAGGGAGTTTCGTTTAGAACAAACTCTATTCTATTTATTAGCTGCAACTTAACACTTCCAATTTAATCACTCTATTGAATAGCCTTAACTACGCCGACAAAGCGCCTTAGCTACCAGATTGTGCAAGGGTGCTCAGCGTAGCGAATAAAGTTAAGTGATAAGCAGCGATGAAAGAGATAGTAACTATACAATGAGAAAACATTTATATTATCATGTTTTGTAAGCATTTCACAATCTCCGCTTTCTGGTTAAAAAGTCGATTTTAGCATTAAGCGGTTGTTTTTATGTTTTATATGAAAAGAAAATAATCTATTCGACAAATATTAATCATATTTACTAAATTAAATATGAAATTCCTTTTTTTCTTTTAAATAATATCTATTTTTGCTTTCATAAGAAACACAATCTCGATCTTGATAGTCACAAAACATAATATGAGAGCTAATCTATTTTTTTTCCCTCTATTTCTGATATGCCTTCTTATTGTAAGCTGCGAACGAAGGACTGGAGACAGAATCGAGCAAGAGATATTATACGCTGATGCGATGATCTATAATGCCAATCAGCCATTATTAAATCATCCCGATTCTGTTATTCTTTGCTTGAATGAAGCACAAAGTAAATGCAGCGATAGCATCGTATGGCATTATAATGAGAGCCATAAATCATACGCCTATTTCTATGACAATAAAATGGATTCGGCTTTAATAGCCAACAGGCATGTTAGGGCATTTATCCACCAATCAACTCCAAGCTATTGGCTCAGATTCTTGGAGTGTGTGAATAGCAATTATCGCGGAGTGATGATGATATACATTAATGAACGCGATTCGGCCATCAACTATTTTCTAGAGGCTAGCCATGCAGCCGAAGCGACAGGTAAATATGACAAATTGGTTAATGTCTGCATCAATCTGGGAGACACCTACCGACAGATCGGTAAATTGCCAGAAGCATCACACTGGTATCGTAGAGGTTTGCTTGTGGCGGACTCTTTAAACTATTTGGATGATAACCACTCGATTTATATGGGATTGGGACAGATTTATACTGATTTGGAGAATTACCCCTTAGCGCAGAGCTATTTTGAGAAAGTAGACTCTCTATATCCTCCCAAAACGCCTTACGAAAGATATTTTTATTACAATACTCGAGGAAACAGTTATTTCTTTGATAAGAAGTATCCAGAAGCATTAGCGTGTTTTCAAAATGCTTATGCCATCACGCAACAATTTAAGAATCCGTTTATGAACGCCATTGTAGAAGGCAATATCGGGGAAGTCAACCTTATGGCCGGTGCTTTGGACTCTGCTAAGCATTACATCAATAGCTCTTACAATTATTTTATCACAAGTAGCAATACGGATGACGCAATATTATTCTATGTAAATGGATTAAAAAGTGCTTTGGCATTGGCTGAAAACAACCTCAAAGAGGCTGAGTATTATCTGAATCAGCCCTACAATGCCGAGCGTATAGGTCCTGGATATCTTTACATATATCACAAAAGATTACAGGATTTTTATCGTAGGAAAGGAGATTATAAAAGAGCTTTTGAATATCAGGATAAGGTGACTCTTTATAATGATTCATTGCGCAATGTCAATCAGCAAAATCGCATCACAGAGGTAGAGTTCAGACATCGTCAAGATACCACCTTGCTAAAAAGAGATATCGTGATAGCAAGGAATCGAACACAAATATCGCGCCTACGCTTCACGATTATCGGTGGTGCTGTTTTGCTATTAGCTATCATTATAGCCATTATAGCCTTATTGCGCTATCATAAACAAAAGCAGGAACGCTTACGACGCCAGCAAATGGAAATTATCACAAAGCTGCGTATGGAGAATGTGCGAAACCGCTTTTCCCCACATTTTGTATTCAATGTACTTAATCTGGTAATTTCATCATTAAGACAAAATAAGCAGGTGATGGAGCCTATGAAGTTGCTCGTTCAAATATTGCGGAGCAATCTCTTGGTGTGTGATAAGACTGCCATAGCGCTGTGCGAAGAGGTAGAGATGGTACAGAACTTTGTGATGTTGCGCATGTGCATGAATCCGACAACACCAAAAGTAGAATGGAAGATAGATAAAAATGTAGACAAGCATGTTTTGATACCGGTGATGTGTATCCAAATTCCCATTGAAAATGCGATAAAGCACGCATTTCCTGAAGATGAAAATATACAGATACCCATGATAGATGTGAGTATAACAAAGCTAGATAAAGACTATTTTAAAATTAATATTACTGATAATGGTATAGGCTATGGACGTGGACAAATGAGGATTAATCCTAATCGCAATGATAGTACGGGCACTGGTATTCGCATCTTATATCGCACCATAGAGTTACTGAATAAGAAGAATTCATTGCCAATCAGTTTTGATATTCGAGACATAACAGCGAGCCAAAACCAATTATCGGGAACGGAAGTCACAATATTAATCCCCCAAAAGTATAACTATGATGTCTGATTTGATCAATATAATGATAGTGGACAATGAAGAAGCTTGTGTAAATGCTCTTCTAAAAGATCTAAAACACTATCCACAAATGAATGTTATAGAGACTTTTAATTCGCCCGTAAAAGCCATAACACGAATAATACAAGAACAGCCTGACGTGCTTTTCCTGGATGTAGAAATGCCTGTACTCAATGGGTTTGAATTACTCAAGGAATTGCGATCTGCCATGCGACCTGATCTGTGTGTGATTTTTTACAGCGCTTTCGATAAGTATATGCTAGAAGCTATACGAGCTTCTAGCTTTGATTTTTTGCTTAAGCCTTATCAGATGGAAGAGCTTGACGTTGTCATAAAGCGTATTGAAGAAAATCACCTGAACAGGAAACCTGTTTTCGAAGAATCGATGAAGAATATAGAAACAGGTGAACGTCGCATAGCCTTACAGACAATTGATGGATTGCGTTTACAGAAAAGTAACGATATTGTTTATTTTGAATTCTTATCGGATCTGCATTGCTGGCAAATGACATTGAGCGATCGCACAGTGTATAAGTTAAGAAGTACAACAGTAGCCAAATCCTTATTGAATATAGGAAAAACGTTTATACAAACTGCGCAGGACTGCATATTGAACATTGACTACCTGTGCGCGATAGAGAACAAAACATTGAAATGTAAACTATACCCACCATTCCAAGATATCAACATCATCATTTCGAGACGCTATTATAGCAAAATAAAAAGTGCGCTTGATATTATCTAAGCGCACTTCTATAT
>CAMTPC010000190.1 GCA_947074295.1 uncultured Bacteroides sp. | reverse complement strand
CCACTCCTACTGTCTCACAATCATATAATACAGCGCTTTTGTATCATAGTGAGGGCGATATACCTTGATGCTTCCATCCAGGAACTGCAGCTCATTATATCTATATTGGGATTGCCAGCCACCACCCACACCATGGTCGAAGCGTATCTCGACGCAAGCATCATCGGCGGCTTCGATTTTCAGCCAGCGGCAATGCTCCTTCAATGTAGGTTCCAGAATCACATCTACGTTTAGAACCTTGGCAAATATGCTCCGTATAAATTTATCTCGATCCGTCCTGTCAAAGAAGTTGTAGCTGATATAGTATGTTTCTTTCCAGCCCGCATTCAGTATAGGCGATTCCTCTGGCTTCTCAGGCTGATTGATGATTAGCGTATTTATAGTGAAGCCAAACTGTGTGCGCAGTTCACTAATAAGATAGGCAAGCATCATCACCGACAAAGCCGAATGGAAATAGCTGTCGCTGAAGGTGATATTGACCGCTTTTTGATGCAGCGCACGCTTGATACTGTCATGATCTTCGGGGCGCAACAAAGTGGGCGCCAGAGCTTTTTCAAAGAAATGATTCATCGTATAACCCTTCTGATAACCCATCACGAAACCTTCACGAATGAAACAGTCAGACGTACCCATCAGCGATTGCAAAGTCTCTACGGTGGGCAGCGCTTCGGGCTGGAAGTTAGCTGTCAACTTATCGGCGTAAATGTGTGTACACTCACTTCCCCAAGTATTGGACAGCGGCAATACGTTCTGCTGATCTGTGAAATAGCGGTGTGTACCCGTTTCATCTTCCACGATCAAGGCTATCGGATATTCGCCCAGATCTTTCACGGCCGATACATTGTAGTTGCACAGCTGCTTCTGCAACGAGCAGTAAGGCAGTACGTCAACCACTTCCGTGTGTTGATCGGCATGGTATTCCACCATTACATTGACCTGCTTCCCGTTCATCTTGCACTGATGCAGTATATTTCCCATTTCAGCGTTCATGTTGATCCAGTCCGATGGTGTAATGCTACTATCATCTGCGGCGCAAAACGTTATTCCCTTCACATTGGGATTGCGTGCCGCTATCAACGCGATATCCTTAAGTTGTCGAGGCACCGACTGGGCTTCGGGCGAAAAGTCCTTAATTGCAGGAGGCACTTCCACCTTCTTGCCACGCTGCAATAGCAGCCAGTTCAGCGCCTTAGCCTTGGACAACTGATTGGCGAATCGCTGCGAGTTGCGGCTTATGAGACAATGCGAACAGGCACCATTCTCGCTTTCCTCGCAATTGCATTCATAGTTTCTCATTATATCGAGTGCCCGCTGGAAGATAGCTTGCGCCTTTATCTCATCAATCATGTTCAAAGAATAGCCACAACCTCCTTTGTTCGTGTCATACAAGAACAACACAGTAGCGTCGCTTTCGCGCTTGATACCGAAATCTATTTCATTCTCGTCTACCCCGATACATTCCACCAAGGCTTGTTTCAATACTACCCCGAGCGAAAGGACCAGACTCTTATCCTCTACATATAGTCTAGACTCTTGATCGGTGAGGAAGCGCAAAGCCACATAGTTGGTCTGATGGCGGCCGGTAAACACCACATGGCGGTCTATGCTACTTTCATTGGCTTCACATTCACCTCCATAAAGTTTGTTGTGCTTATGATTATCATTCCAAAACACTGCAGGAATATCTTTATTGTCCAATGATTTCACATCCACCGCGGCACGTCCACAGCGCACGCATACTGCAAAGCCATAGCCACGCCCCATATTGTAGTAAATAATCTCGCCCTCTTTCTCACTCGTGATTTCACACAAATGATTGGTTGTGTATTTACTCCAATCTATATTTGTCAGCTCAGCACGTATGTCATAGTAAGTACGCGCAGTAGACTCTTGACGGTTAGCATCCACTGCAATGTCCGTGCGATAGCCCACCGGTTCATAAGCCTTGGTAAACGAGGTCGATTTATTATCCCCATTTATGATGCTTCGGTTGATGCCGCCACAGCTACATAGTTCACCATTGCTCAGTATCATCGGTTCATAGCGTGTCTTTCCACAGCTTTCGCAGTGGTAGATGAAACGGCGTTGCGCTTCATTGTTATAGTCACCATAGAGTGTGATACCTGCCGAAACATAGTTGCGCTCATTGATTACTACCATCTGTCCGGGTGCATATTCGTTCAGGGCAGTGCGCACATCACGCGATACCACAGTGGCTTTCTTCAGTATATCGTGTTGTTTACGAAGTTCAGCCATTTCAATTTTCAGCTTATCCTTTTTCAGTTTATCCGTCTCGGCTTTCGATTCTTCCGCCTTTTTTAGCAGCTGTTTAGTTATACTATACTTCTTATTATTCTGTCTTTTGTCCGTATAGTCAAACTCCACGATACCGGTTGGCATATTGGCATTAGGAATAAATTGTCGTTCGGACAAGAAGGGCAGCAAAGATTCCATCTCTATACGCCCTATCTGGTTAAAGATCGCCCTTTCCTTAAGTTCCTGACCACCTATCTCCTTGCATCTCAAATATTCATCTTTGAGTTGTTGCATGGTATCCTGATAGTCATTCCTGATCTCTTCCATCTTCTTCTTCGTGCGATAGATAGATGTATATTCCTGATTGACGAAAACCCGGTTGAAGCTGTTTTGCAAATTCGCATCACCCGACTTACGTTCCAAGAAATCCAGAAAAGCATCGCAGGTGCTACCAAAGAAATCTTTGAGACGCGCTATACCTTTCAAGCCATTATTTTCCTCGGCGATAAATGCATGAAAGAAGAAAGAGTTGACATGACGCTGAATGATGGTCTGACTTTGCACCACCATACTCATGGCATTAGATGCCTTCAGCGCCCACATCGGGTTATTGAAAGCCTTCACCCCTACAGGCGAGGCGCTACACATCGAGAAAGCCACTGCCTTGCTTTGGCGGCTACGACCCGCACGACCCGCGCGCTGCATGTAGTTGGCAGAGGTAGGAGGCACCGTACCCATCAGCACCAGCTGTATAGAGCCTATATCCACCCCCATCTCCATTGTAGTGGAACAGTTGAGCACATTTATCGAGTAATTGTTATCGTCTTTAAACCGCTCTGTATACTTTTTCAACAGATCCTTAGACTGCTGTGCAGAGTGTTCGGCGGCAATGTACGGGCGTCTCATACCCAAGAAAGTATTCTCGAGACGGTCGCTCCATAAACCTTTCTCCTTGAAAGTCTTTACTCGTGCATCCTTTCCCATCCATTCCTTTATAGCCTCTTTCTCGAGCGATTCCAGCTGCGGCACTTCTATGGTCTCGGCAGAACACTTAAAGCGTTTAAAGTTATTGTGAGTGATATAACCCGACATGTTAGGACTATATCCGCGGAAAGAAACATCAAACAATCGGTGTGTCACAGGACAGTAATAAGCTTTATCCATCAGCTTTATCTTTACCTTCTCATTTTTCTCCCGACACGACAAGTCCAAATAATAGGCACCTATGTACTTAAATGCACTCTCTTTATAGTAGCCAGAAGTATATCCAGATCCATCCACGATAAGGGTCAACACCTTCTCTGTCAGATCGATCCATGCCCTATGCAGCAAATCCTCCACCAGCTTTTTATTGTTCTCGTCTTCCAAAGCTGCCGCAGACTCCAAACCGAGTGCGGCACACAGCAACAACACCAAACGATTTTGGCGTTCGCTGACATGACCGTCAGTTATTTTTATGCTAGGCCATTTCATCATCCTCACCCCCTCTTTCTGCGTGTCGCTAGGGAACACAGGCTTACACACATTCGCGTCTCGGATATATTGTCTTTCGTTCTCTTCTAGCGGATGGATACAATTATTCATACGCACGAAGTAGTCGAGCGCTATTTTCAAGAAGTCACTCCAGTCATTCGCGGTAAAGTCCGCACCATGCTCCTCATTGAAACGGCCCAATTCGCGCGGTAGCTTCACCGACTTCAAATCAGGATAGACCAGAGACACTAGACCCATGGTTTCGATGGTGATATAATTCAATGGACGATGACCGATGATGCTACGCATCAGCGATGCCTGATAAGCCCTTTTGTGCTCATGGTAGTCATTTTCATCATCTTTTTCCTTATCCTTGCCCGATATATGCTCGAATAGGTATTCGTCGAAGAAATAGCCTGATAGCTCACTGATCTTCACGGGCTCTATACCACCTCCTATTTTGCTTTCATACTCTTCTAGCATCTTATAAACCGTTTCATTAGGCATAAGTTTATAGAGCTTTTTCAGTTCTTGATAACGCTGCATAGCCTCATCTTGTCCACTGTTTCCTTCCAGCTGTTTTTGCGATAAGAAATGCAATAGCTTAGAACGTAGAAACGCCCTTTCCACCTCGATGTTGAAAGTTTTAGCACTGATAGCCGTACCTTGACGGCTGTCGGTAAATGCGATATACTTGCCCCATGTGCTGTTGCCATCCACGGTTTCTGTCAAGAATACAGGTGCTACCAGATGATTCAAAAAGTCTACCGGGATACGGAAGTAGTGTATCTTCGAGTCGTTCAGATTCCCATTACAGCTGGGACAGATCGTTTTGTTCTTTTCGTTCTTACACTCCACCCATTCGCCCGAACCTTCGGCCACAGGATTCAATGTCACCCCAGCAGGAGATGACACCAGATTGAGTTGCGTAGAAAACACTTTGCTCCTCAGAGCTTTATAGCCGTTTTCCCATTGATTCTTACCCATGATGAATGTCGACCAATCGCTTGCATCCTCAACAACAGCTTCCAATTCATCCTCTTCTTCTTCCTCATCATTCGCACGCACATCGAAAGGCGATTCGTCAATAGCCGATGTGGTGAATTGTCGGATCAGATGGCTCTGTCTGCTTTCTTCGCCCATCAGCAATATCTCATCACAAGTTTTGCACTGTACCAGCTCCAGCATAGGCGCATTACAGTGTTTGCAGCTAGTACCACTCA
>CAMTPC010000189.1 GCA_947074295.1 uncultured Bacteroides sp. | reverse complement strand
CGCAGTTCGTCGAGGTCTAGCTCGATGTACTCGGCCGTGCCCACTAGGTTGGGGATGTGGCGGATGTCGCCACTGTGCTTGGCACCGGGTACGGTGAGTTGGAAGTAAGCGCATTCGTCCGTGTGGTCGTCATAGGCCACAAAGCAGCTGATGTCCATGTCGAGGTGCTGGGCTTTGAGCCCTTTGCCCCATTGCAGGAACAGGCGCACCTTGTCGCCGTGTAGCTTGAAGCGCGTGCCTTGCAGGGCGCAGGATGTATCTTGAATGGTCTTGGAGCGATCGCCCACTGCCAAAGGGATATGCATCAGCTCATGGGCTATAAATACTTTTCGGCCCGGATGGAGGTCGGTGGCATACTGCCGCCCCATTCGATCGATCACCAAGAAGAAGATGGTTTTGATCAGCGCTTCGAGCTGTTGTGACGTATGCAGGCGTACCAGCTTGTTGACAGGAATCAGCTTGGGGAATCCGCCCAGAGGATAGGTCACTCGCTGTGCTTCGGGATTGAAATAGTTCTCGGCATGATTGCCCAGTGAGAACAGCAGGCGTGGTGGCAGTTGGGGCAACACTTCGTTGAAAGCCAGCAGAGTTTCTTCGATGCCATACCACAACAGAGAGGAAAATAGTTGGCGCGCAAAGGTGCCGGGACGTTGTTTCAGCAGAGCCATTGCGCCAGCGGTGTTACGCTCGCGGTGACAGCGGTCCAGTTGGCCTTGCCACACGGTGTAGTCTTGTTTATAGAAGCAATCCAGCAGTTGTGCTAGTCGTTCAAAGGATGGACGGCGAGCATATTCTGCTAGGCGCAAGGCACGAATCATGCGCACCCATATCTCGCGTTTGGGGTGCATCGCCACACAAGCGTCCGTAGCCGATAAGGGCAGATAGTTGAGCCAACGCGCCACCCGTCGGCACGTCTTGCGGTCGTATTTCAGTTTCAGTTTTTTCTTCATCGCTTCGGCAGCCTCCACACTGGTATCTTCCGATGCCCACACATGACGGCTGTTCTCATCGGCCCGCTTCACCAACGTGCGTGGTTCCACCATCTGTAGCTGCCCCGTGTGCTTGTACCACAGGTAGCGCAGAATGTCGGATGGGTGTTTCATCAGTCCCTCGGCTTGCAGTTCGTTGCCTACATCGAGCAGCGCATCGATCACCAGCACCAGCGTTTCTTTCATCTTGATGGTGATAGCAGCTGGCAATGGGCGATGGCGCAACAACCGTTTCAGGCTATCGGCTTGCGTAGCATCGAGTGGCACGGGCGATTGCAGCAGATGCGCCAGATGCGCGTCCAGATCGGCATCCGTCCACAGCCTCAGCGGTTTCAGCTCGCTGCCCTGCCCCTTGTAGACCACCTGCGACAACACGAAGGGCTGTCCACAAAACGGACATCCGTTGTAGCGTTCCAGCGGGAATGTGCCATCGGGTATCAAATGACCACACGGCAGCCGTTTGCCTTCCATCTTCCACACCTCGTTATAAGCGTTGCTCAGCAGTGTCAGAATATGATCAGCCTCGCCTTCGCCAGTGGGTGTCAGCCATCCCTTGACTAATGGCGCCCAGTTGAGCCCCACCCCCATCACCTCGTTCACGGTGTCCAGTATTTTTTGCAGATTTTCGTCATCGAGGGCGGTCAGTGCTGCCAGCAAAGGTGTATCTGCTTGGTAGCCAACGCTCTCCAGCTCAGTGACTAGGGCTATGCCACGTGGCGAGAAGGGTTGATCGACAAAAATGGGATTCGAAATAGAGACAGCGCCTTGGCGTAGCGCCACGATGAGTAGATCTTTTTCCATATACAGACTTCGGTTTTTTTCGTGAAGATGGAGTGCCGTCGAGCATGATGGCACCTATCAAAAATAAAGGAGGACAGAGTGGAGTCGAACCACTGACCATAGGAGTAAACGTAAATTGGCCTATGCACGCCCCGAAGGGAAGGAGATGGCAATCTTCACGTTTCTATGCTCTACCGTTGAGCTACTGCCCTCGCGCTTAAAAAGAGTGGAGATAATCGCCGAGCTTCATTAGTCCTACTGACTGGTGTTGAAGTAAGCCCGGCTTGACCTTCCCTCTTAGTGTACGGTTTATCTATTTACAAAGATAATGATTTGGGGATAAGACAGGTAGATTTGGGTGGAATTATTTTTTAAACAAGACAAGTTTCCCAATGGTTACTTTTCAAGATATCTCATGCAAAAATTGTGCATTAAGGCTAGCTAGCATAGTAGTTAAATCTAGCTAGTGTATCAGAAATCTGTCAATTCTATAGTGATGAGTTTGGCATATTAGGCAAATTATCTTATATTTGTGACTGTAAGCAGCTATAAGACAACATATCCGATATAAACTACTTCACTACTACTTGTAGCATTTGCTTCACCTATTTACACACTAAGCTATAATATAGGAGTCGATACCTCTTGCTCAGTAAAATCGGGAAATGCCCTTTCATGAGATACAACATTTCGACCAATCTACTATAGTAGCACCCAGGCTAGCCCTACTCCTTGAAATAATGAAGATAAAACAGAGGGAATAAACGACAAAACCCTCATAAAATTTGCAACATGAAAGACCTAAACCCATCAATCCAACAAAACGTCTGCAAAATAAACTCGATAGACTACACTATTTGCGAGCACTGTTCGCCTGAGTCGGAGTTGCGTTTCAGCTATCAACATTTTGAATTAGATAAGGAATACGCCAGTAACTATCTACGTCACGATGCCTTTGTTATCGTCACAAAAGGATGCATCGAGTTGACCGTAAACGGGCAGAAGAAGATATTGAACAGCAACGAGATGATGGTGCTACAACTCTTTAGCACCATCAGTTTTAAGGCTTTGGCAGACAGCTATGTTTTCTCGTTTAAGTACATTATCAACAGAAATCACCCTTGCATAAAGCGCAAGCTAAACTATAATTACTATCGACACAGCGAGCAACCCCACCATCTTTCGGTGCCTCTAAAAATGACACCTGCGATGAGTGCCTACATCGAATCGCTGCGCCATCTGCTCGACTGTATGCCCGACTGTACCATGATGTATCGCAACAAGTGTTTCGAATTTGGTACTTTTCTAGCTGCACAGTACGATAAGCAGTCACTCCAAGATTTCCTATTTCCTCTATTCCGGGTAGATCACGATTTGGTGTCGAGCCTCAATAGCGGTTTAGAGCATTTTGTCACCACTAAAGATATGGCTGAATGGGTGGAAACACCTCTATCCCTATTCGAGGAGCGTTTCCGCAAGAGCTTCGAGGAAGACCCTCAACATTGGCTGGATCGCCAGCGTGTAGAACTGGTGAGACAGTATATTGCCAACTTCCCTTGCAGTGCAAGCGAGATTATTAAGAGGTTTTCCTTCTGCTCGGAAGATCACTTCGATCACCATTGTCAGCACCATCACCAGCAGTCATCGGATAGCTTAATAACGAGCTTATCGAAGCAGCGTACCGAGTTTCCATTGTTTTAAATGAAAAAAGGATAGTCAACACCCAAACATTATGGACGCAGCACGCTGCGTCCATAATGTTTGGGTGTGATTGTGGTATCTACGCCAACAACTCCTCCGCTTCGCTGGTCATTCTATTCTGGCGGATGCGGGCTTGTAGCTCCCAGGTGCGTAGACGATCCTTGTAGGTGTTGTGCGCATTGGCTTTCTCGATGCTCAGGGCAGCGTCGGAATTGCCTTCCCAGCGGCGGCACAGGTACACCACATCGTAGATGCGACCTATCTGGAAGGTTCGGCTGATGCGCAGACCGATGGCATAGTCTTCACCATAGCTGGTGTTGGGCAAGCCGATGCGGCGCAGCAGTGGGGTGTAAAAGGCACGTGGAGCGCCCAGCCCGTTGATGCGGAGGGCATTGTTGCGGCCATTCTCGGGTGTCCACTCGCGGTGGTCGATGATGCCTGGCTCGATGGTATTGAGGTCGAAATCACAGAGGCGATAGGTACCTACCACCATGGCGCACTTCTGCGCGTAGAAGGCATCGACAATGGTTTGCAGGGTGTGCTCGTCGGCATAGAGGTCGTCGCTGTCGAGCTGCACGGCGAAGCGGCCACAGCGGGCATCGTTCACGCCATAGTTCCAACAACCCCCTATGCCCAGGTCGTCGCGATCGGGGGTGATGTGGATCACACGGTCGTCCTCGGCAGCTAGCCGCTTGATGACATCTGTGGTACCATCGGTCGAGAAGTTGTCGATGACGATGACGTTGTACTTAAACTTGGTGGTCTGCTGCAATGCCGATCGGATGGCATCGCCGATGGTCTTGGCACGGTCGCGCACGGGAATGATGACGCTGGCCTCGGTGTCGAACTCCTGCTCTTCGTCACTGAAAAAAATGCTGTCCTTGAACGACATCGCCTCGAACACGGGCGGCAGATAGGCACCAATGGTGCGTAGGTGCTCGGTACACACGGCCTCCATCTCGATCTGCGCCTCGCGGTTGCGTGGATCCACATAGCTGAACTGATTATCGGCTGCCGCCTCCTCTTCCTCAGGCAGATGCAGGGTGTAGAGGTATTCGTTGATATGTACCAGTTGACGCTCTTGCGACAGCTTCAGACGCAGGTCGTACATAGCGGCAAAGTCGAAGTGATCGATCAGACGGTCGGCTGCCTCGCGGAAGCAGTCGCCACAGAATAGTTGCAGCTCGCCAAAATCAAAATCATTGCGCAGACTTCCCAACTGATAGTCGATGAGAGGCGCGGCGGCACGCTCGTAGCCCCATTGGAAATAACGGTCGGCATAGACCATGGCAGCACCGGTCTCTACCAGCACATCGAGCAGGCGATGGATGGCACCCAGTCCGGGCACGATGGCATGGGGTGTGGTGCACAGCATCACGTAGCGGGTATCGGCACTTTTCTCGGCGATGAGTCGCAGGGTGGCAGTGGTGTGCAGGGAGTCGATGGGCAGCGCATGGCATCCCTCCACGGGAGGCGTATCGTTGTCGGTCAGCAGGTAGATGTCGCACAAGGTACCCATCTGCAGAAGCTCCGTAAGCAGTTGATTGTCGGCCTCACCGCCCTTGTAGGGGATGAAACACGAAAGAAGCGAATCGTGCATAGAACACATAAGGCTAAT
>CAMTPC010000188.1 GCA_947074295.1 uncultured Bacteroides sp. | reverse complement strand
CAGGCGATGGTCTGGTGCATCAAGGCTATGTGCCGATGAAGTTTACCAAAGTCACCCTGACACCCAATGCTGAACCGCTGCTTTATGCACTGCCACTAGATGCCACTCATAAAGTGGTGGATTTGACAGGCATCGTGGGCACGCAGGCTGCCACTATCGATATAGAGTATGATATGCTAGTGAAAGAACTCCCACCTGCAGCTAACTACACTTGCGAGAAGTTCTATGGCAATACCTGTGATCAGATTCACTTCAAGCCTGGAGCCGAATTGTTGAACCAGCATCTGCTGAACTATAATAGGGCATGGGTCGACTTGGAACTGGCTGCCAATCGCTGGTATATGCTGGCATCGCCATTGCAGGGTGTGGTGGCAGGTGATATGTACTTGCCATTGGCCAACCGCCGTCAAGAGACCGAGGCTTTCCAAGAAATCAATTTCGACAATATGTTGGCACTGCACAACCGTTCGCTGATGCCCGTCTATCAACGCAGCTGGGATAAGAGTGATTCGTGGGTTTATAAACCCGATAACAGCAAGTATGATGCCTATATTGCCACCAAAGCCACCTGGAGCCATGTCTACAACGATGTAGAGGTGGATTATAGCGCGCAGGGCTTCTCGATCAAAGCGGATAAGAAGGACGGCATGGACAAAGTGCTGTTCCGTCTGCCCAAAGCCGATGGCGAATATCGTTATTATAAATACAATGAAGTGACGGGAAGTATCACCAGTACGCCCAACACGAAAACGATCTCTCGTGCCAATCCCTATAGACTGCGGACGCACGGCACCACCGATGGAGTAGTGGCAGTAACGCTCACTGCGCATAACCATGGCGAGCTTTATCTGCTGTGCAATCCCTATATGGCTTCACTTGATATGGCTCAGTTCTTCGCTGCAAACTCCGGTTTTGAGAATAAATATTGGTTGGTCAATGCCAGTGAGCAAAAAGCCTATGTGGAAGGCGCATTGGGCTATATAGCCCCCATGCAGTCGTTCTTGGTAAAGAAGAAGACAGGCGCAGCGCCTACCAATGCCAGTTTCGCGCCAGCGATGACCGTGGCCAAATCGGCTAACAATAATGTATCTCTCACCCGTGCCTTCGCCGATGTGCCCTGCTTGATGCTGATCGCCCATCGTGATGGTGCCCAAAGCACAGCCACCATCATGGAGCACTATGATGCCGATGATGCTTTCGCCGACCACGAAGACGCCGAAGCGCTGTTTGACAGTAATCTCTCCGAACTGCCAACAATCTACACCATAGCGGGACAGCAAGCGGTGGCTATCAATCAGCTACAGCAGTTGGGCACATTGCCTCTAGGTGTGTATAGCGACAGCGATGCCCCCGTGACGGTGCAGGTGCAGGGAGTCGAAGCTTTCGGTGTGCCCATCTATCTCTACGATGCACAACAGGGCACACGTATCGAACTGCAATCGGGCACTGCCTTTGAGCTGCCGGGCAACACCGCAGGTCGCTATTATTTGATGACGGAAGAGCTAGTCGATACAACCGATGAGGCTGCAGTGCAGGTCTATACCCGTGATGGCCGAGCCTATGTCGAGGCCAGTGGCGACCTCTTGCTAGAGCAAATCACCCTCTACGATATGGGTGGGTTGATGCAGCTCCGCGAAGTCGTGCCCCAGCTACAACTCTACGATGTGCCGTTGCCTGCCTCAGGCATTTATCTGCTGCATATCGTCACCAACCAAGGAATTATCATGCAAAAAGTTATAAACACGAACTGAAAAAAAAAGAAAACCCAGAGAGACGGGTATTAGTTAAGGTCAATTAAAGATGGCAGAAAGCCATTTGCTCCTCGTGATGAAGCGCAAATGGCTTTTTGTTTTATGTGTTTTCACTGCGGCATTGCGCCACTCACTGCGGTCTGTGATTCTACATCGGTAAGGATAAACCTGCATGGGATATTATTTTGCAAAACTGTGTTTTTTCAATACGTCAAAGAGCTAAGGTTAACCGGGTTGATGCTGCAAAGGTAAAACGCCTCTTTGACCTGGACAAATGAAAACGGCCGTTTGTCTTCAACAAATTATTAAGCACGATTTAGCGGTCTTAAGTCTCCCCGAATTTCTAAACTCCTTCTAAAAAACTTCATCCTCAACTTCCCCCTTCGAGGGGGACTAGAGGGGGTATTTATGCTCTGCTTTGCTATGCTATATGTACCAATGTGAACAAAAACGATATAAATGTTTACATTTTCCGAATTAGTGAACAAAATGATAGTTAAAATGGTCTGTATGTCGGGCGAATTGGATGTGTACTTTTCGCATTATTATCTCATAAAAATAACGATTACGTTATTGGTATTCAGTAAAAGACTAACAGAAGCGTTATTCATTGCAGTGTTAAAGACTAACGAATACGTTATTGTGGTATGTGCGCTAACAGAATCGTTAGTGTTTGAAACCCATTAAAGGCTGGTTTTTCAGCAGATATACCTTGTGGATGCTGCTGAGTAAGGGAGCTTGACGGGGTGAATAAGTGCGCTCGGGAGGGTGTCTAAGGCGCATTACCCGAATGGTGTAAACATCATTTATTAACATCAAATTGCTATTTTTTACATCATTAGTGTCACTATCTGCCATCGAAAAGGCGCTCATCTGCAAAAAAATTGTTTACTTTGCGAATTGTTTCGCTGGCTGATTATCAGCTCGCTACTTATTAATGAAGAATTGTAACGAAAAAGATAGATAAAACAATGGCACAAGAAGATGTTTTTAAGAAGATTGTATCGCATTGTAAGGAGTATGGATTTGTGTTTCCTTCGAGCGAAATTTATGATGGATTGGGCGCTGTGTATGACTACGGTCAGATGGGTGTCGAACTGAAAAACAACATCAAGAAATACTGGTGGGACAGCATGGTGTTACTACACGAGAATATCGTGGGTATCGACTCGGCTATCTTTATGCACCCCACAATCTGGAAAGCATCGGGACACGTTGACGCGTTCAATGACCCATTGATTGACAATAAAGATTCGAAAAAACGCTATCGTGCCGATGTGTTGATCGAAGACCAACTAGCTAAGCTAGACGATAAGATCAACAAGGAAGTGGCGAAAGCAGCTAAGCGTTTCGGCGAGTCGTTTGATGAGGCGCAATTCAGAGCTACCAATCCACGCGTGTTGGACAATCAAGCTAAACGCGACGCATTGCACGCTCGTTTTGCTCAGGCTTTGAACGATAGCAACCTGGAAGAGTTGCGTCAGATCATCGTAGACGAAGAGATCGCTTGCCCAGTATCGGGTACCAAGAACTGGACCGAAGTGCGTCAGTTCAACCTGATGTTCTCTACCGAGATGGGATCGACTGCCGATGGCGCGATGAAAATCTACCTGCGTCCCGAAACGGCTCAAGGTATCTTTGTGAACTACCTCAATGTGCAGAAGACTGGCCGTATGAAGATTCCATTTGGTATCGCACAGATCGGTAAGGCTTTCCGTAACGAGATCGTAGCTCGCCAGTTCATCTTCCGTATGCGCGAGTTCGAACAAATGGAGATGCAATTCTTTGTGAAGCCAGGTACAGAGCTAGACTGGTTTGCTAAATGGAAAGCGTTGCGTCTGCAATGGCACGAAAACCTGGGCTTTGGTGCCGACCACTACCGCTACCACGACCACGACAAGTTGGCGCACTACGCTAATGCGGCTACCGATATCGAGTTCTTGATGCCATTCGGTTTCAAAGAAGTGGAAGGTATTCACTCGCGTACCGATTTCGACTTGACTCAACACGAAAAATACTCGGGTAAGAATATCAAATACTTCGATCCAGAGATCAACGAATCGTATGTGCCTTATGTGATTGAGACATCCATCGGTGTAGACCGTATGTTCCTGAGCATTCTTAGCGCAGCCTACTGCGAAGAGAAGCTTGAAGGCGGTGAAACACGTATCGTATTGAAGTTGCCAGCAGCTCTTGCACCAGTGAAACTAGCTGTGATGCCATTGGTGAAGAAAGATGGACTGCCCGAAAAGGCACGCGAGATCATCGACGGCTTGAAGTTCCAATTCCACTGCCAGTATGACGAGAAAGACAGTATCGGTAAGCGCTACCGTCGTCAAGATGCCATCGGTACACCATTCTGTATCACCGTGGACCACCAGACCGTGGAAGACAACTGTGTGACATTGCGCGACCGCGACACCATGAAGCAAGAGCGTGTAGCTATCGCCGACCTGAATGGTATCATCGCTGATCGTGTGAGCCTCACATCATTGTTGAAGAAACTACAATAATATTAAGATAAACATGCAAATGAGTAAAAAACTCTTTTTAGCACCTGTGTTGCTATTGTTGCTGTTGTTGACTTCGTGTGAGGAAACTACCGAGGTGAGCAAGTATGACAACTGGCAATCACGCAATGAGGCATTTACAGACTCGCTCTATAATGTCTACACAACACAAGCCGATCACGGCGGGCTGGACAGTATCCATCTGCTGATGGCACCTAGCAGATATATCTTCTATAAGAAGCTACCTGCAGTGACCGAATTGACCGAATATGTGTCTGACCCTACGCAACGTCCGTTGGACCAAAGCTCATCTGTGGATGTGTATTATAAAGGTACAAACATCCTGGGCGAACGATTTGACGGATTTTATGGTGATGCGCCTACTGTTTTTGATGCCCCATCTACCTTTACACTGGTTTATGGCTCGATTATCAACGGTTGGTGGGAAGTGTTGCAGCGCATGACGCTGGGCGAACGCTGGGAAGTGTACATCCCTTGGGCCTATGGTTATGGCTCATCGGGTACCACTGGTATCCTGGGCTATTCAACCCTGATTTTCGATATGCAGCTGTATCGCATCAACAATCTCTCGTTCACACGTGCCGAGGGAGAGGAAGGCGAAGAAGGCGAGACCTCAGAAAACAGAACAACAGAAATGATACAAGAATAAAAACCTACCAGTTTTTATGTAGATATCCACTCTTCAGAGCATAGGCTTTGGGGAGTGGATTCTTAGTATTATGGAATTTGCTTGATTAATAAGAAAGAATCCTGTCGCTAAATCTATCACTCCTATATATATAAAAAAACTAGCGCGATTGTCACCCAGACAACCGCGCTAGTGCGTTTTGAG
>CAMTPC010000187.1 GCA_947074295.1 uncultured Bacteroides sp. | reverse complement strand
CCGGTATTAGCTCCATCCTTATACCAGTAACCGTCTACAATAGTCCATACATTTCCGGGAACGCCGCTCTGGCCGTTTTGGCCGTCGACACCATTTGTGATTTCGAAGGATTTTCCACTACCCAATGTGATTTTTACACCATTGTCAGTAGACTCAACAGATTTTACCCAGTCGCCACTGGCTAATGTGTTCTTAATGTCGTTCATGGCCGATTCGTTGGCCGCAATACGTTCATTCAATACCTGAATGTCATCGTCATAATCTTTACATCCGATGAAAGATGTTGAAACTGCTAGTGCTAATGTTCCAAAGAACATAGCTTTTACAAATTTACTTCTCATAGACAAATAAAATTACGTTAATAATTATGTTATTAAAACACGAAAATTCTTGTTAACTGAAATTTATTTGTCGCGCTTAATGTTTGCTCTGTGTGTGCTAAATACTATAAATCTAACTTGTTTTGCTTGCACTTTTGTGCATGAAATAGGAATATCTAAGCGATATTCACAAACTATACAACTGCAAATATCTAATTAATTTTTTAATTTGCAAACAAATGATTAAATTATTTGTAAAAAAAGTATATAAAATCGTGGTATTGTCAACTAAAAGTACGAATAACTAAAATATTGTTATGGATTATATGGTAGTGTGAAGCCTAAAATCACCTCTATCATACGAAATATGATATCCTATTTTTTCTAATTGTAGAGATAGTAATTTGAGACCTTCGGCCGATTCTGCACCTAGCGCTGCTTTATTATTATATAGTGAGTAATTCTTGCGTTGGTCTACGGGAGATAGATTGGGCATCACAACATTGGCGCCTGCCAGAATGCCACGTTCGCGGCCATCTTTGCTCAATGAGGCTAATGCCGTTGTAGAAGGAATAAGAGTTGATGGAAACATCAAGCGGAAAATAGAAATTAATCTAAGAGTTAGCTCTACGCTACCTGCTTGTGCTTGTGCGAAAGGTGTGTCTTTGTGTGGTATAAAAGGGCCTATGCCAATCATTTGTGGTTGAAGCTCTTCCATGAAACGGATATCTTTTATAATGTGAGCTATCGTTTGGCCTGGAGAGCCCACCATTATGCCCGTTCCAGTTTGGAAGCCTATTTCTTTCAGTGTTCGGAGAGAAACGATACGATGGTCGAAAGACATTTCTTTAGGATGGAGTTGATTGTAATGCTTTTCATCATACGTCTCATGTCTGAGCAGATAGCGATTAGCGCCTACTTCAAAAAGTTGTTGATAGACCTCACGCGGCATTTCGCCCAATGATAATGTTATAGCACAGTCGGGATAGTTGCTACGGATTTCTTTTACAGTTGCTATTAACCAATCGGCGTTTTGAACACGGTCTTCGCCACCCTGCATCACGAAAGTACGGAAACCAAGTTTATACCCTTGTGCGCAACACTCCAGTATTTGTTCGCGCGAAAGGCGATAGCGATCTACATTTGTGTTGCTTTTGCGAATGCCACAGTAGTAGCAATCATTGCGACAGCAATTGCTTATTTCGATGAGGCCTCTTATATATATGTTATATCCAAAATGCGATAGTGCGACCTCTTGTGCTTGACGATGCAGATAATCAATCGAATCTGCATCCGTGCAAGTCAAAAGTTGGATTAGTTCTTCATCACTAATCTGGTGCGATTGGCGCAAAATGTCAATCCATTGTTTCATAACTTTCTTTGCGCTTAATCAGCTCCTGTGCCAGCTGGCGACGTCCCGAAGCAATATCATTGTGCGTACATGGTCCTGTGATACAACCACCTTCGCAAGCCATTACTTCTACAAACTGACCTCCCGCCTTACCGGTTTTCGCACAAGCGCGCAATAATGCTATATTCTTTTTATTAATATCTGATATTTGGATAGTGTTAATTTTATCAGCTTCGTCTTTGAGGTAAGCTTTCACTGCACCCATCACACCGCCAGCTTGAGCAAAGCCATGTGCTTCGCGTACTGATGTATAAAGAACAGAGAAAGGAGAAGATTGTTCCATTGAAATATCCAATCCCTCGAGTATCGAACCTACTTCCTCGAAAGTCAGCATATAGTCCACACATTCGTCCTTTTTCATTTCTTTGCGCTTAGCTACGCATGGGCCCACAAACACCACTTTCGAATCTGGGTATTTTTCTTTTGCGATGCGAGCTGTATAGTACATTGGTGATCCCGTAGTCGAAACATAAGGCTTCATGGCAGGAATGTGTTTATCTACCAATTCTATATAAGATGGGCAGCAGGAAGTAGTCATGAATGATTGTCCCTCTTCTAGTTTCTCTAATAATTCATGTGCTTCATTTTTCGTAGTATCCATAGCACCTTGTGCTACTTCTATTACTTCGGTGAAGCCCATCTCGCGGAAAGCACCATAAACCTTATCAATCGTAGTTTTAAATTGACCCAATATTGATGGAGCAACGATGGCAACTACTTTCTCGCCTTTGCGTATACTCTCTAATACATCAAGTGCTTGTGAGATTTCGAAAATGGCTCCAAAGGGACAAGCATTGATACACTTTCCGCAATAGATGCATTTTGATTCATCGATGTGCTCAATGCCATATTCATCTTTGCTGATTGCTTTTACTGGACAAGTTTCTTCACAAGGTACAGGAATGTAAACAATAGCATGATACGGGCAGCTCTTTTGGCAGATACCACAACTAATGCATGCGTCATGATCGATTTTGGCCTGGCCATTCTTTTTGAAGCGGATGGCATCTTTCGGGCAGTTCATGTAGCAGCTACGCGCCACACAACCACGACAAAGATTTGTGATTTCGTAATTAATCTGTACGCAAGATGAGCACGCTTCGTCTATCACACAAAGAATATTGTCTTTCGTATGTTCAGTTCTATCTAAAGCACGTTTTGCATAAGTTGATAAAGAATCCAATTCATCATGCTCATCAGACATATCCATACCCATCAGCGGAAGACATTTATACTTCCACACTGCGCGTTCTTTGTGTATGCAGCAACGACCTGCCGCCTTTGAGTTTTTAGGAGTCAGCTCAAGTGGCAAACGATCAATTTTTTCAACTAATTCACCTTGTTTCCAGAGTTTTACAAGTTCCGCCAATAGCTTGTGGCGGACAATCATCACATTGTTTGTAAATGCCATAGTGTAGTTTTTCTTTTTTAGCGGATGCAAAGATAGTAATATGATATATTATAATTATCTATTTGTAAAGACTAAAATACATGAATCTATTAAATTTAATGGAAATTGAGCAGTTTTGTCAACTGCAAATATCAATCTGCTGTCTAATTAACTATTGCAATTACGATTTTGATGCGTTTGCCTTTATTGTTATAGTACGGGAGTATCAAATTTATCTCTATCATTTATATAAAATGCTCCGATTCTATGCTATTTCTTACATAGAATCGGAGCATTTTCGCAGAATAAACAATCATACGATTGATCAGCCGTTATCAGCATACAAGCAAGGGTTAGTCACCTTCTGTTTCACGGCTGACTGGCTTGCCTTTTAGGGCTGTTTATTGAAGGGGTTTTATATAGCTTATAATCAATGTGTTAGAAGATAAAGATAGCGACACCTACTATACGCTGATTTGTCACACAATTGGCATCATATACACGGCCATTTGTTTTGCTTCTAGTGCCATACCAAGCGCTAGTTGATGAATACTCTACGCCAAAGCTCCAATGAGGTAATTTGTACGACAATTCTGCACCTGCGGCAACTAATTGTTTAATATCGGTACCCAATCCATATACAGTACCCGTATTGGCATGGCTGGTACCTAGATTCTTACTGTATCCAGCAAATATTCCGGGTTGCCATTTTCTGCCATAGACCACATTGAGCCATGTACTAGACATGCGATAGGGTGTATAGGTTTGTTTGCCATTATATGGATCTATAGATTTCACGGCATAGCCACCAAGCATACAAAGCTGTGTAAGATTGCTACCTAATATAGTTTTAGCAGCCACCAGCCAATCGGCATTTGTATATCTTATATATGCGTCATAGGAAAGAGTTGTTATACGCTCATTAGTCTTATAGACTTTCGTTTGCGACCCATCATTGATTTCTGTCTGAGTTAGGGGCATGATAGAGAGAAGTTCTATGCCCGCGCCAAACAACCAGTAAGAAGTGCGGTAGTTAAGTCCGGCATATATTTCTGGAAGACAACTGTTCTTCAGGTATTTCACGCTGCGCGCATTGCCAGGTCCGATATTCGTGAATTGCGACTGCCATACCAAGGCGCCGATAGCCTGAAATCCGTCGAATGAATGACGATAACGTATTTGAGGTGCGCGGCTAAAGGGTTGAAATGGGGCACCAGTAGAGATGTTTAACACCTGGGGATAAACTTCGCCAAACAAGGGGTGCCAAGTTTGTCCTACTAACAGGTCAGCTTCATTCCAGTTGAGCTGGAAATAGGCATGACGAATGCGTAGCGTGAATAAATCGGCTCCAGCACCACGAAAGTCACCTTCCACTTTTGCAAATGTACGTGCATTTCCAAGCTTAGGCCCCTCAACATTTACGCCTAGTCGGGTGCAAAGCACATAGAAATTGCCACTGGCACGTGCGTTCAGATCTTTGCCATCTGCGTCGAGTTGCTTATCCAATGGATACATATAAAATAGACCATCAATCATCTCTTGGCTAGCACGGCTGTTGTAAAAGATGTCAGCACGTATCTGTCCGTAGAAGTTAAATTTGAAGTCTTTCTTTTGAGCATTTAGATGTAAAAAGGCCGTTAAAGCAATGATTATTGTTAGTATATTTCTCCTTTTCATGATAAATATGTGTTAATATTTTGCAAAGGTATGTTTTTGTTTTTAAATAAGGATGGATAATGCAGCGTCATTTTGTCAGTTTTTTGCTGACAGGATGATAAAATGTTTATTTTGGCATACTTTTGGTAATAGATTTAACGTCTTGCAAAAACAGGACACTCAATCCATTAACAATTAAAATGTATAACATAAAAAAGTAAGATTAACTATGAACATTAAACCATTGGCAGATAGAGTTTTGATACTCCCTGCACCTGCAGAAGAAAAAACTATTGGTGGTATCATTATTCCTGATACAGCAAAAGAAAAACCTTTGAAAG
>CAMTPC010000186.1 GCA_947074295.1 uncultured Bacteroides sp. | reverse complement strand
GGGTCAATGGTGAGAGAGTAGGTTATAGCCAAGGTAGTATGGAACCGAGCGAATTTCTTATAACTCCCTATCTGAAACCGGGCGATAATCAAATAGCCTTGGAGGTTTATAGGTATAGTGATGGTTCTTACTTGGAAGATCAAGACTTTTGGCGCATGGGGGGTATTCATCGTAGTATCAATCTAGTGCATACTTCCGATGTACGTATCCGTGATTATGCCATACGCACTGTGGCTGCTAACGATAGCTGTACGAACTTCATACTACATATTGATCCACAATTTAGTGTTTATGGTAATGAGCGTGGCAAAGGCTATTCGTTAAAAGCTACGCTTTGTGATGCGTCGGGCATTGAGATAACCACGCTTGATGGAGACGTGGAGGAGATAATGGACTTGGACAATAGAGCCAGTCGTATGAACGAATGGTATTCGCAACGCGCTCCACGTAAACTGGGTCGCATGACAGCGCTGGTCGAATCACCTCAACCTTGGACTGCCGAAACTCCTTATCTGTATAATCTGAAGCTGCAATTGCTGGGTGATAAAGGTGAGGTAGTGGAACAAATCAATCAAAAAGTAGGCTTCCGTCATATTGAGATCAAAGAAGGACAACTCTTCATCAATAATCAACCTATCCGATTTCGTGGAGTCAATCGTCATGAGCATGATCCACGCCTCGGGCGTGTGATGACAGAAGAACGCATGTTGCAAGACATTCTATTGATGAAACAAGCCAATGTCAATGCTGTGCGCACCAGCCATTATCCCAATGTGACTCGCTGGTACGAACTTTGCGACAGCTTGGGACTCTATGTGATGGATGAGGCTGATATTGAGACACACGGGGTTAGAGGTAAGTTGGCCAATACTCCCGATTGGCATGCGGCTTTTTTGGATAGAGCTGTTCGTATGGCCGAACGCGACAAGAATTATCCTAGTATTGTGATGTGGAGTATGGGCAATGAAAGTGGCTATGGTGCCAACTTCGCTGCTATTTCTGCATGGTTGAAGGAGATGGATCCTACACGGCCTGTCCACTATGAAGGAGCACAAGGTGTGAATGGAGCACCCGATCCTTATACCGTAGATGTGATTAGCCGATTCTATACTCGTGTAAAAGAAGAATACCTTAATCCAGGCATTGCAGAAGGAGAAGATAAGGAACGTGCAGAGAATGCCCGTTGGGAACGTCTACTTGAGATAGCCGAGCGTGAGAATGATAATCGTCCTGTGATGACGAGCGAATATGCGCACAGCATGGGCAACGCATTGGGTAATTTTCAAGAATATTGGGATGAGATTTACAGCCATCCACGTATGTTGGGTGGATTTATCTGGGATTGGGTAGATCAGGGTTTGTACAAAACTTTGCCTGATGGCCGTATAATGGTTGCCTATGGTGGTGACTTCGGCGACAAACCCAACTTGAAAGCATTTTGCTTCAATGGGGTGGTGATGAGTGATAGGGAAACTACGCCTAAGTATTGGGAAGTGAAAAAGGTATATGCGCCTATTGCCATGAATTTGGAAGAAGCACTAGTTGATGGTAAAAAGCAATACACACTGGAAGTCATTAACCGCAACCATCATGTGACGACAGAAAACTATCTTTTTAAATGGAACTTGACAGTCAATGGAAAGATTCTTCAGACGGGTGAGTTTATGCTTCCTTCTGTACAACCCGGTAAGACTGGCGAGATGCTGTTGCCATCACTGAAAGAAGTATCGGGTGCAGATGTGCGATTGAATGTAGCAGTGGTGTTGAAGAAAGCTACTGATTGGGCTGAAGTAGGCCACGAGGTGACAAGTGAGCAATTCGCTATTCACGATAATCTCTTAGCCGTCGCTAATCAACCTGTAAAAAGCAGAGGAAATTCAAAGATTGCATTGGAGGAGAAAATCCAGTACGATAGCTTTCAAGCATTCCGCGCACCCACTGACAATGACCGTAGTTTCGGCAATTGGCTAGCCAAAGATTGGAGAAATCAAAAGATGGATACTCCTGAAATAGTGGTGGTGTCATCGGAGAAAGTTATCAATGAATCCAATAAATCCATCGTAAAAGAGAAGATAGAAGAGTACAAATATGCCAATGGTTCAGTCTTAGTAACGACTATACGTACAATTTATCCAGATGGTACTATCGATATAGAGCAAACTTACCAACTGCAAGGCGAATTACCAGAGTTACCCCGCCTTGGTGCTCTATTCACTGTGAGTGGTGATTACGATAAGTTATCGTGGTATGGCCGTGGCCCTCACGAAAGCTATCCCGATCGCAAAAGTTCTACGTCGATAGGGCGCTGGAATAGTACGGTTGCCGACCAATATACGCACTACCCGCGTCCACAGGATGGAGGAAACCATGAGGAGGTGAGCGAAGTATTGTTGACGAATAAGAAAGGACAAGGTATACGTATTACGGCACTGGATAAACCTTTCTCGTTTTCAGCTTTGCCCTATCGTGCCAAGGATCTTAGTGAAACGTCTCATGATTGTGATTTAGTGCCACGCGAGGAAATAATGCTGAGCATAGATACCGCTGTATTGGGATTGGGTAATAGTAGTTGTGGTCCTGGTGTACTTAAAAAGTATGCCATTGATAAACATCAAATACATACATTGAAAATACGAATAACTAATTTATAAGCAACAAAATAAAAACAGTAAATATGAAAAGAGTAACCTCTATTTTAGCTGCTTTGGCATTGACTGCAAATCTTTGCGCTCAATCAAACGTGGAGACACAGCGTCAGTATCTTTCGGGTACGGGTTGTGATGACATGGTGGAGTGGGATTTCTTCTGCACAGGCGGCAACAATTCAGGCGAATGGACCAAGATTGGCGTTCCTTCGTGTTGGGAACTTCAAGGATTTGGAACTTATCAATATGGTATGCGTTTCTACGGTAAGGCATTCCCCGAAGGCATCGCTGACGAGAAAGGGTTGTACAAATACGAATTTGAATTACCCGCTGAATGGAATGGTCGACAGATTGAATTGGTATTTGAAGCCTCAATGACGGATACAGAGGCTAAAATCAATGGCCGTAAAGCTGGTGAATTGCATCAAGGTGGTTTCAATCGCTTTGTTTACAATGTGAGTGATCGTGTGTTTTTCGGTCCTGCAAAGAAAAACGTGCTTGAGGTGACAGTGAGCAAGGAAAGCACTAATGCGGGTGTGAACCTTTCTGAACGTCGTGCAGACTATTGGAACTTTGGTGGATTGATTCGTCCGGTTTTTATCGTCTCTAAACCAGCCTTGAATATTGGGCAAATCAATATTGATGCACAAGCTAACGGTAAATTCACAGCTGAATGTAACTTGAACAGAGCTTTGGATGGAGCTGAGGTGAAAACTGTCATCACTAATAAAGAAGGTAAGAAAGTGGCTGAGCAGGTAACACCTGTTCGTGCTTCTAGTGATTTGGCTTTAGTGCAGATGGATGTGAAGTCACCACAACTTTGGTCGGCTGAGACACCTAATCTTTATACGGCAACATTTAGTTTGATTGGCAAAGATGGTAAGGTTTTGCATACTGAGAAGCAGAAATTCGGTTTCCGTACTATCGAAACCCGTGAAAGCGATGGTTTATATATCAATGGCGAACGTATCTTGATTAAAGGTGTGAATCGTCATAGCTTCCGTCCTGAAAGTGGACGCACATTGAGCAAAGCGAAAAATATAGAAGACGTACTGCTGATTAAAAGCATGAACATGAATGCGGTTCGTTTGAGCCACTATGCTGCCGATCCAGAGTTCTTGGAAGCTTGCGACTCATTGGGTCTATACGTAATGAACGAACTCACAGGTTGGCACGGCAAGCATGAGACGATTGTCGGTCAGAAATTAGTGAAAGAGTTGGTGACGCGTGATGTGAACCATCCCTCAGTAATCTGGTGGGCTAATGGAAATGAAAAAGGTTGGAACACTGAGCTGGATGGTGAATTCCATAAATACGACCCTCAAAAGCGTCCAGTGATTCATCCACAAGGCAATTTCAGTGGCTACGAAACGATGCACTATCGTTCTTATGGTGAGAGCCAAAACTATATGCGTCAACCCGAAATCTTTATGCCAACAGAGTTCCTTCACGGTCTTTATGATGGTGGTCATGGTGCTGGTTTGTATGATTATTGGGAAATGATGCGCAACCATCCTCGTTGTTCAGGTGGCTTCCTTTGGGTGTTGGCTGATGAAGGTGTGAAGCGTGTGGATATGGGTGGTTTTATCGACAATGTAGGCAATTTTGGTGCAGATGGCATTGTTGGTCCTCATCACGAAAAAGAAGGTAGCTATTATACCATCAAACAAGTGTGGTGCCCTATTCAAATTATGAATAAGGAAATTGGTGCTAACTTTAATGGTACCCTCGAAATAGAGAATCGCTATGACTTCCTTAATCTTAATACTTGTCGTTTTAAGTATGAATATGTGACTCTTCCATCGCCTACGGATAAATCAGCCATGAAAGTATTGAAACAAGGTGAGGTGAAAGGTCCTAATATCCCTGCGCGTACTGCTGGAACGGTACAAATTCCCGCTCCTGTGAAAGGTGCTAATGCATTGATTGTGACTGCTTACGATGCCAATGCACAAGACCTATTTACGTGGGTATATAAGTTGGATGATGTGAATCAAGGTACATGGGCTACTGCTAGTAAACCAAGTTTCACAGAAACAGCTCAATTGTTGACAGTAACAGCGGGTAGTGATATATTTAACTTCTCGAAAGAAGATGGACAGTTGAAGAGTGTGGCTGTGAAAGGTCGTACTATTGAATTGACAGATGGACCACGCTTTGTTGCGGCAAGTCGTTCGGACCGCTCAAAAGATCAGTTCTATAATCATGATGATAAAGATGCTGAGAAGAAGAAAACACAATACAGCACATTCGAAGATGCAGGTAAATTCACAGGATTCACCACAGGTAGTTCTGGTGATAGTCTAGTGGTTACTGCCAACTATCGTTTAGGATCTTTGGATAAAGTGGTTTGGACCATTGCACCCAATGGAGTAGCCAATGTGGATGTAGCTTATAATTTTGCTGGCGTGGTAGATTTGATGGGTATCATGTTCGATTATCCAGAAGAAAAGGTTGTGAGCAAAAAGTGGGTAGGTGCTGGTCCATATCGTGTATGGCAGAATCGCCTTCATGGTCCTCAACTAGGTGTGTGGGAAAATGATTACAATGATCCTATCCCAGGCGAAAGTTTCACCTATCCAGAGTTTAAAGGCTATTT
>CAMTPC010000185.1 GCA_947074295.1 uncultured Bacteroides sp. | reverse complement strand
GTATCAGGAAGCAATTCTTTGGTGTTCGAGATATAACCGATAGGCGCATCAAACCAAACGTAAAGCACTTTGCCTTCGGCACCTTCGACAGGCACGGGGATACCCCAATCCAAGTCGCGGCTCACTGCACGCGGATGCAATCCCATATCCAACCAGCTTTTGCACTGACCATATACTGTAGGGCGCCATTCTTTGTGATCTTCCAAGATCCATTGGCGTAGCCATTCTTCGTGTTTGTCAAGAGGCAGATACCAGTGTTTCGTCTCTTTCATCACCGGCTTGCTACCACTGATGGCACTCTTCGGATTGATCAAGTCAGTAGGATTGAGTGAAGTACCACACTTTTCGCACTGGTCGCCATAAGCTCCTTCGGCATGACAGTGAGGACATTCGCCCGTGATATAGCGGTCGGCCAAGAACTGATGGGCCTCTTCGTCATAATATTGTTCCGAAGTCTTCTCAATAAACTCGCCTTTGTCATAAAGCGTACGGAAGAATTCCGAAGCTGTATCATGATGAGTTTTCGAAGTTGTACGGCTATAGATGTCGAATGAGATACCAAACTCTTCGAACGATTTTTTGATAAGGAAATGGTAGCGGTCTACCACGTCTTGTGGTGTCACACCTTCTTTCTTGGCACGGATAGTGATGGGCACACCATGTTCGTCAGACCCACCGATAAATAGCACCTCTTCTTGTTTTAATCTGAGGTAACGCACATAGATATCCGAGGGCACATACACCCCTGCCAAATGGCCAATATGTACAGGACCATTGGCATAAGGAAGTGCCGAGGTCACCGTGGTTCTTTTAAATTTCTTTTCCATGTCTTGGATTGTATATCAGCGTATTGTTAATTGTAAGCTATTAAATAAGTATGCAAAGATAGACAATAATCAAGTACAATGGGTTATCCATCCGTCACAATTTTACCTATTAGACTACTAGGCAACAGGTTATATAGTGACGGTTTAGCATATTTTATCGGTTGAGGTTGGTAAAATGTTACATAAAAGCATATTCGCTCATGCTTTTCATATAGGTGTGAAAGGCTGCTGTATTGTTGTTTATCGCTTGGTGTAATGCATCATTATATTCTTCTTGTGTGGCATCGCCATTAAATATTTCGAGTAAAGTATTATCACTTTCTGCCGCATAGGGCAATGTGATGTTTTTACGTCTAGCGTAATAGCGCAATTGATTGTGCACTTGATACGTATGCGGAGACTGAATAGCACAAATCTGTAACAGTCCCAAACCCGAAAGATTTAAAAACTCCTCATTCATGATACTGCCACGATAGTATAGTTTTGGGGCTATATCGGCACATAGATCAACTGAGCGATCCACCACTTCATCGGCTTCCATTATACGGTTAAGCAAGGTAAGGATACGGATACGTATATACAACGCGTTGAGATGTTCGGGACGATGTTGCAAGAAGAACTCATTATATCTAAGCGCCATCTCTAAGTCATTGCTATACAATGAATAGATAGAAGCGACGAACAGCTGATTCAACATGTCAGGAGCAGGCTGCCATGCCAATGATGGACGCTCGGCGAAGAAGCAGTCATCACAAGTCACATAGTTCAGCGCCTTATCCATCAACATAGCCGCAATCGTCATATTCTCCTCGATACTCTCTATGCCTTTTTCAAAGTAGAGTTGAGCCACTTCATCGTTTTTTTTCGCCATGATCAGTTCGAGCGTCTTCTTTCCAATAGCGATCTCAGCCTCGATACGTTCATCGTTATTGAATGTTTCGGCAAACTTCAATACTTCAGGCGATGTCTTTGCACTGCTGCCATAGAAAGGAGTAGCCAAACGCAAACCCGCTAGCGAGCGAGCACGGCTCAACGCCACATAAGCCTGACCATTGGCAAAAGTACCTTGTGAAAGATTGATTCGCACTTTGTCAAAAGTCAATCCCTGACTCTTGTGAATCGTGATAGCCCACGCAGTTTTCAGCGGATATTGCGTAAATGTACCTACAATTTCTTGCGTCATCGTGCGCGTCCTTTTATCGTAACTATTATGTATATTCTCCCAAGTCACTTTCTCTACTTGACACACCGTTCCATTGGCTATAGTCACAGTTATAGACTTTTCGTCCAGGGCAGTCACTTCGCCCAATGTGCCGTTCACCCAACGCCCATTTGAGTCGTTTTTGGTAAACATCACTTGCGCTCCTTTGCGTAGTTTCAATTCCTTCTCTGTGTGAAAAGAATGCACATCAAAATCCTTTATCACCTCACCTTCGTATACAAATTCGGGTTCGGGCAGTGCTGCCAGCTTCTCATCATTGATACGTTTGGCCATATCGTTTCTAGCGGTTAGCGTAATAATCATCTCTTCGTCATCCAAGGGATTGACCTCTACACAGGTATTCAGATTTCTAACATCCTCGGCAGTAGGACATCCCATACGCACATTTCCCAGAATATTAATAAAGTTTGGATCGTCTTGACGATAAATCTTGCAGAACTCGATAGTAGGAATTGGCGCTCCCTCGAACACATGCGCATTAAAGAAGTAAGGTGTCACATCATTGTACATATCGCGCAGAGGCGCTTTGTCCTGAGCGGTCACTATAGGTTCGAGCTGAAACATATCCCCAATGAAAATCATCTGCTTACCACCAAAAGGAAGCGTATTCTTCATTACCTGACGTAATGCGCGGTCGATTGCGTCAATCATGTCACAACGTACCATCGACACTTCATCAATAATAATCGTATCCGCAAAGCGCAGATCTTCGCTTTTACCTGGTGAACGTTTTCCGTTTTCCTTAAAACCCAATACACCAAAAGGAAAGCCAAAGAGCGAATGTATCGTTTCGCCACCTGCATTGATTGCTGCAATGCCTGTAGGCGCTGTCACGAGAATGTTCTTTTTGACTGTGCTGCGAACTGCTTTCAAGAAGGTAGTTTTGCCTGTTCCCGCTTTTCCTGCTAGGTAGAAAGATTGATTGGTATGATTGATGAGCTCGAAAGCTTGCATTTGTTGTTTATTGGTTGAGTCGATAGTGATCATGAGTGTATCTATTTTATCTTGTTCTTATTATCGTATTCTTTTTCTATATTATTTAGCATCAAGTAGTTTACTGATTCCAGCCTTTAATTCTGCTATTTTCTCTATCTGGTTATTATATGTTTCACCAATCATGTCAGTTGCCATTCTTCTCATATATTCCTGATTGTTATTAGCTCCCTTCATTTGGCTCTGCGAAGATATATAATTAAACATCATCTTTTCGGCCTCATCGCGTATCAAGTCTTTACTATAAAAGCATTTGTCAAATTTCACAGATGAGATCAAGGTAGGTTGAGTGCCATCGAAAGCGTAAAGTTTAATTTCATCAATATAGGTCCAGTTGTGGAACAGTCCGATATGCTCTACTACAATCGTACGATCCGAGAAACGCACACCTTTGTAATAGGTATTGCCTGCAGCACTGATATAATTGTCCGAGATGAACATCTTTTGGTTAGCGCAGTAGACTGGGGCTGCTTTGCGAGTGTTACCGAATTTTGGAAGGATTGAATCAAGGAAGTTACTTTGAGCTTTCATAATGTATATTGTTTTTGGAGTTTATTTTTATCTGTTATTTCTATATTTTGATCTATCATGAGATCAATTGCGAGCGGCATAGGTTTCTGCAACCATTTGTCGAGCTACATGCTTGATCTCATTGCTATTAACGCTTGCACCCGACAGACGAATTTGGTTGCTCAGATATTCTGTGACCATTTCTATCGCTTCGTTTTTGATGAAATCTTCATTATACCATTTCGCATGATATTCGCGGCTTGTCAATAATTGCAACTCATTTCCGTTGTAGCCGAAGATTTGTATACCATTGACAAATGTTCCATAATCGGCACTACCTACATTCTCCTTCACTACTATACGATCAGAAACTCTTACACCTTGATGATAGACATTTCCTGCCATACTCTCATAACATTCGGTGATGTACATATTGCGATTCGCATTATAGGTAGCACCATTGAGGTTTTGCATTGATCTCGAGTTGAAGTTAATAGTTGCCATAATCTTATATTTTAATTTTGTTATTCTTTTCGTTTGACATGACAAAGGTAGGTGTAAGGCTCAAAATATATTAAATGTTGAAACATTATACTAATACCACGTTTTTTGGTAGAATTAATGGTTGCAATGTTGCAACCATTAATTCTAATATATTATATAGCACAAATTTCCTTCCCATTTCTTTCCCCATCTTTCGCATATTTTGTTTCTTTGCATAATAATCAACCCCATAATAAGAATTGGATTTATGAAAAAAGCTGTTCACCTACTTCTTTCCTTTGGATTGATACTGATTATCAGCATCTCTTCCGCCTCTGCACAAACCTCTTTTGGCAGTTCATTGGCAGATTATGGTATGTCGGGACGTGTAAAGGCGATGATTCAATCTTCGCACGAAGCGATAAATACTCCAGAAGGATATATGGCAGGCAAAGAGCATACGATTTCAGAAGACAACTATTGGGTGGTTTTCGCCGCACAAGGCTGGGTGTTGCAAGCTTCGGATGTAAATATGTTCGGAGGCACTACAGCTCGTACTTCTAATCAATTAGACAAGCAAGGCCGTCGCTTTCAATCAAAGACTACAGTCTACAATATGAAAGACATGCCGCTCAATTCATTGGTAATGGATTATGATTATTCGGGTAAACCAACGTTGGAACAATGGTATGTAGATCTAGTACCAACCTTCAAACGTGTATATTCTTATGACAGTGAAGGACGCTTGAATAAGATCAGTGATGGTAACAAGCTGGGTGTGGGAACTATTCATTATACGATTGAGTATAATGAAAGCAGTCAACCTATCCTTATATCTAAACTCAAACAAAAAGGACAGTTGCAGGAGCGATATAGCTATTCCTATAATGAAAAAGGAAATGTGGCAACTATCAATGTCCACAAAGGTAACGACGCGCAAATAGGTAGTGCAAAGATTACTTACAATCACCATGATGATATCGCTACTGCGCAAATCATAGGCGAAGTAGAAAATGCACTACTTTTGTATAATAGAGTGACAGAAAAGAAAGCGTTGCCCACCGAACTAAAGAATGGTAACCATATCTTTGATTACACCTATGATCCGCGTGGAAATTGGGAACAGTGCGCCATGATTCACAATGATAGACCCCAACGTGTTTTGATACGCGAAATAGAGTATTTCTATTGAATGACATCCAAAATACGCACAAAGTTATCAACAGGTTAATT
>CAMTPC010000184.1 GCA_947074295.1 uncultured Bacteroides sp. | reverse complement strand
ATGTGTCGATGCAATATGAATATCTTCCACTTGATTATCGCGGAACATTCAAATGTAATGATGAAGAACTGAACAAGATTTGGGACATCAGTGCTTACACGATGCATCTCACTTCGCGTGAATTCTTTATTGATGGTATCAAGCGTGATCGCTGGGTGTGGAGTGGGGATGCCATTCAGAGCTATTTGATGAACTATTATCTGTTCTTTGATAACGAATCTGTGAAACGCACCATCTGGCTGCTTCGTGGTAAAGACCCTGTGACCAGCCATATCAATACGATTATGGATTACACCTTCTTCTGGTTCTTGAGTATCTACGACTATTATCTCTACTCGGGAGACAAGCACTTTGTGCAGCAGATTTACCCGCGCATGCAGACCTTGATGGACTACGTGTTGGGCCGTGCCAACAAAGATGGAATGGTAGAAGGCCAAACGGGTGACTGGATATTTGTAGACTGGGCTGACGGCTATCTGGACAAGAAGGGCGAATTGGCCTTCGAACAAGTGTTGCTTTGCAAAAGTCTTGAGACAATGGCACTTTGTGCAGAACTTGCGGATGAAAAAGCCGATGAAACTAAATATACTAAACTGGCTGATGCACTGCGCGCTAAGTTAATTCCTGCTTTCTGGAATGACGAAAAGCAAGCTTTGGTACACAACCGTATTGATGGCCAGCAGAGTGAAGCGGTGACACGCTATGCCAATATGTTTGCTACCTTCTTCAACTATTTGGAACCCGAGAAGCAACAGATCATTAAGAATAGTGTATTGCTTAATGATTCGATCTTGAAGATCACGACACCTTATATGCGTTTCTATGAGCTAGAAGCACTTTGTGCACTAGGTGAGCAGGATGAGGTGATGAAAGAGATGAAAGCCTATTGGGGTGGAATGCTCAAAGAGGGCGCTACTTCTTTCTGGGAAAAGTACAATCCCGACGAGAGCGGTGATCAGCATTTGGCGATGTATGGTCGTCCGTATGGCAAAAGCTTGTGTCATGCATGGGGAGCTAGTCCTATCTATCTTTTAGGTAAATATTATTTAGGTGTGATACCAACTTCTGCTGGATACGAAACCTATGACATCACACCGACACTTGGTGGGTTGAAGTGGATGGAAGGCACGGTGCCTACCCCCTTTGGTGATGTATATGTTTACATGGACCGTAAGACCATCAAAGTGAAGTCCTCGGGTGGCGTGGGTACGCTATATATACCTACTAAAAAAGGTCGTAAGGCTGTAGAGATTGAACCAGGTAAAGAATATAAATTCAACTATCCGGTTCGATAATTAAATACTTGTTTTTTTGTGAAAACCTCCTTTCTACTCATCTTTTTGATGATAGATGGGAGGTTTTCTATCTATATGTATACGGCTATTCATATTTCTCTTTTTGATAGTTTAGAAATGACAATAATCACTCAAATGTGCTTCGAAAAATCCTTATTTCTGGACCTCTTTGAGTACAAAATTCCCTTAATCACGTCTTTTAAATAAGAATTGAACTAAAACAGACTATTAAATCAAAACATGAGAAAGGGATTATTTGGAACGCTACTGATTTGCGCTAGTATGCTTGTGGGATGTCAAAAGACGGCTGTGAATATCGTCATTCCCGGCGAAGCATCCAACCGCGTAGAGTTTGCAGGTGAACAGCTTAAAAAAGCATTGACAGAAGCAGGCTACAGACCATTGTTGCACGTAGAAGGCAATGATATCGACACAACACAAGTCACTATTTTCTTGGCGCAAGCGGCTGATACAACAGGCTTGAAGAAAGAAGGTTTCAGCATTCGTACAGAAGGTAAGAAAACTACAGTTATCGGTAATGATGGCTCGGGCGTGATTTATGGTAGCTGCGAACTGATAGACCATGTGAAAGATAATAAGAATTTAGAGTTTCCTGTAGCTATGGATGATGCCCCCGAGATGGTGCTTCGTGGCGCTGCTATCGGTATGCAAAAGACAGAATTCCTTCCAGGGCATACGGTTTATGAATATCCTTATACACCCGAATCTTTCCCATGGTTTTACGACAAAGCGCATTGGATAGAATACCTTGATATGTTGGTGGCCAACCGCATGAACTCACTTTATTTATGGAACGGCCATCCATTTGCATCATTAGTAAAATTGGAAGACTATCCATTTGCCATAGAGGTAGATGATGAAACTTTCAAGAAAAACGAAGAAGTCTTTTCATTCCTAACTGAAGAGGCGGATAAGCGCGGTATCTTTGTGATTCAGATGTTCTATAATATCTTGGTGAGCAAACCTTTTGCCGAACATTATGGCATCAAGACACAAGATCGTCATCGTCCCATCACTCCACTTTTGAGCGATTATACCCGTAAATCAGTAGCGGCTTTCATCGAGAAATATCCTAACGTAGGATTGTTAGTTTGTCTTGGCGAGGCTATTGATAGCTATGACAGTGATGTGGTATGGTTCACAGAAACCATCCTTCCTGGTGTGAAAGATGGTCTCAATGCTTTAGGTCGTACTGACGAACCGCCCGTATTGGTACGTGCACACGATACCGATTGTAAGCGCGTGATGGATGCGGCTTTGCCGATGTATAAGAATCTATATACCATGCACAAATACAATGGTGAATCGCTAACTACCTACGAACCACGTGGCCCTTGGGCAAAGATTCATACAGACCTCAGTTCATTAGGAAGTATTCATATCAGTAACGTACATATCTTGGCCAATCTAGAACCTTGGCGCTGGGGCTCTCCTGACTTTGTGCAAAAGTCTGTACAAGCGATGCACAATGTGCATGGTGCCAATGCTTTACACCTCTATCCACAAGCATCGTATTGGGACTGGCCTTATACAGCCGATGATTTGGGAGATGGCGCGCGTCAAAAACAAATAGACCGTGACTGGATATGGTATAAAAACTGGGGACGCTATGCATGGAACTGCAACCGTAATCGTAATGATGAGATGAACTATTGGGATGCTCAATTAGCCGATTATTACGGGATTACTCCTACCAATGCGGCTAATATCCGTACCGCCTATGAAGAAAGTGGTGAGATAGCTCCTAAATTGCTACGCCGTTTTGGTATCACCGAAGGCAATCGCCAAACGCTGCTATTGGGTATGTTTGCGAGTCAGCTGGTTAACCCTTATAAATATACCATTTGGCCCGGCTTCTATGAAAGTTGTGGACCCGAAGGTGAAAAACTCATCGAATACGTAGAGAAAGAATGGAAGAACGAGCCACATGTGGGCGAACTTCCCCTCGATATCATTGCTCAGGCAGTGGCACATGGCGATGCTGCTGTGGCAGCTATTGATGCTGTAGCGCCGACTGTAAAAGCTAATAAAGAAGAATTCGCACGTCTTCAAAATGATATGTACTGCTACCGCGAGTTTGCTTACGCTTTTGACTATAAAGTGAAGGCAGCGCAACATGTGTTGAATTATCAGTGGGGCAAAGACATCGCACAACTAGATTTGGCAGTACCTTTATTGGAGCAAAGCTTGGCGCATTATCGTAATCTGGTCGATTTGACAGAAGGTGCTTATCTCTATGCCAATAGTATGCAGACGGGTATGCGTCGTGTGCCTATTACTGGCGAAGGTGGTATCAATAAGACTTGGACCGAAATGCTTCCTCACTATGAAGAAGAAGTAGCCAACTTGAAATATAACATCGCAATGTTGAAAGACAAAGTATCAGGCAAGATTGAAGATAAAGTTGAAGAAATCAAACCATTGACACCTGCTAAAGTAACCGTGTTGAACGGGCTGAAACCATCTACTCTAAAAGAAGGATCTGTACTGTTCACAAATCGCCCAAACTGTAAAGTTGATCAGTTGGCTCCAGAGCTTCAAGGTTTACAAGCCTTTAGTTTCGAAGGTGAAGGACAGCGTAGCCAAGCTACAGAAATGGAATTCGAGACAGACCAAACTGTGACTATGCTAGTAGCTTTTTATCGCGATGATCATATCCGTTATGCTAAAGCTCCTAGATTGGAGGTGGATGCATCGGCCAATGAATATGGGCAAGCCGAGCCTTTGTTGACCAATGCCATTCGTTTGGCAGATATGCCATTGGCTAATGTTCATGGTTATCAGTTTGAAGCGGGTAAACACAAGATACTTTTACCGAAAGGATATATATCTGTACTTGGTTTTACAGCTGATAATATCAACACTCGTAACGCAGCCCTCGAAGGTGCTGATGAAGCTGTAGATTGGCTGTTTTATTAATAGAAAAGTAAGTTGAATAATAGATAAGTTTTCAATTGGATATTGGTAAGGATAATAATTTAATAGGGTAATTAAAAAATATAGGGGCGTGCCACTTTAGTCGTAATAGATAGTGGTGAGTCCCTATATTGATAAACATCATTTGACCTAGAGTAGAAATGTTTCTTTGAGACAAAATAGATATTTAAAACAATGAGAAGAGTAGTTACAATCATTTCTTTATTTTTCGCCTTGGGTGTTGCTGCCCAGCGTCAAGTATCGCAGGAACGGATGACTGAAATTTACGAAGAGGCTAAAACGCCTTATAAGTATGGTTTGGCCGTTGCTCCAACCGACAATTATCACAAGATAGATTGCCCAACGGTATTTCGCGAGGGTGATAAATGGTATATGACCTACGTTGTCTACAATGGCCGGACTGGTACAGATGGCCGTGGCTACGAAACACATATCGCCGAGAGTGACAATCTATTGGATTGGACTCCACTAGGCAATATTCTTTCATATCGCGATGGCTACTGGGACTGTAATCAACGTGGTGGTTTTCCTGCTTTGCCCGATATGGAATGGGAGGGTAGCTACGAACTCCAAAAATACAAAGGTAAACATTGGATGACCTATATCGGTGGCGAAGGTTCGGGATACGAAGCTGTCCGTGCCCCCCTTCATATTGGCTTGGCATGGACCGACCAACCAATCGGTACTGCTCACGAGTGGCAGTCGCTCGATAAACCGATTATAGCTGCCAATGATAAAGATGCACAGTGGTGGGAGTTGATGACCGAATATAAGAGTATCATCTACTGGGACAAGGATAAGACATTAGGCGCACCGTTCGTGATGTTCTACAACGCTGGTGGTCGTCACCCTGAGACTGGATTGAAGGGAGAACGTGTGGGCATTGCTCTTTCCAAGGATATGAAGAAATGGAAGCGTTATGAAGGTAATCCTGTGTTTACTTACGAAGCGGAAGGTGTGATCACGGGTGATGCCCATATCCAAAAAATGGGTGATACGTATGTGATGTTCTATTTCTCGGCTTTCAATCCTAGCCGTCCTTACAAAGCTTTCA
>CAMTPC010000183.1 GCA_947074295.1 uncultured Bacteroides sp. | reverse complement strand
TTGGTGAGGTCTTTGGCATGGAAGGTCGAGTTGCGCATCACGATGTTATAGATTGGTGCATCTTGCTTGGTGGATAGACCGATAAAACCACTGCGGCTGTGATCCAGATTGTAGAAACGGCAATTGTCGATGGTAAGGCGGTCTAGTACTTGTGCCAATGGTGCATTGACTTCCTGATACCACATGGTACGTCCTAAGTCGCTAATCTCACAATTCTTGAACGACATATCCTTGACATGGAAATATTGGTTCTTGAACTTAAAGAAATCCGAGTCGGTCACCTTGATGGTGAGATTCTCGAAGAAGTAGCCATCAATAGTCGCTCCATCGGTAGAGATACTCATGTTGCCCATCGTCATATAGGCAGGCGACTGACCATCTTGCGGTTTTTCACCCATGATATAAAGACTCTTCGGCATATCCGTCTGGCGGCCTAGCGCATACGATTCGCCCGCTTTGAGGAATAGTTTCACTTCGTTTACCGAGGCGTCTGCCATCAGGTTCTTGCAGATGGTTTCCAAGTTTTCTTCGGGGTTCACGTAGATATAGCCTTCGGGAATCTTCATCGGTATCTCTGGCGTAATCTCGTCTTGCGTCCATTCCTCTGGGAGCAATGTCACGGTATAGTCTTGGATGATAGGTTCGTTCTCATTGTTGAGCGAGAAGTCGATCTGCACGGCTTGATTGGGCAGAATGGCAAACTTACCGTCAATGGCTTTGGACTGTACTACCGCATTGTTTTTATCGAGATAGTCGATACGGATTGACACAGCCTCATTGCTGCTATTGGTTTCGAACAGCACCATATCTTCCGAATAGTTGACGCCACCAGTGGTCGTGGCGCGGTCGCACACAATTTCCATAGGAGACAGTACGAACGAGGCATCGGACACTTTGTAGCCCGAAATGGGAGTTGACACCACTGCACGAACAGTGGTATAGCTGCGGTCGGATTTCTTATCGGTAGCGCGCAAACGCAACACGCCCGTGCGAGTGTACATACGCACCGACAGCGCATCGTCGAAGGGTGAAGCATAGTCTACGGGCGCGGATACATCAAACTTCTGTTTGGCTTCCGGATCTTGCGGCACCACCATATCATTCAGATTATCGGGTTGTGGTATCTGCGCACTTTGAGTAGACGAAATGATTTTATAACTGCCGTTGGGCAACTGAAAACGATACAACGAGGAGTAGTTGGCATGGTAGCTGCCATCGGCATTATAGACAAAGAGTGGCTTATTTGAAGCACCCGTGTTGACAGCCCAGCCCTCATCGTCCAGAAAGAGTTCGATTTGCTTGACCACAGAGGTCTCGTACTTGTCGTGCTCGGAACAGGCCAGCACACCCAACAGAACCAGGAGTCCTGTAACGGTATAGATTAACTTATTTCTCATAAGATGATTACGATTTTAGAATTCAGATTCGATGAGTTGGAAAGGCAAGCGCGTCATATCTTCTGTACGAATGCTGCGCGTATCGCTCCACGAGTTGGCCAAGAAAGCATCTTCTAGGATCGGCATATAGACCACCGTGCGTTTGGATGGTTCGAAGGCAATGGCAGTGTCGAGCGGACTGTTGGTGACGTTGACCACTTGTCCCCCACGTAGATAGGTCACGCCGATAGCGGTGCGCGAGCTGCCACTTACTGTGGGAAACGAATAGATCGAGGCACAGAAGTTTTGTGAGCGATCCACCGCAACGGTGACATCTTGCTGGATACATGTACCGGCACTTATCTTATAGGCCACACCCGCATTGGTGAAGGTCACTTGCACCTGATCCATCAAGGTGGTGGCTTGCAGAGTCTCGGCATTCTCTGTGGGTTGCAACACCGCTTGTCCCACCATTCGTTTCAGTTCAACAGCAATGCTGCTCACCGATTTGTCCGAGGTGAAGCTGATCACTTCTGACAAATAAACTTCTTGCTGCATGGCTGCATCCATACGGATAGTGGCAGTAGAGAGGCGGTCCACCGCGTCCAGTTGTGGTGCATTGGCCACCACGAAGGTGCGCAGATCTTCGCCCAATGGTAGTTCCACAGCCAGTGTACCACTACTAAGCGGATAGTTTTTACCAGATATCAATGAGTCCTTGATATAGACATAGACACCCAGCTCAGAAATGCCCGATGCAGTAAAAGCATCCAGGCTGCTGCGGCTGAAGTTCATCTCCACAGCGTGTTGGGGGGTGTCGTTACGGAAGTCGTCCTTCTCGCCTACTTCGCTGGAATGCTGTGTACAGGCAGCAAGCAATAGTACAGAGGCAAACAACAAATTGACTAAATGTTTCATGCGTATTGGTTTTATGATTTAAATGTTAACTTCGAGGTTTTCGATAGTGCAAATGTAGAGATAGCCTATGGATGACACGGGGCACGTTCCGTTTCAAAAGGTGGACGATTAAAACCTTCAGGAAATAGGTGCATTCTTGTAAACTCCGATGATGAGGCCATTTGCGAGATTGTCCTCCCCTGTTTTGTAAAGGAGGACAAATCGTCTTATTTTTCGCACAAGCTCGTCTATATCACTACAGAGCATTCCTAAAACCCTTTTTTTTGCGTATCTTTGCTTTACCTTAATATGGAACTATTACTATCATGAAACAACTATTCGCCTTTTTTATCGCCCAAATCATCTGCACTCTGATGGTGGCACAACCCGTGTGCCAAGTACAAGAGTACAATGTCAGCATGGGATTGGCACAAAGCATAGTGACGGGGGTGATTCAAGATAAGAAAGGAGTTATATGGATCAGCACCTGGAATGGACTCAATAAATTTGATGGGTATACCTTCAAGAACTACAAAGCTTCTACGCAAAAAAACTATTCCCTTACTCACAATCGTATCATCCACATGAATGAAACGGCTGGTGGCAACATCCTTTGTAAATCCTATGATGGACGAATCTATATCTTCGACTGCAACAAGGAGGTTTTTATTGATATACTAAAACCGATAGAATCGGAGATAAGACGAGAGATCTTTGTGGATCGTGTATACTCGCTCAAAAAAGGAATTGCTTGGCTGACAACCAATGAGGGGTATTGCTTTCGTATAGACGAGAATGAATTAAATAAAAATGATGGCATACAAACGTATAGCACCTTTAATGGCGAACTAAAAAGCGATAAGATATACAATATTTATCAGGACTCATGGCAAGACGAATGGATACTGACCGATAGAGGTATCACCATCATCGGCAACAAGAAGATAGACAATGACCTGCCGTTTAAATTAATCCATGAATTCAAAGAGGAGATCTATCTGGTGTCGACCTCGAACAAACTGGCTATCTATCACCAAGACAAGGGGACTATAAAGATAATGGATATCCCCTACCCGATAACACAAGTCAACACGATGGCCAGCGTACGAAACCAACTGGCACTGGGCACAGACAATGGTATCATACTTTACAACCCAGAACAAAACACATTTGAGCAGATTGATATACATACCCCACAGCAGTCGTGCAACAATGTGTCGTTCATCTACGAAGACAAGCTGGGAGAGTGCTGGGCATTTTCCACTTCGCCCGGGGTGACACGCATCGATATCAGCAGTGGGGAGAAACATCATCTGGCCACTCCAGAGGACAAAGTGGTGAACTACGGCCGCGACAGTCGTAGCCATGTGATTTTCGAAGACAAACAAGGTACGTTATGGACACTTCCCACAAAGGGGAACTTCAGCTACTACGACCGGAAAAGCAAAGAGCTAAAGACATTTTATACCGATCCCAACAACTCGCACTCGGGTTTCACGCCGCTGATACGCTATTGCAGCATAGACAAGCAGGGCAATGCCTGGATCATCTCCTCGCGAGGAGTGAAAAAGATGACATTCTTTCCTGAAACATTCCATCTGAACCAACCCGACGAGAAGGGAATGGAGACACGCGCCTTCCTACTTGACAATAAAAATCGTTTTTGGATAGCATCGAAAAGTGGATATATCCGGCTGTATTACTCTGACGGTAGTCTGATCGGGCACTTATCGCCCGAAGGGAAAATCACGAATCAGGTCTCTCAATTTAATCATAGTATCTACTGTATTCACCAAGGGCAAGATGGAAGAATCTATCTGGGATCCAAGAATCATGGACTGTTTGAACTGACAGAGAAGAGCGACAACCAGTTTGCCATGCGAAACTATACACATCAATCCCATGATAAATACAGCTTGGGAGGGAATGATGTCTATGCCATCCATACCGATCACCGCAATAATCTATGGATAGGCAGCTACAATGGAGGACTCAACCTGATGCAACGCAACGCTAACGGTGATGCGATATTCATCAATTATATGAATGAACTGCGAAACTATCCTATAGAAAGATTCCTGAACGTACGCACCATAGCCGAGGTAGGCGACAGTGTGCTGCTGGTGGGGACTACTAGCGGACTGATCTCCTTCAACAGCTGCTTCCAGCGACCCGAGGAGATAAAGTTCTACAAGAATAGACACAATGTGGATAATGAGAAGGGGCTGTTGGGGAGCGATGTGATGCACGTGTTCACCGACAGCCGCAATGAAACGTATGTGATGACGTTTACAGGAGGTATAAATAAAGTAATCTCCAATAACCTATTGAGTGACAGCATCGTATTCAAATCTTATACCACCCGGCAGGGATTGGCGTCGGACCTGGTACTCTCTATGATCGAAGACGAGAACAAGAAGCTATGGGTAGTGACGGAGAATGCCTTGTCGCGCTTCGACTCAGCCAATGATACGTTTGATAACTACGATCGGGCGGTGCTGCATAAGGATTTCAACTTCACCGAAGCCATACCAGCCTATAATGCGTCCAAACAACTGGTGTTCGGCACCGATATGGGATTTCTGACCACCACGCCAGAACTGATGAAGAAAAGTGACTATGTGCCGCCTATCTTGCTGACCGAGCTGAAGATACACGGTAAACAAGCCGACACGGCCATAGATGATATGGAGCAACTAGAACTGACACCTCAACAACGCAACATCACGATCAACTATGCAGCGCTGGACTACACCAAGCCCGAAAACATACTCTATGCCTATCGACTGAAAGGACTGGAACAGGAGTGGAACTATGCCGAGAAAAGTCGTGCGGCAAGCTATATCAACCTGCCTCCAGGGGAGTTTGCGCTCGAGGTGAAATCGACCAATAGTGATGGAGTGTGGGTGGACAATGTACGCACCTTGCCCATACACGTGCTACCCACATTCTGGGAAACTGCATGGGCATGGCTGCTCTACTTCGTGGCTTTCGTGCTGTTTACGGGCTGCATCGTGTATGTGCTGTTCTATATCTATCGTCTGCGCCATCGTGTGGACGTGGA
>CAMTPC010000182.1 GCA_947074295.1 uncultured Bacteroides sp. | reverse complement strand
AAGGGTGTGTATCATGGTAAAGTACGCGATGTGTATAACATCCTTGACGAAAAGCTGGTTATGGTGGCTACCGACCGCATTTCTGCTTTTGACGTTGTACTTCCTGAAGGGATTCCATACAAAGGACAGATGTTGAACCAGATTGCCGCTAAGTTTTTGGACGCTACTGCCGATATTTGTCCCAACTGGAAACTAGCTACTCCAGATCCAATGGTTACAGTAGGTGTACGATGCGAAGGCTTTCCTGTTGAAATGATTGTTCGTGGCTACTTGTGTGGCAGCGCTTGGCGTGCCTACAAAAATGGCGTTCGCGAGATTTGTGGTGTGCAATTACCAGAAGGTATGCGCGAGAATGAGCGTTTCCCTGAACCAATCATCACTCCTACCACTAAAGCTGAAATGGGTCTTCACGACGAAGATATTTCAAAAGAAGAGATCTTGGCACAAGGATTGGCCACTCCTGAGGAATATGCTATATTGGAAAAATACACAATGGCATTGTTCAAACGTGGTTCGGAAATCGCTGCTGAGCGTGGTCTGATATTGGTTGACACAAAATACGAGTTCGGCAAGCACGACGGTGAAATTTATTTGATGGATGAGATTCATACACCCGATTCGAGCCGCTATTTCTATAGTGATAGCTATCAAGACCTGTTTGAAAAAGGTGAACCACAAAAACAGCTTTCAAAAGAATTCGTTCGTGAGTGGTTGATGGAAAATGGTTTCCAAGGCAAAGAGGGCCAAACTGTACCCGAAATGACTCCAGAAATCGTAAAAAGCATCAGCGAACGCTATATCGAGCTTTACGAAAACATCACTGGCGAAAAGTTTGTGCGCGAAGATACGAGCAATATCGCTGAGCGCATGGAGAAAAATGTAACTGAATATCTTACAAAATAATTGTAGATGAACTACCCACAAGAATACATCAAACCTTATAGTAAAGAGGGTGAAAAACGCGAACAGGTGGAACAGATGTTCGACAATATTGCGCCAGCCTATGATAAGTTGAATCATACATTGTCTCTCGGTATAGACAAGAGTTGGCGAAAGAAGGCCATTAAATGGCTGTATCCTTATTCGCCAAAGCAGATGATGGATGTAGCTACCGGTACTGGCGATTTCGCGATCTTGGCTTGCAAGATGCTACAACCCGATGAACTGATAGGGACAGATATTTCTGAAGGTATGATGAATGTGGGTAGAGAGAAAGTTAAGATGGAGGGATTGGATCAGCAAATCTCGTTTGCACGAGAAGACTGTACCCATCTCTCCTTCCCCGACAACCGTTTCGATGCTGTAACTGTGGCTTTTGGCATACGCAATTTTGCCGACCTCGACAAAGGTCTTTCTGAGATGTGCCGCGTCATCCGCAGAGACGGACATCTGGTTATCTTGGAGTTGACTACTCCTGAACAGTTTCCAATGAAGCAGCTTTTCAGTATTTATTCAAAAGCTGTTATTCCTACTTTAGGCAAAATGCTCTCAAAAGACCAAAGCGCATACCACTATTTGCCACAAACCATCAAAGCTTTTCCGCAAGGCGAAGTAATGAAAAAGGCTCTTGAGAAAGCCGGCTTCCGTGATGTGAATTTTAAACGTCTGACTTTTGGGATTTGCACACTCTACACCGCAACAAAATAACTTTTATAATATCTCCCCCTTATGAAAAAGTACGGTTTAATAGGTTATCCGCTCAAACATTCGTTCTCGAAAGGCTATTTCAATGAAAAGTTTGCATCTGAAGGCATAGATGCTGAATATGTAAATTTTGAAATACCGAGAATCGAGGAATTCAGGGAAATCATTGATAAGAATCCCAACCTTTGTGGTCTGAATGTGACCATTCCCTATAAAGAAAAAGTTATCCCGTTTCTGGACGGGCTAAGTGACAATGCCTCAAAAATAGGCGCTATCAATGTCATCAAGATTGAAAGACAGAAGAAAGGAAAAATAAAACTGATAGGCTACAATTCCGATATTGTAGGTTTCATGGAATCGATTCAACCTCTGCTACTACCCCATCACAAAAAAGCATTGATACTAGGCACAGGAGGTGCCTCGAAAGCGGTATATCATGGTTTGAAAGAACTAGGTATAGAAGGATTATATGTCTCCCGCACTCCCAAGGAGGGCTGTATTACTTATACAGAGATCTCCGAAAACTTAATGAAGGAATATACAGTTATTGTAAACTGTACACCTCTTGGTATGTACCCTAAAGTAGATGAGTGTCCTGAGATACCATATCAATGGATCACATCTGATCATTTGTTATACGATTTGCTCTATAACCCCAATACTACTCTATTTATGAAAAAAGGAGAAGCACAGGGAGCTGTAACAAAAAATGGCCTTGAAATGTTATTATTACAGGCTTTTGCAGCTTGGGAGATTTGGCAACGCTAACCAGACTGAATATCTATAATAATAAACTTACAGTGCATTGGAATGGAAGAAAGAAGAAAGAGAAGATTTTGGAGATGGTGCATCTCAATTATCGCAGTTTTTGTGGTTATCGTGATTGGTGGCAGTTTTTATTTATTAAGCTATAGTCTTCAACCCAACGCAGATATACGGAAAAAGAATGCGGATGCATGGGAATATATGTTTACCACCTATCCATTCTTAGAACCTTGGGTCGATAGTCTCAATCATATAGGTGCTTTGCGCGATACCTTTATACACAATCCGGAAGGCATACGTCTACATGCGCTATATATAGAAGCAGCCGAACCGACAAAGAAAACAGCGGTTATCGTTCATGGCTATACCGACGAAGCGATACGTATGCTGATGATCGGCTATCTTTATAACAAGGACCTTGGCTTCAACGTGTTGCTCCCCGACCTTCAACACCAAGGAGAAAGTGGCGGATCGGCCATACAAATGGGTTGGAAAGACAGACTGGATGTGATGCAATGGATGCACGTAGCCAATGAAATATTTGGCGATAGCACTCAAATGGCCGTACATGGTATTTCCATGGGCGGAGCTACCACAATGATGGTGTCGGGTATGGAGCAGCCTTATTTTACAAAATGTTTTGTAGAAGATTGTGGTTATATCAGTGTGTGGGATGAGTTCTGCTATCAGCTGGACGAAACTTTTCATTTACCGCCTTTCCCTTTAATGTATGTGGCCAGCGAAATATGCCAACTGAAATATGGATGGAATTTCAAGGAAGCATCATCCTTGAAACAAGTCGAGAAATGTGACTTACCCATGTTTTTTATACATGGTGGTGATGATGGTTATGTGCCGACATGGAATGTTTATCCTCTCTATGAAGCCAAATCAGAACCAAAAGAGATATGGATTGCACCAGGAGCGGCTCATGCCATGTCCTATCGCGATCACGAAAAGGAATATACACGCCGTGTGGGCGAATTTGTTGGAAAATATATTAATTGATTACTTTGATGAAACGAAATTTGCTTTGTTTTTTTGCTTGCCTATTTTTCGTGGTGCAGATGCATGCCGACGATAAAGTGTTTACCGTGGACAATATTCCAAAGGTGCGCTTGCAAAATAAAATGAGGTATGTTTGCGATCCAACCAATATTTTAACGAAAGCAGCTACGGACAGTATAGATCGCATGCTCTATCAACTGGAGCAAAAAACGGGGATAGAAGTGGCGCCAGTTATCGTCCCTTCTATCGGCACAGAGGAATGCTATGACTTTAGCCATCGTTTACTCAATGAATGGGGAGTCGGCAAGAAGGAGAAAAGCAATGGGTTAGTCATCTTGCTGGTGACCGATCAGCGCTGTGTTCACTTTTACACGGGCTATGGTCTTGAAGGCGATCTTCCAGATGCTATATGTAAACGAATCCAAACGAAATACATGCTACCCTATCTGAAAGATGACAATTGGAGCAAGGGGATGGTAGAAGGTATTTATGCCGTTACACAACAGCTGGATGGTGTAGAGATGGTGCCATCGGAAGAAGAAGAGGAAGATGCCTGGATCATGTTGGTTGCAGTTTTCGGTGTATTGTTTCTTGGCATTACTATAGCACTGCTCGCCGTAAGAGAACAGTCTCGTTGTCCCAAATGCAAGAAGTTCGGCCTACAACGCTCAAGTACTCGACTGATTTCCAATCGTAATGGCGTAAAAACAGAAGAGATAATCTATACCTGCCGCTTTTGTGGTCACAGTGTGACGCGCACCCATCAAAGTCATGATGATCACTATCATGGCGGTGGTCGTGGTGGTAGAGGCGGAGGACCCATCATCGGTGGAGGTTTCGGCGGCTTTGGAGGCGGCCGAGGTGGCGGCGGTGGATTCGGAGGCGGTAGCTTCGGAGGTGGATCTGGCGGTGGCGGAGGCGCAGGTAGCCGATTCTGATAACAGATGTAATTAATCTTATTCGAACATTAAAAGACATAGAAGAAATGAAGAAATCAACAATTATTATTCTTAGTGTATCAGTGGCTATAGTAGCTATAGTGATTGGTGTCATTATCAGTACAATTACAATACGGAATGGCTTGATTGCTATGGAAGAGAATGTGAGCAATAGTTGGGCAAATGTAGAAACACAGTATCAACGCCGTGCCGATTTGATTCCAAACTTAGTCAATACAGTAAAAGGTTATGCTACACATGAAAGTCAGACTTTAGAGAATGTTATCGCTGCCCGCAGCCGTGCCACACAAATCACTATCAACGCCGATGACCTGACTCCCGAAAAACTAGCTGCATATCAGAAAGCACAAGGAGAAGTAGGTGCGGCTCTGGGAAAACTACTGGCCATTACAGAAAGCTATCCAGACCTGAAAGCCAACCAGAACTTTTTGGAGCTTCAAGCACAATTGGAAGGCACAGAGAACCGTATCAATGAAGCGCGCAGAGTGTTTAATAATATCACGAAAGAGTATAACACAAAGATTCGCCAATTTCCTTACAGCCTCTTTGGTTTTGAAAGACGTCCCTATTTTGAAGCAGCTGCAGGTGCCGAACAGGCACCACAAGTACAGTTTTAAAGCTGTTTCTATATTTGTGAATCACTAGTTCACATTTTCCATATTCATCTCATATTTAGTGATTTTTTTGGAGTCACTAAGTATGAGATGTTTCATTATAGAAGCATTTATTTTCTTATCTACTGAATAATCAGTAATTTTGCAATCGAATTCAAAAAAACTTCAACTTCTCATGAGTAATCAACGATACATGATGCGAGGCGTGAGCGCTTCAAAAGAAGATGTGCACAATGCCATCAAGAATATTGATAAAGGTATTTTCCCAAAAGCTTTCTGTAAAATCATTCCAGATATTTTAGGTGGTGATCCTGAATACTGCAATATCATGCACGCGGATGGTGCTGGTACAAAATCATCATTGGCCTATCTTTATTGGAAAGAAACGGGTGATATATCTGTATGGAAAGGCATTGCACAAGATGCGCTTATCATGAATATAGATGATCTACTTTGTGTAGG
>CAMTPC010000181.1 GCA_947074295.1 uncultured Bacteroides sp. | reverse complement strand
AATGGTTCGGAAATATACCTAGACGTGATGTTGCAGTGCGTAATCTTCCCCAAGAACCTTTGCAGGTAGAAGAAAGACGTTTGGAAGTGGAGCGTAATGTGCCACTTGACACACTATTCATGTCTTTCCATATGAGCGATCGTAACGATCCTGACTATTATGCATTCGATATCTTGTCTGATGTGTTGAGTAATGGTGCTTCCAGCCGACTGACACAGCGCCTCGTGAAACAAAAGCAGGTATTCACATCAATAGATGCCTACATTGCGGGTACTATGGATCCAGGATTGTTTCATATCACGGGCAAACCTGCTTCGGGCGTGAGTTTGCTGCAGGCGGAAGAAGCGGTAAGGGAAGAATTGGAAAAATTAAGTACAGAGTCGATAGCCGAAGAAGAACTCGAAAAGGTGAAGAATAAGTTCGAATCTACACAGATATTCGGTTATATCAACTACTTGAATGTAGCTACCAATCTTGCTTATCATGAACTGAATGGCAATGCTGAAAACATTAATAGCGAAGTGGAACGTTATCGTGCTGTAACTTCTGATCAGTTGAAAGCGGTGGCCAAAAAAGCTTTCGTTCCTCATAATGGGGTTACTTTACATTACAAAAAGAAATAAGAATTTGACGGGAAAGCGTCCTGCAAATCGAACGTATTAAACTAACTATGCAGCTTAAAAGAGCATTTCACAACTATACATCTCATTATAAAGCCCTATTGAAATTGGGCGTACCCATTGTTATTGGACAATTGGGTGTCATTGTTTTAGGTTTTGCCGATACCTTAATGATCGGACATCATGGTACATACGAACTGGCAGCCGCTTCGTTTGTAAATAGCATGTTTGGACTTATCATTGTATTCAGTGTCGGTTTTTCATGCGGACTTATACCAATTGTCGGCAGTCTATATGGCAAACGCCAGTATAAAGAAGCTGGACAGGTGTTGAAGTGCAGCTTTGTAGCCAATGCACTTGTTGGACTGTTGTTGACATTGCTTATGTTTATACTTTATCTCAATATTGATAGACTGGGACAACCGGAAGAGTTGCTACCTTTGATTCGTCCTTATTTCCTCGTATTGTTATTTTCACTTCTATTTGTGCTGTTGTTCAATTGTTTCAAGCAGTTCGCTGACGCTATCACTGATACGCGTACACCTATGTGGGTACTATTAGGAGGCAATCTTATCAACATCATCGGTAACTATTTACTGATTTACGGTAAAATGGGTTTGCCTGAGCTCGGGCTGTTGGGGGCGGGTGTCAGTACACTCTGTTCACGAATACTGATGTTGGTGGTATTCGCTTGGATTGTTTTCAGTCGCAGACGTTTCGCGCGCTATCGCGTTGGTATTTTCCGTACCTCATGGTCCAAAATGCATTTTCGTCGCCTCAACACACTGGGCTGGCCAATAGCGCTACAGATGGGTATGGAGTCCGCCTCATTTGGTCTTAGTGCGGTGATGATAGGGTGGATTGGCACGATGGCACTGGCAGCGCATCAGATTATGTGTACTGTATCCTTGCTCACATTCATGATCTACTATGGCATGGGCGCAGCAATAGCCGTTAGAGTCAGCAACTTTAAAGGTCAGAATGATACTATTAACGAGCGACGCTCGGCCAATGCTGGTTTTCATCTTATAATGATGTTATCAGTGGTTTTGTGTGGTCTCATTTTCATACTTCGCAACTACATAGCTGGATGGTTTACATCGGGAGAAGAAGTTCATCAACTGGTCAGTTTATTGATCTTACCCTTCTTGCTCTATCAGTTTGGTGACGCATTACAAATCGCTTTCGCAAATGCGCTACGTGGCATTGCAGATGTGAAACCAATGATGTGGATCGCTTTTGTTGCTTATTTCCTTATCTCTATACCATTAAGCTATATCTTTGGATTTGTATTGGACTGGGAGATAGTGGGGGTATGGATGGGATTCCCTATCGGATTGACAATAGCCGGCATTTTATTCTGGCTACGCTTCCGGAAAAAGACACAGTTATCAGTTTAAAGAATTGAATAATTGAAACAATTTTTAGAGATAATAATCTTTTCGTTCTTATATTTGTTTAGTTTATATCTTTTTACGCATTTGAATACGCGCCCGCATGAAACGAAGAAAGTGGCTTAAAATAACAGGATGGATTCTCCTCACACCAATATTGCTGATTATCCTTGTGATAATATTGCTATATATACCGCCTATACAGAACTTTGCCTGCAAGAAGGCTACCGAAGCAGCCTCTAAGGCTACAGGTATGGAGATAACTGTGAAGCGTATCCATTTGCGTTTCCCGATAAAATTATTGGTACGCGATGTTGATGTGGTCCAACATGGAGATACATTGGCATCTCTTGGTAGTCTCAGTGTGCGTGTGCAACTCTTACCGCTGTTAAAAGGCAAAGTCGATGTAGATGAAGTACAACTGCAAGATATAAAGGTAGATACACGCGAACTTATTCCGACGATGGCCATAAAAGGTGAGCTCGGGCATCTTTTCCTGGAAAGTCATGGCATCAATCTCAAAGAACAATCTGCATTGATCAACTTAGTTGAGCTTTCGGATACTAACATCGATCTGATATTAAAAGATACGGTTGTAGCCGAAAAACCTGACACCACTACTTCGGCTCCAGTAGAGTGGAAGTTTGAGCTGCGCAAGCTTAAGATAGACAATGTGACGTATGGCATGCAGATGAATCATGACTCGACGTCTTTATCAACACATATCGGTGATATAACTCTGCTTGATGGGACGGTAGATCTGAAAGAGATGGCTTTTGGATTGCGCAAGTTTACATTGGACAATAGTACGGTAAATTTTGATGTGGGACATTCTGCTCCTATCACAGGATTTGACCCTTCGCATATACGATTAACGAATATCAAGATAGATATGGATTCCTTATACTACAAGGATAAAACTATACTTGGTGCTATTCGTGAGTGTACCATGAATGAGCGTTCGGGTTTAGCTATTGCTTCACTAAATGCACAAATCATTTCGGATAGTCTGATGCTCCGTGTGCCTAAGCTTGATCTGAAAACCAATCATTCTGAAATCAATCTAGAGGCACAAACCTATTGGGAATTGATTGATATTCCTACTACTGGACGCCTCAGTGCTCGCCTCAATGCATTTATAGGTAAACAAGATGTGATGCTCTTCGCAGGTTCTCTACCCGAAGCTTTCAAAGAAGCTTATCCGCCACATCCTATCACGGTGCGCGCCGGAACAGAGGGCAATCTGAAGCAGATGCAGATTTCGCGTTGCCGTATTGATTTGCCAGGTGCTTTCTCTATTGATGTAGGGGGCGAACTTTATAATTTGACGGATTCATTGACGCGCACAATCAACGCTGATTTCAATATGCAGACTTGGGATTTGAACTTCCTCACGGCTTTGGCCGACATGCAGCCAGGATCATCATTGGTGATACCTAGCAATATGCAGCTAGATGGCAAGGTGTCGATGGAAGGACCTCAGATCAATGCCGCTGTAGCATTACTTGAGGGCGAAGGACAACTCCATGTGGATGCAGCTCTGAATTTGGCTAGTGAAGTGTATAATGCCAATCTTAATATTGACAATATTCAGGTCAATCACTTCTTGCCGCATGACTCTATTTATGGTGTTTCGGCTACTTTGACCGCTAAGGGTCGTGGATTGGATCCTATGAAGAATAGCGCCTATGCACAGGTGAATTTCGCATTACAACAGTTTCAATATGGTAAACTGGCACTATCGGGCGTTACGCTAGATGCCAATCTCAAAAATGCTTTGGCTACTTTCAGCTTGAACAGTGATAACAATCTTCTCCGTATGACTGCTGATGGAGAATATAATTTAGCCTATAAATATCCAGATGGACATGTTGCCATTAATGCGACGCATGTAGGACTCTATGAACTCGGTTTCTTACCCGAGCCATTGAAGCATAATCTGCAATTTGTTTTTGATGGTGAAATCAGGAAAGAAAATGTACAGTTTACCTTTAAAAGTGGTGATCTTGATTTGAACTTGGGTGTCAGTGGCAATCTAAATCAGATTATAGGTCAGTGTACACGTTTGGGCGATGAAATAAGTAAACAACTGTCACACACTGCGCTGAATCTTGATGAACTCCGAGAGTTTCTGCCTACTATTAAGCTGGATCTTAATTGTGGTGACAATAACATATTGGCTTGGTATCTCGATATGAAGAAAATGGCCTATGATGACATAGGTATAAAAATGCATGTCGAGCCCGCTATCGGAATCAATATGGACCTAGGTATACATGCTTTCCGCCTCGATACCTTCCAGTTAGATACCATCTTTCTTGATATTCATCAGGAAGCCGCTAGCCTAAAACTAAAAACAGGAGTCGTCAATGGACCGAAAAACCCAATGCCCTTTAGCGCATTTATAAATGGCGAAGTAAGTGATAAAGAAGCAGGGGTAACGTTGAAGTTTCTTGATGCAAAAGGTCGTGAAGGTCTATATGTTGGTGCCAATATGCAGCAAGAATTAAACGATAACGGTAAACCGAAAGGCTACCTGTTCCGCATCATACCAGAAGCGCCTATCTTGGCATTCCATCCTTTCCATTTTGTCGATGACCGCAATTGGGTCTATCTACATAACAACGGGCGTATCTATTCCAGTGTGATGATGGAGGATAATGAAGGTATGGGTATTCGCGTACAATCACTCCCGACAGATACAGTCTCTAAACAGAATATAGATGTAGAGATACGCAAACTCAAGCTGCAAGAAGTATTTAGCATGCTTCCCTTTATGCCCGATATCACTGGTATATTTAATTTGGAGGCTCACTATGTGCAGACTGAAACGACCCTCCAAGTATCGGCAGAAACGAAGATAGACTCATTGACTTATGAGAAATATCCGATGGGTAACTTCTCTGTTGATGCTTCATGGTTGCCAGGAGAGAATGGCAAGCAGCATGTCAGTGCTTATGTCGGTCATAATGCACGAGAAATACTAAAGGCTGAAGGCTCATTATTACCTATGGCGGATAAGAAAGATAGCATATCTGTTACTGCCTCTATATTCAACTTTCCCGCAGACTTAGCGAATGCCTTCGTACCTCAAGAATTGGTCTCGCTCAGCGGTGGTTTAAGTGGCAATGTACAGGTTACAGGTTTTACCGATGCTCCATTAATCAATGGAGTGGTAACGATGGATAGCCTATCTGCTTATTCCATCCAATATGGGGCGCGTTTCACTTTGGGCAATGAACCACTGAAGGTGGTCAATAGCAAGTTGGAATTTAATAAATTTGCTATATATACCACAAGCAACAACCCATTCACTATTAATGGTTTTTTGGATTTCAGAGATTTGATGAAGCCTACTGCCAACCTTAAGCTGTTAGCCAATGATTATACTTTGCTCAACGCCAAGCGCACTAAAGAGAGCCTGGTTTATGGTACGGTAGCTATCAATCTGGATGCAACGATTCGAGGATTG
>CAMTPC010000180.1 GCA_947074295.1 uncultured Bacteroides sp. | reverse complement strand
AGAGATTCACTCACTACACTGTGGAGAACCAACCAGGAAAGGTGAACTCGAACAACATCAAATCCATCTATGTAGATGAAAGCGGTGCAAGAGTCTATTTTGGCACGCATGCCGGTGGGGTGAGCGTAATCAATCTGAACACAGGAAATATCGCACAACACTTTAACAAGCGCAATAGCACTTTGGTGAGCGACGATGTCTATGCGATAGAACCAGCCGAAGATAATAAGCTATGGTTCGGTACACTCATATCACTGATGCTTTATGATCCGGCACAACAGAAATTCGTTTCTATCACGCGCGAACGCAATGGCTCCGAACTACCGATAAAAACAATCTCGACCCTTTACAGGGACAGCCAACACCGTTTGTGGATTGGGGGCGAAGAAGGGATTCAGGTCTATCACTCCAAAAACAATGAGCTGACCAATGCAGGCTTGACAACGCTGAATGACAAGTTGCGCAATGTGTTTATCAACTGCATACATGAGTGCAGAAATGGTATCTACTGGATAGGTACACGCGACGGCGTCTTTTCGTACAACGAGAAAACACATGCACTCAAACATTTCACGACTCTCAGTGGACTCTCCAACAATGTGGTATATGGTATCATGGAGGACTCCTTCGGACATTTATGGATGAGTACTAATAAAGGACTCTCGTGCTTCAACCCCGAAACCGATAAGTTCAGAAACTTTAATCAAACAGACGGCATACAAAGTAACCAGTTCAACTCGGCCTATTGCAGAGCACAAGATGGCAGCATGTATTTTGGGGGTATCGACGGGATCACAGCATTCAGACCCGAACTGCTGATAGATAACCCATACACACCTTCGGTGATCATCACCGAGCTTCGCTTGTTCAACAAGATCGTGCGCCCCGATGACCATACCAAATTGCTGAAACAGAATATCAGCCAGACCAAATGCCTGACGTTCAATGCAGCGCAGACATCGTTCTCGCTAGACTTTGTCGTATCCAACTATATTTCTGGCGGACACAACACCTTTGCCTATAAGCTGAGCGGATATGATAAAGAATGGTATTACCAGACAGAAAACCAACCGGTGTCCTACTCTAACCTGCCACACGGCAAATACACCTTCATGGTAAAGGCTGCCAATAATGACGGCAAATGGATGGAAACACCTACACTACTGGAAATCATCGTGCTACCCGTGTGGTACAAGACATGGTGGGCTTTCTTGCTATTCTTGCTATTGGGCATTGCTATCAGCTTTACCATCATCCGCATCCTGAGCATACGTCGCAACATGCGCACAAAGCTGGAGCTGGAGCGCAAAGACAAGGAACACCAGGAGGAAATCAACCAGATGAAGATGCGCTTTTTCATCAATATATCACATGAATTCCGCACCCCTCTGACGCTGATCATGGCGCCTCTGCAAGAGATCATCAACCGCACCAGCGATCGATGGACCCGTGGGCAACTGGACTATATACAACGCAACACCAATCGCCTGCTCTATCTGGTCAATCAGTTGATGGACTATCGTAGGGCCGAGCTGGGCGTGTTCGCCCTGAAGGTGACCAAAGGTGATGCGCACCGCTTGATAGAGGACAACTTCTTGTTTTTCGACAAGCTAGCCAAACAAAAGAAAATCCATTATACGCTACAGTCCGAAATAGAACAGAGGGAGTTATTGTTTGATCGGAACTATCTGGAGCTGATCATCAACAATCTTTTGTCCAACGCTTTCAAATATACCCGAGAGGAAGAGTCTATAACCGTTACAGCAAAAGAGAAAGATGGCTGTCTGGTGTTGCAGGTAGCCGACACGGGAGTGGGCATACCACTTGACAAACAAGCTAAGATCTTCGAACGTTTCTATCAGATTGAGGGCGAACATCTGGGAAGTGGCATCGGCCTATCCCTGGTGCAACGCCTGGTAGAGCTGCATCATGGATGCATCGAGGTGGATAGTGAAGAAGGAAAAGGAAGTACTTTCACACTTTATCTGCCACAGTCGGCCGATCAATACGCGGACAATGAACTAGCCAAAGAAGAAAATCAGCAAGTGGAGGTACATACCACCAATCCGAAAGATATGCATTTCTTGGATGCAGAGGGAAGCGATGGCGAGATGTCAGATACAAATGATAAAAAACGTGGCACGATACTGATCGTTGAAGATAACAATGAGATCAGACAATATCTGAGCCAAGGACTGACGAGCATGTTCCACATTCTGGGAGCAGAAAATGGAGAGGTGGCACTAGAGCTGCTGAAGGAGAATGATGTGGATGTGGTGCTTACAGATGTGATGATGCCAGTGATGGATGGCATAAAGCTATGCAAGAACATCAAACAGAATATACGCACTTGTCATATACCCGTTATCATTCTATCGGCTAAAAACGAAATGGAAGATCAGCTAGAAGGATTGCAGATGGGCGCGGATGACTATATCCCCAAACCTTTTGTCCTGGCTATTGTGATTACCAAGATACAGAATATGATGCGTACCCGACACCGCATGATCGAGAAGTACACCAAATCATTGGAGGTAGAACCCGAAAAGATCACCTTCAACGCTATGGATGAGGAGTTGCTGAAGCGTGCGATGAGCGTCGTAGAAAAGAATATGGACAACATCGAATTCTCCACCGATGAGTTTGCCCGTTGTATGAACATGAGCCGTTCTAATCTGCACCTCAAGATGAAAGCAATCACAGGCGAATCGACCATCGACTTCATTCGCAAGATTCGTTTCAACGAAGCCTGCCGTTTATTGAAAGACGGACGCTATACTATTGCGGAAGTAAGTAGCATGGTAGGCTTCAATACACCCTCGTATTTCGCTACTAGTTTTAAGAAATATATAGGCTGTCTACCCACCGAATATATCAAGAAACAAAAAGGATAAAACACAACAGTTCAGGGCTTTTACAGCCCTGAACACTCGCTATTAAACATTTTCGAAACATTAAACTACAAATTTGATATTCCTTTCGTCGTTTTTAAACAAAGATGAAACAAGAAAAGGTATAAAGGTTAGGACGTTCACATAATTTTGCATCTATAGAATCCTAATTAAAATTATATCTAATATGAGCAGTCTTTGTAAGTTTTACAAATGGCCTTTTGACGATGACCTTCGTCAAACGCTACTTTGTTTGCACTCTAAAAAAGAGAAACACCCGAAAGAGTATCGCAACAATACTCAACACTCTTCAAACTGAATTTATCAACTAATCAACCTTTAAAAACAATCTGAACACAATGCATGTAAGTAAGTTAGCCACTAAACTATTGATGGTTTTGATGTTAGCATCATTGTCAGTTGTAGGCGTATCATGTGATGATACCGAGACAACAGATCGAACCCCGTTTGCTATTTTCTATTCGGGGATGACAGATATTGGACCTTCAATGGTAGCCAATATCAGTGCACCAACCTATATTGGTACCACTCCTACCGATTTTGCAATCACCCAAGTATTGTTAGATCAATCACCTGTAAGTGAAAACAGTTTCATCATTGATCCCACAAATGGTGGTATTGCGATTAAAAACACAGAAGAGCTCTCCGTAGGTTTATACGAAATCTCAGTGAGCTGTGTATCCAACGGCAAAATGTATCTTTTTGAAAATGCTGTGTCGATAAACATGATGCGTGCCGTGCCCGAAGGCATCAAAGTAGAACCCAACCTATTGGTGATAGACTATGCCGAAGTGATGACTTCGGGGAAAACAGCCAAGGTGACTACCGAAGGCGAACACGTGACTATCAGTCAATATCGTATCGCTGCTGGACAGAATAGTGAGTTCTTCGCTGTTTCAGCCGCTGGCGTGGTAGGTATCAACACCGAATACAAGGGCGATATATTGCCTGGACTTTACAAGGTTTCTCTGGTTTTGAAAACCGAAGCTGGTGAAGGTCTATTCCAGGATGCTGTGACATTCAACATCACGGCTAAGCCACTAGAGTTGACTTATGCACCTAACGCCGGTAAATTAGAAGAAGAAACTGCTGGACCTACATCGTATACTACCAACGCTCCTTTATTGAAGGGTTCACTGGATGGTATCGTTTATGCCATTAACAAAGTGACACCTGCAACAGATAAGTTCAACATTGATCCTACTACTGGTGTGATATCTCTAGCTACTGGACATGGTTTCAAGCAAGGTGATATTTTTGCGATCGATGTGATTGCTAGAAACGATTATAACACAGCCGAAGAACAAGGTACAGTATTCGAAAATGCTTTTGTTTTGGAAGTAGTGGGCTTCATTGCTCCAATCGAAAACTTCGGTTATGCAGACGCTTCTATGATCCAGTCGACACCTTTCACGATCAATTATAATGAAGGTTTCGCAGGCGATGAGGTGACTTTCTCATTTGTAAATCTGCCAGCGGCAGTAGAAGGCCAACTCAGCATTGATGCTGTGACAGGCGCTATCTCAGCGAAGAAAAACAACACAATCGCTGTAGGTACTTATACTATTACGGTTAAAGCTAGCAATGCCAAAGGTGAAGTGGAAACTTCGTTTACTCTTTCTATCGAAGAGAATAAGAACTTCTTTACGTATATTAAATATGGCAATAACCTTGGTTTGCCTGTTGACGAAAATGCTTATCAGTATAGAGTGACCTCGGCTAGCGAACTAGCTTCGTTTGTGGTGCCTGCGCCTCAAACCGACATCGCTGCTGATGCGGGTGCTGTGAAATGGAGTGTATCGAGCCAATTGGCCTTAAACGGTATTAAGATTGACGAGAATGGCGCATTGGATCTTAGCGAGGTGAGCTTCAGCAACGCAAGATGTGGTATGGCTACTGTAGTTGCAACTGTAGGTACAGGGGATGCAGCGGTGAGCGTGAAGGTTCCTGTATTCTTCCACATGTCGGCTGCTGTTAATGGTGTAACTGTTCACTACACACCTTTTGTATTCCAAGCTAATCCACGTACAGGAGGACGCTCTGTGTCTCCAACAGTTACTGGAGCTGAGTTGAGCGGTCTTTCATTGGATTATCGCCGCACATTCAACTACTTCAACCTGAATGGTAGCGAAACACACCTGAGCGGTCAGATGAGTGCTTCGACAGAAATCTTCTTGAACCAGGTATGGCGCAACTACTTCTCAGTAGCGGGTGGTACAGTGAACTATGGTTCGAAGAATCCTGTATCTTTCTTCGTGAATGAATCGAAACTGAACATGCCACTTGCCTATATCGACCACTCTGACAAAGCTGTCGTGGTGAATCCAGGTAAATGGATGGGCGAAGACAAGACATATGCGAACGGTGTATTTAGCGGTCAGATCACTTTCGTGACCAATAGCATCGGAGATGGTATCAATAGTGGTTCGCAAATGTTCCCAATCCTAGTTTGGTTTGACGAGAAGTTCTAAAAACAATAAACAATAAGATGATTAAGGTATTGCAAGCCTGATCTGAGGCTTGCAATACACTATCAAACAATAAAATAAAGACAATGCGTAATTATAGTTTAAATAAAATAAAGAGT
>CAMTPC010000179.1 GCA_947074295.1 uncultured Bacteroides sp. | reverse complement strand
GTACCTTCGATATTCACCAAAGTCTCTACTGCTGGTGCGATAGCTTCAGCAATAGCCTCACCCTTGTAAGGATAATAGTAAACTTTACGTGTTTCGATATCATGATACCATTCTCCTGGTTCATCAAGCAACTCCATAGCATTGGTGAGATAGAAAGCAGAGTTATGTCCATTGTCCGTCACCATAGGACGAGGCCAAGGATGCTCGAACTGAATACGGCTTTCGGGTTGATGGAAACGCACTGCCGCACTATCACCTTGAATATCTATCGATTTGATACGAAGATTGGCGATACACCACATTTCGTGAAGTACCATTTCTGGATATTTAGCTTTAGCGATCTTGCGAACGGCTTTAGCCGGAACCCAAAGAATTTCATTCACTGGGTCGTTATTGATGATGCGATGCATCTCTTCAAAATCGGCCACATCGCGGGCACGCACCGCCTTCTTGCCATTAATATAGAGTTGGCGGAAATCCAAAGGGCGACCATTGAACATAGGCACATCTGCAACATAGTATTTACCTTGTTTCTTCCAGTTGGTCAATTGCACCCCACCATTGATGACGGCATCACCGGCTGACTTAACTATAGTAGGCGATTCAGCTGTTCCACTGTCTTCGGGACGTACAAACAAAGGTTCGTACACAAAGTGATTGCCTGCCTCTAGTATAATATTCACACCACCTACGACGCTAGGATCATTGAGTCGACGCAATTCGCGCGCTTGGCGCAATGCTGCTGTCAATGTTGCTTTAGGAGAGGATTTTGTGCCATCATTCAGATCACTGCCTGTTGGCGAAACAAAGATATCGGCTGCCTGTGCCCAGCAAAAGCTGAGCAACAAAGCACCGGTAAGAAGTATTTTCTTCATTCTAAAAATGTATTCTTTCAGTTATTGAAATCTGTATTGATTAGCGTGAGAGGGGCATCCAAACCGTCATTTCGGCTTTACCACGATTACCCCAAGCATAATAAGGGATCAAACGAATACCCACCTGTTTATCTGCTTTACCTACTTCACGATAAAGCACACCATCCCATGAAGCGTTATCGGCTAAGCGAGCCATACCATCTAAAGCTACTATAGGACTACCATCAATCTGAATCTTACGTGGAGTCAGTTCGATATTAGCTGGAATCAATATATCATCGATACGCTTGCCACCATCAATATCCATGCTTTCAAGACAATAAACCAATGGACCACGCTTCACGACTACCTGGTTGCGGATCTCTTCTGCCAATGGGTGCGCTTCGAGCAACTTGACAGGCATATCCATCACCCACTCTATCTGATCGCCTTTTTGCCATACACGGTTCACTTCGGCATAGGTATCAGGAGTCCAACTGCCTTCTATAGGTTGTCCATTCACATGCAGTGTAGCTTGGTCGCACCATTGTGGCACACGTAGATAGATTGTGAAATCTTTCTTAGCCGACTTGCGTGGCACCTCATTGATCGTTAACTTCACAGCACCATCCCATGGATAATCTGTAGATTGTGTGATTGCCACTTTGCCCACGCCTTCAATTGACGTCTTAAGTGTATTAGCACCATAAAGATGACACCACAAAGCTTTATCTGATACAGTGTAAGCATAGTTTTGTGCTTGGCAGATAGTACGAAGCGTATTGGGCGGGCAGCAAAAACAGCTGATATACTCTGTACGTTCTTTTGGCCAACGCAAGGTATAGGGTAAATCGTCACTGATACGAAGCGGATTGGTATAGAAATACTTCTTCCCATCTAAGCTAACGCCACTCAACACACTATTGTACAGTGCCATTTCTACGATATCTGCATACTTGGCTTCTCCTGTAGTGGTAAGCATGCGCCAATTGAAAAGCATGTTACCGATATTGGCACAAGTCTCATTATGGGCAGTAGAGTTGGGAAGCTGATATGGGCGACCATAACTTTGGTGTACTTTCTGGATGCTATCGGGTTCATAACATGTACCATCGGGCGATGTACCATCGTACAAAGCACCACAAGCTCCTGTCACATACATCTTGCGACTCACGATATCGTCCCAAATACTAGTAAGATTCTTCATCAGTTGCTCTTCACCAGTTTCAGTATACACATCGGCTACACCCGCATATAGATAGTTAGAGCGAACTGCATGTCCCATAGCATTGTATTGATCACGGAAAGGCACACGGTCTTGATTGTCGTCCGTTCCATTCTCCACCATTCCGCGGATGTTGATCAGATTTTGGGAGAGATCCAGATAGCGTGGATTTCCTGTTGCACGATACATCTCGACCACGCCCATATAATGTGAAGGACAGATAGCGTTGCGAGCTAATTCTGCCGAAGCGGTTTCATAGAAATAACACAAGAAATCTGTTGCTTTTACAGCGACATCAAACAGTGTATTCTTACCAGTTGCACGTTGGTGCACTATACCTGCCATCATCAAGTGACCTAAATTATAGGTCTCAAAGTTCAGACGGTTTGCGAAAGCACCTTTCTCATCTTCATCACCTACCTTAGTGCCAATTACAGTTTGAGAAGCATTGGAGTGCGTATCAATTCCTAAGTTCTTTTCTTCGATGATCACAGGTGTATGGATATATCCATCGGCACGTTGTGATTTGGCTACATGCTCCACAAAGTGATCCATCAGCTTATCCAGTTCAGGATCTTTAGTGATGGCATAGACCGAAGCTACACCTTCGAACCATTTGTACATATCACCATCGTGAAATGGAGGTCCCCAGTGATTGCCATCGCAAACACCTGCAGCGATTTCAAAATTGCGAAATCCGTGCGATATTTCGGGTGTATTCCAGGTATTCCACATGCTTTGCAGTGATGTGTTGCTATATACATTAAAGCGGTCGCCCCAGAATCCATCGGTCCAGCACACTGCATCAATGGGGGTATTCACCATTTTTGCATATTGGCTTTTACTAGTGTCAGTCAGACCATTGGCTTGACCAAAGGAGGGCATTGTGGCTGCAAAAGCAAACAAAGATAGTAGGGTTGCCTTTTTCATTTCTATAGTATTTATTTTAGTGATTTCGTATTTATTTTAGCGTATTTGATGCGCTGACGGCGCCAAGTATAAATGGCATGCAGATTACCATCTTTTCCCTGAATGATTGAAGGATAAGAGTATTGGCTTATGGGTGAATCTTCCAATGTCGCAGCATGCTCCCAATTGATACCATCTTCTGAGATCGCGATTGATAGTGGCGTACGTGGGCCTTTAGGAGTACCTGGAAGTGTTTCAAAGTTGTTGTATATCAACACATGACGTCCATCTTTCAAAGTCACTGCATCAGTCCCCGAATTGTTATTGGGCAAATCGAGTAGAGTCACCTTACTCCATGAATCTCCATTATCTGCACTCCATGATGTAGCCACCTGTCCATTACGAGTGCGACATAACACTTGCAAGCGACCATCCTTGTGTTTCAACAAGCTAGGTTGGATGGCATAAATAGGTTTCATATCCTTACCTACAATCGCCTCTCCACCTTCTTGATCATCTTTATCAGCAACGCCAGCTTTACGAGAGATAGTTGGTAAGTTGAGCTCTGCTTCAAGCGGTCCTACCATCTTCCATGTTTTTCCATTATCATCCGAAATCTCGAAGTGGATTCTCCATCCATTCTTACCTTCGGTGCTCGAAGGCGCTATGATGCGCCCATTGATGTATTCGGGTTTGTTTTTGATAGGACCTAAGAAACCTTCGGGTAATGGTTCGCGTTTGCCCCAAGTCTTACCACCATCTGTAGAGCGCGTTAGCCAACCTGTCCAATCTCCTACGTTTGTACCGATCTTATAGAACAATATCAAATCGCCACCAGGTATTTGGAAGAGCACTGGATTCCAACAAGCCTTGCGGCGGGAATTCAATGTATCTCCATCAAAATGTACCGACATTGGGCCTGCGCTGGCAGGTGTTGTCTCTTCGTTGATACCTGATAGACCAGCTATTTTTATCAACGGATCATTTAAATTAAACACTCCATCAGCAGCAAGATAAGGTGCTGTCCATGTCTTAGCGCCTTTTGCTTTTCGGCTCACCCAGATACCGCAATCAGGATTGCGTTCTTTGGTTCCACCAAAATAAGAAGCGATTAGATCGCCATTTTTTAGCTCTACGATAGTTGCACCATGACACTCAGGAAAGGAAGACTTCTCATAAAGAAATTCATCTTGCAGAATCACTGGATCTTTTGTAGGAATATCGACTTGAAAACGATAACTACCTGACCCGATTTGCTCTACTTTACCATTAGGCAAATGTACTTCGGCAGTAGTATTTGCTGGGATCACTACTTCCCAATCGAGCTTTTGCAAATCTTTCTTCCAGCGACTTACGATCAATCCATAAGGCGACATATAAGAAGCGTCAATCTCACTCAAGTCTTGTATCTCGAAGTTAGGTTTCATCACAATGTGCTTGAATCCTATCTGCTTGCGATCGCTGCGAATACCGGCTAGATTTTCGTAATACCAAGCTAACAGATCACCCAATAGCATTACATGATTACCACTGTTCATCTTAGGACTAGCTGTATTACCATTCCATAGCTCCCAAATAGTTGTAGCACCTTGATTGACCATATAGCCATAAGAAGGATAAGTATCGTTGGTAGCCAAAAGATAGGCTACATCGGCAAATCCTTTACGAGAGAGTTCGCGCATGATCCATTGCTGTCCTATTACGCCACTGCTTACATGGCCTTTATTGGTGGTAATGATGGTATTGACTACATTCTTCACCACATCATCGCGATATTCTTGTGGCACCAAACCAAAGGCCAAAGGTAATATATTGGCTGTTACCGTGTTGTTGCCATAAAAGATGCTATCGGGGAAAAGTACATGACCAGGAGCTGGCGAAGTACCCTTGTTTACCGTGAGGAATTTCTTATTGAAGGCATCTTTCATCTGATGTTCCATATTCTTCCACATCTCTTTTTCATCGTCCAAACCTTGGATTTCGGCAAAGCGATGCATCGTTTGCAACATTTTAAGATAATAGGCTGTAGAGATCAATGCGCCATCCGTCTGACGTGCAGGATCCTTGCTGTGAATGAGTTCGAGCGATTCGGGTGGCACACACCAGTCACCATAACGGTCTTTGGTAATGATCATTTCCGAATTCATATACTCATCACGCATGTGCTTCAACCAACGTTTCATGTTGGGATAATGCTTCTCGATAGGTGCTTTATTGCCATATTGGGTATAGAGCATGTCGCAGATGATAGGCAAAGAAGCTGGCCATGTCATATTATCCGAATAATAGTTCCAGTAGGCAGGCGCTACGTCTGGAATACAGCCGTCTTCGCGTTGTGCTTCACAGATATCATTCACCCACTTGGCATAGAGAGGACCATTGCCAAACAAATAGCTTTCGCCCCATGTGCCTTGCACACGATCACCCAACCAAGGTTGACGCTCATTGCGCTGCGGACAGTCTACTGGCATCCCTTTATAGTTGCCCAATATACCCCACCAAGCGTTCTGATAGATTTTATTCAACATCTCATTAGAAGAG
>CAMTPC010000178.1 GCA_947074295.1 uncultured Bacteroides sp. | reverse complement strand
CTTCGCAATGGGCCTATCTGCGCGAAGCACAAGCCGATGCATTGAGACTCGATAATACAGGTATGGTAGTATCCACTGATATTGGCGACGCGGATGATATTCATCCTAAAAATAAGCAAGAAGTGGGTCGAAGACTGGCGCTGAATGCGCTTAATAAGACTTATCATAAGCCTGTCATGGCCGATGCCCCTATAATGACTAACTATAGCATCGAGGGTGCTAAGATATTGCTCCACTTCAATCAGCCACTGGAAAAGCCCACAAATGCGCTCAAGGGCTTTATCCTAGCACAGCCCAATGGCCAATTTGTAGAAGGTGTTGCCGAATGGGTCAACCCCACAACCCTTGCAATATCGGCACCAGGAGTGACAATGCCCATGGCAGTGCGCTATAACTGGAGTGACTGCCCTGAAGGTAATCTTTTTGGAACAGATGGTCTGCCCGTTGCCCCATTTCGCACAGATAGATATTAATCCTCTAGATTAGAATAAGTTGTATAGTCGTTTCGTGCTGAACGAAGCGGCTATTTTCTTTGCTATCTATTCAAAATGGCACCCTTTTTTTAATGGTTATTCAGTCGAAATGCTGTACTTTTGCAGCTATTATTCGATAAAAGTTCCGAACAAGATATGAATACTATAAAATCGATTTGCGTCTATAGCGCATCGAGTACCAAAATAGATGCGAAATACTTTGCTGCAGCCGAGGAGCTGGGCAAGTTGTTGGCCGATCAGCACATACGCCTAATAAACGGCGCAGGGAACATTGGGCTGATGCGAAGTGTTGCTGACGCCGTGCTGGCTAATGGCGGTGACGTGACTGGGGTGATTCCGACCTTCATGGTAGAGCAAAACTGGCACCATACTGGTCTCACAAAGCTTGTCGAGGTAGAAAGCATGCACGAACGCAAGCAGCTGATGGCTCAGCTAAGCGATGCGGTAATAGCCTTACCAGGTGGTTGCGGTACATTGGAGGAGCTGTTGGAAATAATCACCTGGAAGCAGCTGGGGTTATACCTCAATCCGATAGTGATACTCAACGTGGGCGGTTTTTTCGACCCATTGTTGCAAATGTTGGATACCGCTATCACCGAGAATTTCATGCGCAAAGAACACGGTGATATATGGCATGTAGCCACTACTCCGCAACAAGCCTTGCAGCTTATTCATGATACCCCTGTGTGGGACGAGTCAATCCGAAAATTCGCTGCGATATGATGAATATCTTTCCCTTGCTTTCCGGTATCCCCGGCATAGAAATCCCCTACTCTCCACAAACCGACAATTTCTTGGCTTCTGTCTTGTTGCTATGCTTCTTGATATCAGCCTTTACATTGGCACATAGTCATAAGTATTTGTTATTGCAGCTCAAGTGGTTTGTTTTTCACAAAGAGCGCATCAGTATATTTGCTTCATCTACTGTTACCGATATGCGATATCTGATGTTATTGATCTTGCAGACCTGTATTTTGGTAGGAATTTATCTGTTCAACTTCTCATGCGACATGTATCCAATCCTTCCCGAGATACAGCCAGCTTACAAAGTGGTGGGGGTTTATATAGGTGCCTGTATCGCTTATTTCCTCCTGAAATGGCTCGTCTATTCGTTTGTGGGATGGATGTTTTTTGACAAAAACAGGACTAGTGTATGGATGGAGTCCTATTCATCGCTTGTTTATTTGTCGGGTTTTATACTTTTCCCCTTTGTGCTTTTATTGATTTATTTCGATTTTCAGCTCAAAACGTTAGTTATAATTGGCCTGATATTGTTGTTTGCTGCTAAAATATTGATGTTTTATAAGTGGATAAAACTTTTTTCCAACACTTTAAGTGATTTTTTCCTATTAATTTTGTACTTTTGTGCCCTTGAAATCGTTCCTTGTATGCTAATTTACAGCGGGATGATAAAAGTAAACGATTTGTTGACAATAAAATTATAGGACGTTGAAAATTAAAAAAGTACTTGTATCGCAGCCGAAGCCTGCTTCAGAAAAATCACCCTATTATGATATCGCTGAAAAATATGGCATCAATATCGACTTTCGTCCTTTCATCAAGGTAGAAAGTGTGACTGCAAAGGAAGTCAGACAGCAGAAAGTATCTATTCTAGATCATACCGCTGTACTCTTTACTTCGCGTCATGCCATCGACCATTTTTTTCATCTATGTTCAGAGATGCGCGTGAATATCCCTGAAACTATGAAGTATTTTTGTGTGACGGAGCAAATCGCTCTTTATATCCAAAAATACGTGCAATATCGCAAACGTAAAGTATTCTTCGGCAATACTGGAAAAATAGAGGACTTGGTTCCTTCTATCTTGAAGCATAAGACTGAAAAATATCTTGTTCCCGTTTCTGACGTGCACAATGATGACATCAAGAACCTGTTGGATAAGAACAAGATTCAGCATAATGAAGTCGTGATGTATCGTACGGTAAGCAATGATTTTACCGAAGATGAAGCATTCGATTATGATATGTTGGTGTTTTTCAGCCCTGCAGGTGTGAGCTCTTTGAAGAAGAACTTCCCCGATTTTGAGCAAAAAGATATTAAGATTGGTACGTTCGGTACGACCACGGCTCAGGCTGTGCGCGATGCTGGGTTGCGACTCGATCTGGAAGCTCCTTCGGTTAAAGCTCCTTCGATGACTGCTGCTCTTGATATGTTTATCAAAGAGAATAACAACGCAGAATAACGAATTTGCCTCTGCCTGGTGCGAGTGCATATTCTCTGATGATATGGCAGACACAGATTACAGGATTTCTATCACATTAAAAATGATGTATATGAACCCTGCAATCTGTGTCTGTGTTATATTTAAGAATAGGTTTGTAAATAGATTTATCTGATTTTTTTGATTCAACACCTTCACCCTATGACGAATGGTCTCTGTAAAGCCGAAAGACTACACCGCAAACTCATTATCGACCGCATGTTTGCTGGTGGCAATGCTCGCTCCTTCTCTATCTATCCGCTGCGCATTGTGTATATGCCTGCTGACGAGTTGGAAGCGACAGTCTCTGTGCTGATCAGTGTCCCTAAGAAACGATTTAAGCGAGCCGTTAAGCGCAACTATATCAAGCGACAAGTGCGCGAAGGGTTTAGGTTGAACAAACACGAGCTCAGCTCATTGCTTGCCGACAAAGGACAAAAGCTGGCGGTAGCTTTCATCTATCAGTCGGACGAGCTCTATCCTACCGCCGAGATTATGGACAAGGTGCGTCTGTTGCTGATACGCATCACAGAAAAAATGTCATGAAACGATTACTGTCCTATCTATTACTAGGACCCATCTACTTTTATCGGGCTGCTATATCGCCTCATTTGGGTCCCTCATGTCGTTTTACTCCAACCTGTTCGCAATATGCCATAGAGGCAATCAAGAAGCATGGTCCTTTCAAAGGGTTTTATCTCACTGTTCGTAGGATTTCTAAATGTCATCCTTGGGGAGGTTCTGGTTATGATCCCGTACCCTAGAAACTAAGACGCTATGAAGTATTTTGATATGCATACACATCGCCAACCCGAACATCCAGATACCTCTATCTGGAACTGCGATTTTGATAAATGCATACAAGTTGCATCCTCCACCTATTGTTCACAAGGATTGCATCCTTGGTCCCTTGAAACCTATCAGCTAGATACTGCTATAGATGATTTGCGTCATTTGCTAGAAAGCTACCCTCAAATCGTGGCTGTGGGTGAGTGTGGGCTTGATAAAGTCTGCAATACACCTTGGCAGCTGCAGAAGGAGGCATTCCAAGCGCAGATTGCTGTTGCCCATTCCTTCGACCGTCCACTTATCATCCATTGTGTCAAGGCTCATAATGAAGTCATGGATCTTAAACGTTCTAAAAAGACAAATGTACCATGGATTATTCATGGTTTTCGAGGAAAACCCGAGTTGGCGCGGCAATTGATTGATTGTGGTTTTTATCTGTCATACGGCATGCACTTCAATGAAAAATCACTCCGTTCTATGCCATTGGATCGTCTTTTTCTGGAAACGGATGAGAGTGAAGTACCTGTCAAACAGCTGTATCAGCAAGTGGCATTGCAGCTGGATTTATCCCTTCAGGTGTTGACGGAAGCGGTTGCACAAAATGCTGATAAAGTGTTTTTTAATAGATAAGAGTTGGCTGTTCGGGCAAACTGTCGTACTTTTGTATTCATTTGAAACTTAAATAACTTACATACGATGAACTTTGTAGAAGAACTAAGATGGCGTGGCATGTTGCATGACATGATGCCCGGCACAGAAGAGTTATTGCAAAAAGAACAAGTAACGGCTTACTTGGGTATTGACCCAACTGCTGATTCATTACATATCGGTCACTTGTGTGGTGTGATGATGCTCCGTCATTTGCAGCGCTGCGGGCACAAGCCATTGGCGCTTATTGGCGGTGCTACGGGTATGATTGGCGACCCTTCGGGTAAGTCGGCCGAGCGCAATCTGCTTACTGAAGACATTTTGCGCCACAATCAAGACTGTATCAAAAAGCAGTTAGCCAAATTCCTCGATTTCGAGTCGGATGCCCCCAATCGTGCCGAACTGGTGAACAATTACGACTGGATGAAAGAATTCTCTTTCCTTGATTTCGCTCGCGAAGTAGGTAAACACATCACCGTGAACTACATGATGGCGAAAGATTCAGTTAAAAAGCGCCTCAATGGTGAAGCTCGTGATGGTCTATCATTTACTGAATTCACTTATCAACTGCTTCAAGGGTATGACTATGTTCATCTGAACCGCGAAAAGAACTGTAAACTGCAGATGGGTGGCTCGGATCAATGGGGTAATATCACTACCGGTACAGAGTTGATTCGTCGTACCAATGGTGGAGAAGCTTATGCCCTCACCTGCCCGCTCATCACAAAGGCTGACGGCGGTAAATTCGGTAAAACGGAATCTGGTAATGTATGGCTCGATGCCAAATATACGTCACCTTACAAGTTTTACCAATTCTGGCTGAACGTGAGTGACAGTGATGCAGAACGCTATATCAAGATTTTCACATCTTTGCCTAAGGAAGAGATAGATGCACTAGTTGCTGAGCATGCAGAAGCTCCGCACTTGCGTGTATTGCAAAAACGTTTGGCTCAGGAAGTGACTATCATGGTACACTCAGAAGACGATTATAATGCTGCTGTCGAAGCATCGGGCATTTTATTTGGTAATGCTACTTCTGATGCTCTAAAGAAGCTGGATGAAGACACTTTGTTGGCTGTATTCGAAGGTGTACCCCAGTTCGAAGTATCTCGCAATCTTTTAGAAGAAGGTACTAAGGCTGTAGACCTATTGGTGGATTCGGCTGCCGTATTTGCATCAAAAGGCGAAATGCGCAAATTGGTGCAAGGTGGTGGCGTATCGCTTAATAAAGAAAAATTAGCTGCTTTTGATCAAGTGTTGACTACTGCTGATTTACTCAATGATAAGTACCTTTTGATACAGCGCGGAAAGAAAAACTACTATTTGATCATAGTAAAATGATAAAAAGTGTTTAAAGATTTGGAGATATAAAATTGTCTCCATATCTTTGCATCGCTTTTGAGAGAAAGCCCAACAAGTTTGGTCCATGGTGTAATGGTAGCACAACAGTTTTTGGTACTGTTTGT
>CAMTPC010000177.1 GCA_947074295.1 uncultured Bacteroides sp. | reverse complement strand
CCTCGTGAGGAAGGCGAAAGACGTAGCTTCGGATCACGCGAAGGCGGAAGTGGCGACAGAAGAGAACGCAGACCTGCTCGCGATGGCGAACGTCGCAGCTTCGGATCGCGCGAAGGAGGCGAACGCCGTAGCTTCAGACCACGCGAGGGTGGAGAAAGACGTAGCTTCGGCGATCGTAAACCTCGTGAACCTAAGAGCCGTGAAGATTTGAGAGAAGAACGCAAGAATCTTTTCGATAAAGATAAGAAAGACTAAACGTTAATCATAAAAATATTTCCAAGCGGACGGCCACAATAACCGTCCGCTTAATCCTAAGAAAAACAACAGAGATGAAGATAAAAGGAGGATTACTACTGGCGCTTTTCGCCTTTATGTCTATGAGTATGACTGCACAAAACACAAAACTACCCACCCTAGAGGATCTGATTCCTGGCGGAGCGACCTACCGTTTTGCCGAGAATATCTACAATCTGCAATTTTGGGGAGACAACTATGTGAAACCCGATATTGATGATATGACCATCATTAATCCACAAACGGGTAAAACCCTCTACACCATTCAACGCTCTAAAGTAAATGAGGTTTTGGAAGAAGCCGACTTACTGCCTATCCAACACTTCTATAATGTGAGCTTTCCGTGGAAGAATCAGACGGATATGTTGATTCGGAAGCCTGGTAAATTTATTTTCTATAACTTTGCAACACATCGCATCGATAAAGTGATAGAGATGCATGCCGATGGCACCAATACTGACTACAACAGCGAGAGCGGAAACGTGGCATTTACGAAGAAAAATAATCTCTATGTGAATGACAAACGAATCACCGAGAACCCCGAAGGTGTAGTAAGCGGACAGTCTGTGCATCGCAACGAATTCGGTATATCTAAAGGCACTTTCTGGAGTCCTAAAGGAAATAAACTGGCTTTTTACCACATGGACGAAAGCATGGTGACCGAATATCCACTAGTAGATATGACAGCACGCGTAGCAGAAGCTAATAATATACGATACCCCATGGCAGGTATGACCAGCCACAAAGTACAAGTGGGTGTGTATAACCCTGCTACTGATCAAACTATATTTCTCAATACAGGTGATCCAACAGACCGCTATTTCACAAATGTAGCCTGGAGCCCAGACGAAAAGCAAATCTACCTGATAGAGATCAATAGAGACCAAAACGATGCGAAGCTTTGTCGATACAATGCTGAAACAGGTGAATTAGAAACTACGATATTAGAGGAAAAACATGAGAAGTATGTAGAGCCTCAAAATCCTATCACCTTTTTGCCATGGAATGATAAACAGTTTATCTACCAGAGTCAGAAGGATGGATACAATCATCTTTATCTGTATGATACGGATGGAAATTTTATTAAACAACTAACACAGGGCGATTGGTTGGTACAAGAGGTATTGGGCTTCAACCCAAAAACAAAGGAAGTGATCATCGCCTCTACAGAAGTTTCTCCATTGGATCGTACCTACTACCGCGTGAACGTGAATACTGGTAAACGCACGGCTATAGGCAAGGGCAATGGTGTGCATCGTGCACAGCTCAGCGAGTCGGGCGAATGGTTGATCGACAACTACTCCACCCCTACTGATGCACGCAACATTGACGTGATACGGGTGAAGGACAACAAGACAACCAACCTGTTGACAGCTGCCGATCCTTATGCCGATTTCGCTATGCCAAGCATCGAAATGGGTACCTTGAAGGCAGCAGATGGTGAAACTGACCTCTATTATCGTTTGATAAAACCCGCTGACTTTGACAGCACCAAGACTTATCCAGCCATCGTCTATGTATACGGTGGGCCTCATGCGCAAATGATTAACAACAGCTTCATGAACGGAGCACGCGGATGGGATCTGTATATGGCCAACAAAGGGTATATCATGCTGAGTGTAGACAATCGTGGCAGCAGCAACCGTGGACTGGAGTTTGAAAACGCCACTTTCCGTCAACTGGGTATCGAGGAAGGAAAAGACCAAGCAATAGGTGCGGAATTCCTGCAATCTCTGCCTTATGTAGACGGCAACCGCATCGGTATTCATGGGTGGAGTTTCGGCGGACATATGACTACCGCGCAAATGCTTCGCTATCCTGAACTTTATAAAGTGGGTGTAGCAGGTGGCCCAGTGATAGACTGGAGCTACTACGAGGTGATGTATGGCGAACGCTATATGGATACCCCAGAAACCAACCCAGAAGGCTACGAGGCAACTAATCTGAACAATCTGGCTGGCAACTTGCAAGGACGCCTGATGATAATCCATGATGACCATGATGACACTTGTGTACCACAACACGCATTGTCGTTCATCAAGGCTTGTGTAGATGCACGTACCTATCCAGACCTGTTCATCTATCCCGGGCACAAACACAATGTTTTGGGACGTGACCGCGTGCATCTGCACGAAACGATCACCCGCTATTTTGAAGATCATTTATAAGAAACATATAACTCACATATCATCCGTATGAAAATCTTATTATTAGGCTCTGGTGGCCGCGAACACGCTTTAGCTTGGAAGATTGCTCAAAGCCCAAAAGTTGAAAAGTTATACATCGCTCCGGGTAATGCCGGAACATCATTGGTAGGCGAGAATCTACCTATCAAAGCAACCGACTTCGAAGCATTGAAAGCGTTTGCTCTTAACGAAAAAATAGACATGATAGTAGTGGGTCCAGAAGATCCATTGGTAAAAGGCATCTACAACTACTTCAGTTCACAGCCCGAAACTTGTCATATCCCTGTAATAGGTCCGACAAAAGAAGGTGCTACACTGGAGGGAAGCAAGGATTTTGCCAAGGCTTTCATGCAACGTCATAATATCCCTACCGCTCGCTACAAAAGCATCACAAAAGATAACCTGGAAGAAGGTCTGGCTTTCCTTGAAGAGCTGGAAGCTCCCTATGTTTTGAAAGCGGATGGCTTGTGCGCCGGTAAAGGGGTTCTGATCTTACCATCACTCGAAGAGGCTAAAAAGGAGCTTAAAGAGATGCTTAGCGGTATGTTTGGCGACGCTTCGGCAACGGTAGTTATCGAGGAGTTCCTAGATGGTATCGAGTGCAGCGTATTCGTACTGAGCGATGGCAAAAACTACAAGGTATTGCCTGTAGCCAAAGATTACAAGCGCATCGGTGAAGGGGATAAAGGACTTAATACAGGCGGCATGGGCAGTGTGACACCCGTTCCATTTGCTGACGAGGAGTTCATGGAGAAAGTACGCACGCGCATCATCGAACCAACAGTTAATGGTCTGAGAGCGGAAAATATCGGCTACAAAGGTTTTATCTTCTTGGGCTTAATCAAAGTAAAGGGTGAACCGATGGTGATCGAATACAACGTGCGTATGGGCGACCCTGAGACCGAGAGCGTGATGCTACGTATCAAGAGCGACCTGGTGGACCTATTAGAAGGTGTGGCCAAAGGCAACCTCGACACCAAGACGCTAGAACTGGACCCACGCACAGCAGCTTGCGTGATGTTGGTAAGCGGTGGCTACCCCGAACACTACGAGAAAGGTTACGAAATCACTGGACTAGACGAAGCTGCTGCCACAGACAGTATCGTGTTTCATGCCGGAACCACGATGAAGGATGGCAAGGTAGTGACTGATGGCGGTCGCGTCATCGCTATCAGCTCGTATGGCGATACCAAAGAAGAAGCTTTGGCCAAGAGCTATAAAGTAGCCGAGATGATAAAGTTTGACAAGAAGAACTATCGCCGCGACATCGGCTTTGATTTGTAATGGCAAGAAGGAATTTTCAGAATAATGTAGCGACAGGCAGATTGACACTGCCTGTCGTCATTCTCATAAGCGCCCTTTTTTGGATAGCTACTACTATCCTATTCCCTACTCCAACCCCTGATCCCGCTGGCACCTATCCACTATGGTTGACGACCAATCTGCCCATCGTCTTACCTAAATGGTCCAGTCAGATCATCTGTTATCTGCTTTACGGCATTATCGGCTATATGCTAATCGAACTGAATAACAAGTACGCCATCATCCGCACCCGAGCAACAGTTCAGACTTCGCTCTACTTCATGCTGATAGCTGCTTGTCCGTTCATTCACCAGATTTTCTCGGGTAGTCTCATCTCGCTAGGTTTGCTGATCTCTCTGTTCTTTTTATTCAAGAGCTACCAATCACGAACCAGCAACAGTGATCTATTCCATTCGTTCAGTTTCATCAGTTTGAGTAGCTTTTTCTTACCGCAAGTATTGTTTCTGACACCTGTATGGCTGATAGGCGCGATTCGTTTTCATCCACTGACTATCCGCAACCTCTCGACCTCATTAGTTGGGATCTTATTCCCCTACTGGTTTCTTTTCGGTTATGCTTTTTTTGTAGGTGAGCCTGAACTGTTTTATCAACCATTCATAGAGTTGGCTACTTTTACACCTATCAAATATTCACTCTATTTCTCGTGGGAAGAGCTGGCTACTTATGGCTATATGGTTATTTTGTTTCTGGCTGCATTCGTGCATCGCCTCATCAACGGGCATCGCAACAATATACGCACCAGTGCATTTTTGGATTTTCTTATCATCGTTTCGTTTGCATTGTTGATATTAACTCTTTTACAACCAGAATTAAGCATCAGCTTATTGCCTGTTCTAATAATGTTTGTTAGTATCTTGATAGGACATGTCTTTTCTATGACCAACAGCAAAGCTTCGAACCTCTTCTTCATTTTCTCATTAGTGTTTTTATTATTACTTTTCGCTTTTAACCTATGGATGCCTTTTTAGATACACTTGTGCAGATTCTCATCGAATGGGGAATATTAGGATTGTTCATCTCTGCATTATTAGCAGGAAGTGTAATCCCCTTTAGCTCTGAATTGGTGCTTATTGCAGTAGCACAGGCAGGACTGAGTCCTATGCTCTGCCTATTGGCCGCAACTGCCGGCAATGTATTGGGTGGAATGACTTGTTACTGGATGGGACATCTTGGCAAACTTGAATGGATAGAAAAATACTTCCGCATCAAGAAAGAGAAGATAGACAAGATGGAGAAGTTTCTGCAAGGCAAAGGGGCATGGATGGCATTCTTTGCCTTTCTGCCCATCATCGGTAGCGTATTATCTGTAGCATTAGGATTCATGCGGAGTAATATATGGATCACTGTCATAGCTATGACTATTGGTAAATTCTTTCGTTATGCCATCATCTTGCTCGTCGTGAATGGTGTCATCAGCGCTATCTTTTAAAACTCTATCACCATGAAACGAATCGTAGAACAGACAGCTGACGGAAGTGCCACGCTATTTATTCCTGAGATGGATGAACATTATCACTCTGTGAAAGGTGCACGCACCGAATCACAATACATCTTCATCGATATGGGACTAAAGGCGTCGGAGGCACCCCAACCACATATACTTGAAATTGGCTTTGGAACTGGCCTCAACGCATTGCTAACACTTGAAGAGGCGGAACGAGAAGGAAGGCAAGTTCAATATACTTCCATAGAGCGATATCCATTGGAATGGGCTGATGTAGAAGCCCTGAACTATAGTGACAATCCATTGTTTAAGAAAATGCATATTGCTCTTTGGGAAGAAAATACAATAATATCTACTAATTTTACGTTAAGAAAGGT
>CAMTPC010000176.1 GCA_947074295.1 uncultured Bacteroides sp. | reverse complement strand
GGGTTAAGCTCGGCAGCATAGCGAGCTTCCACTACAGGTTCTGTAGTGTTGTATTTGGTCCATACATCATAGCCGAATGCACGTTCGCCACTTTGTTGCAAAGCAGGTCCATAGGCACGATAAGCACCAAGGTCGTTTTCCCAAGCCAAGTCATCCTTACGCTCTGGATAGAAACGTCCACAAGCCAATGTAGGGAAGGTTTCGGGTGTACCGGCTTCTATGCGGTATTCTACTGTGCCATTGGCTTTTACAGTAGCAGGAAAAATCAACATATCGTTGTAAGTAATCTGGTAAGGAAGCTGCTTGCCTTGTGCGTCAAGCACTACTATCTGAGCCGTATCCTTTAATCCCAGCTTAGCGTCAACCTCTTTCATTGACACTTCTACCATCTCGTCCGTACGATCGGATGCAGAAGAGTTAGTAACAGTCACCTTCACGGTCTTGTCAGTGTGGCAAGCAAAAAGCAGACATGCAGTAGCCACAAGAAATAAGATCTTTTTCATTTGCTCTTCTTATTTGTTTTTTATTAAAAATATAGCCGAAAGGGCGGAGTCTCTTCCCCGCCCTCTTTTTCAGCATTGTTTTATGAGTTATTTCGGTTGTTTACCGATATAAGCAAGGATACCACCATCCACATAAAGGATGTGTCCGTTTACGAAGTTAGAAGCTTCTGAAGCAAGGAATACAGCTGGACCAGCAAGATCCTCAGGTGTACCCCAACGCGCAGCAGGCGTCTTAGCGATGATGAACGAATCGAATGGATGACGTGAGCCGTCTGGTTGGATCTCGCGCAATGGAGCTGTTTGTGGCGTAGCGATATAGCCAGGACCGATACCATTACACTGGATGTTGAACTCGCCATACTCAGAAGCGATATTCTTAGTCAACATCTTCAGACCGCCCTTAGCAGCAGCATAAGCAGCTACAGTTTCGCGACCCAACTCACTCATCATAGAGCAGATGTTGATGATCTTACCAGCACCTTTCTTCAACATTGAAGGGATCACAGCTTTTGCTACGATAAATGGACCATTAAGGTCGATATCGATTACTTGACGGAAATCGGCTGCACTCATTTCGTGCATAGGCATACGCTTGATGATACCTGCATTGTTTACCAATACGTCGATAACACCTACTTCAGCCTCGATCTGAGCTACCATTGCGTTTACTTGATCTTCTGATGTAACGTCGCACACATAACCCTTAGCATCGATACCTTCTGCTTTGTAAGCGGCAATACCCTTATCAACCATTTCTTGAGAAATGTCATTGAATACAACCTTAGCGCCTGCGTCAGCAAAAGCTTTAGCCAATGCGAAACCAATTCCGTAAGAAGCACCTGTAACAAGAGCCAACTTACCTTCTAATGAAAAGTTTACCATAACAGTATTTATATTTAAAGTATAATTATTATTTCAACAAATATGATAGCACTATGCACAAAATCTAAATTAGGATTTGTGCATAGTAATCATGTATTTTATAGATTATTTCAAATCTGTGATCAATGAGAAGTCTTGATCTCCGTAGTCAAGGTTCTCGCCACCCATACCCCAAATGAAAGTATAGTTGTGAGTAGCTGCTGCCGAGTGGATAGACCATTCAGGAGATAATACAGCTTGGTCGCCCTTCATCCAGATGTGACGTGTCTCATCCACCTCACCCATGAAGTGACATACAGCTTGGTCAGCTGGCACTTCGAAATAGAAGTAAGCTTCCATACGGCGGCTGTGTACGTGCGCAGGCATAGTGTTCCACACGCTACCAGGAGCCAGTTCGGTCATACCCATTTGAAGTTGGCAAGTAGGCAACACTTGGTTCACCAACATCTTGTTGATGTTACGGTGGTTAGCACCTTCCAATGAGCCCATTTCAGCAACAATCGCATCAGCTTTAGTTACTTTCTTATCAGGATAGTTAGTATGAGCAGTCAAAGAGTTGAAATAGAATTTAGCAGGATTATTAGCGTCTTTGCTTTCGAAAGTCACTTCGCGGTCGCCCGAACCTAAGTAAAGAGCTTCTTTGAATTCAAGTTCGAACTCAGCATCGCCAGCCTTCACGATACCAGGACCTCCAACGTTGAAGATACCCAACTCGCGACGAGTCAAGAAGAAAGGAGCTTTCAAAGGATCGATAGCTTCTAGGTGAAGCACTTCGCCTACAGGCATAGCACCACCTACTACCATACGGTCGTACATAGAGTAAACCATGTTTACTTCGTTAGCTACAAACATTTTCTCAATCAAAAAATCGCGACGGAGTCTAGCGGTGTCGTAATGCTTTGCATCTTGTGGATGCGACGCATAGCGAATTTCATAATTCGTTTTCATACTTGGTTATTTTATAAATGGATGATTACTACTTAATGTGTAGCACTTCGTTGGCGTACACGATGCAAAAATAGCAAAAGAAAGTATCTAATCATTATAAATATGTTCATAATACAGGCCAAGAATGTCCAATTACGCAGTGGGCCAATGTTATTTAACAATTTATAATAGAAAAGGTTGCACTAAAATTCACTAGGAGATGAAAAGATATACAGCCTATGTAGATGGACATGAATCAATTCCAAACAGGGGCTGGCTTTCTTTCTATTTCGTTGAAGTTAGTGTCGATAACAAGATATTGAAGCATCCGTGCATCGGCAAATGTCAATTGCGTTTCGACACTTTCAATCGTGGTGATTTCATATACCTGCGTATGCCCCACAACCTGATTGTAACCCGAAACAGCGCCTTCGCGCAAAGAGTCAGGACGTATCCATAAAGGACTTTGAAAGATATCATCGCCGCTACGATCGCAAAAGGGAGTGCGTACAAAATCGGCTATCAAGGGGGTAGCATGAAAAGCTTTGTTGATTTCGTTCACATCGCGCAGCCCGTTATTTGCCATCCACACACGACTTATGCCGGCATGCGAGAATATATAATCACCATATATAGCACACAACTGAAAGGTATAATCTCTTACACCCAGCACGAATAAGCCATCTAGTGCATCGTCTATACTGCGATTATACTGGTTGGTACGGGCTCCACCCATATATTGCAAGTCATGATTACCGATCAAGAGGTCAACCCTCCCCGACTCTGCCTTAAAGCCAATCAGTTCGAGCAGATTATCAACCTGATGGACTGCCGAAACATCACCATGCTTGCTATCTACATAATCGCCTAGGAAAACAAAGCGATCTACCCTATCCTTTTCCATTTCTACGATATCTTTCCACGCCTCGGAGGCATGAATATCAGCAATGACAGCTATCTTCATAGTTATTTGTCTTGTATAGTAAAAAAGAAAGGCGCAATCTAGTCAAAAAAAACCAGATTGCGCCATCACCATTAAACAAAAACTCTATAAAAAATTGCGCTTATACTCCGCTAAACGCACTGAATCCACCGTCGATAGGCAACATAGCACCCGTGATGAAACTAGCCGCAGGGCTGCAGAGGAACTGTACCGCGCCATTCAGCTCGGTGATGTCGCCGAAGCGCTTCATAGGTGTCTTGGCCAACACCTTTTCGCTGCGTTCCGTCAGGCTGCCGTCGGGGTTGATCAGTACCCTACGGTTCTGATCGCCGATGAAGAAGCCCGGCGCGATGGCATTGACACGCACCCCGTCACCGTATTTCAAGGCGAACTCACTGGCCAGCCATTGCGTGAAATTGGCCACAGCCGTCTTCGCTGCCGAGTAGCCCGGTACACGTGTGATGGCACTATAGGCGGCCATCGAGGAGATATTGATGATGGAGCCTTCTTTCTGGCGCGCCATCACCTCGCCGAATACCATGCTGGGGAATACCGTGCCGTTAAGGTTCACGTCGACCACCTTCTCCCAATCAGCAATCTTCATGTCGAAGATAGGCTGTGTGGGTTCCAGCGTGGCACCAGGCATGTTGCCGCCAGCCACATTGAGCAGGATGTCGATACGCCCCCATTGGTCAACGATCGTCTGGGCCACCTGCTTCAGGTTGTCTATATCGAGCACGTTGCCCAAAACGCCAATCACCTCACCACCCAGGGCCTTCAGCTCGGCCACACGGGCATCCAGCTGCTCCTGACGTATATCCACGGCCACCACCTTGGCGCCCGCTTCCACAAAACTCTTGGCCAGGCTGCCACCTAGGACACCGCCCGCACCTGTTATCACCGCTACCTTACCGGCAATGCTAAACATATTTTCCATCTTTACTTGTCTGTTATTTATTATTCAAATCATCATCTACCACGGCCATCATTCCGGCCAACTGTCCCAGCGCCAACATGCGTCCATGAAACGAGTAGCCGGGGTTGTAGCCCTTATCGGCATCGCCCAGCATATCCTTGCCATGGTCGGGGCGCATGGGCACTCCGGGGTTCTCCTTCTCGAAGACACGGATCACCTCTATCAGCTTCTTGTTGAGGTGCGAGGACTCCATGAAGTTGCCATCGCCAGCAGGCGTCGTGTAGCGCAGGTGCACGAACGGCGAACGTTTGGCGAAACGGCGGGCCATCTGGGGCACATCATTGTGGCGTCCGGCACTGAGCGATCCGGCGCAGAAGGTGAGGCCGTTGCAGGGATTGTCAACAGCGGTCAATATCCAGTCTATATCTTCCGTGTCGGTCACAATACGTGGTAGACCCAATACTTGGAATGGGGGATCATCGGGGTGCACGCACATGCGGATGCCGTATTTCTCGCACACGGGCATGATGGCCTCCAGCCAGTAGACCATGTTGGCGCGCAGCTGGTCACGGTCGACGCCCTCGTATTTCTTCAGCAGCGCCTTGAACAGTTTCACGGGGTGTTTGTCGTCCTCCGTGATGTTGCCGTTCACGAAGCCTTGCGTCTTCACGATGATATTGTCTATCAGCTTGTTCTTCTCCGCTTCGCTCATGGTCTTGTCCAGTTCAGCCACCTTGGCCAACTCCTCAGCGGTGTAGTCGTTCTCAGCCCCGTCGCGCTGCAGGATGCGGCAGTCGAAGTAGGCGAAACGGATACGATCGAAATAAAGGGTGGTGGTGCCATCGCCCATCGGGTGGTCCAGATCCGTGCGGATCCAGTCGATGACGGGCATGAAGTTATAGCAGACGGTCTTCACCCCCGCCCTGCCCAGGTTCTCCAGGCTCTCGATATAGTTGGCGATCAGCTGATCACGCTCGGGGCCAGCATATTTGATGGCCTCGCTCACGGGAAGGCTCTCAACCACCGACCATACCAGGCCCGCATCGCTGATGTAGTCGCACATCTCTTTCACCTTCTCAAAGGGCCATACCTCGCCGTTGGGTATGTCGTGAAGCGCGGTGACGATGCCCTCCACGCCTATCTGTCTGAGCATGGGAAGCGTGATCGTGTCTTTCTTCCCAAACCATCTCCAGGTTTTCTGCATATTCGTAGTTATTAGAATTAATGATTTCGTTGAAGCAAAGATATTAATTCTGAGTAGGAAAGACTTATGGAAAGCGTACAGAAGTATATGTCTTATGTAACACAGGCTTTCGCATGCGTTACATATACTTATCATGATGTTACATGCTTACAAATATGGGGAGGGATGTATAAAATACAGACAATTAAAAAAGCCCTGAAGAAAAAATCTTCAGGGCTTTCAATGTTGGTCCACCAGGATTCGAACCTAGACAAACAGTACCAAAAACTGTTGTGCTA
>CAMTPC010000175.1 GCA_947074295.1 uncultured Bacteroides sp. | reverse complement strand
ATTCCATAAATAATGATTTCCTCCAAGTAGGGACGCAGCACGCTGCGTCCGGTCCAATAATGCGTCCTACAATACTTTGTGGTAACCCTGTATTCGCCATGCGGTATAGGCGGACGCAGCGTGCTGCGTCCCTACTTTGGGTAGGGTTGGTTGATTTGGGTTTCGGAATGATGATTTATGATGGTGGTACGGTGATGGTTGGTTTTTTGCCTTGCGGCTTTTCCATTGCATTGTTGGACGGGCACAGCATGCTGTGCCGCTACAGCGTGGGTGGTTGATGGGTCGTGCCAAAAGAAAAGTAAAGGCACCACAATTCCCGAAACCCCTTAACGAGAAAAATGTGGCAATGCATTGAAAATAAAAAAAGGGTGAGAAATTATCCCACCCTTCACTATAAATAAATACCAAAATTACAGCTCGATCACCAGCGATTCGCGTGGTGCCATCGTGAGCTTATCCTGTAGAACAACCGTTTTGCCAGTCAGCACATCAGTGCCCGAAGTGTGACCATTAAGAACCTCCTTATAGAATGAGAGGGGCACAGTGGTTTCGGCATCTGTGCCATTGAGCATCACAAAAACAGTCTTGCCATCGTATTGACGGGCATAAGCATAAACACCGTTTTGAGGCATGAACTGCACCATATCTCCCTTGGCAATGACCTCATTGCCCTTGCGCCAATTGAGCAAAGTCTTGAAGAAATCATAAGATTCATTTTGTAGAGGAGTGCGACCTTCGGCGGTGAGAGCCGATACCGTATCATCGTTCCAACCGCCAGGGAAATCCTTGCGCACATAGCCATCGCTTTGCGACTTGACACCGTTCATCATGATCTCTGTACCATAATAGAGTTGTGGGATGCGACGAGTGGTGAGAAGAATAGTGGCCGCTTGCTTGAGCATGGGTAAATCCTGACCTTCGCCTAAGAAACGGTCGGTGTCGTGGTTTTCGATGAATGCCAACACATTGGATGGGTCTGGATATAGATAATCGTAAACGAAATTGCTATATATACGGTCGAGTCCTTTGAACCAGGTTTCGGTCTGTTCGGTTTTGGCAGTATTGATCTTGTCGAAGAAGCTGAAATCCATCACCGATTTAAGATTACTGTTTTTGGGTGCCGAAAGTTTGGAATCCTTCTGCCACCAAGCAGTATAGGCAGGTTCGGTAACCCAAGTCTCGCCTACGGTGTTGAAGTTGGGATATTCCTCGTTGAGCTCGCGCATCCAATCGCTCATCGCGTCATAGTCGGCATAAGGGTAGGTGTCCATGCGGATACCATCAATGTCGGCGTACTCGATCCACCAGAAGCTGTTCTGCTTGAGGTAAGTGTAGACATGAGGATTCTTCTGATTGAGATCGGGCATGCTAGGCACGAACCAACCGTTGACCATCTGATCGAAGTCGTATTGCGAACGATAGGGATCGACCAGTGGAGTGAGCTTGAATGAAGTCTGCTTAAAGTTGTTCTCGTAGTCGGGGTAATTAAAGAAATCCTTAGAAGGCATGTCTTTAATCCAAGGGTGTTCGAAACCGTTGTGGTTGAAGATCATGTCCATCACAATCTTAAGGTCGTTGTCGTGAGCTTCGGCGATGAGTTGCTTGTACTCTTCGTTGGTGCCAAAGCGAGGGTCGACCTTATAATAATCCGTTGTGGCATAGCCGTGGTAAGAGCCTCCCTCCATATTGTTTTCCAATACGGGAGTGAACCACAATGCCGTGACACCGAGATCTTTGAAATATTGTAAATTGTTAGAGATACCTGCTAGGTCGCCGCCATGACGGGCGTTGGGATCGTTGCGGTCAATCTTGTAGGGCGACATGCCGGGAAGATTGTCGTTGTCGGGATTGCCGTTGGCAAAGCGGTCGGGCATGAGGAGGTAGAGGGCGTCGGAGGCATCAAAGCCCATGCGCTCGCTCCCTGCCTTGGCGCGCGCCAAGAGTTCGTATTGCTTCACCAACTTCTTTTTGCCAATCGTAAAGGTGATGGGGAAGGTGCAAGGCTGAACGGATGGATCGATGTGAAGGTAGACAATGAGGTAGTTGTTGCTCTCTAAACGAACAGTGCTGCTGAGGCTGATGCCGGGATAGTTGACTGAGACGCTGGCGTCGCCAATGTTTTCGCCATAGACGAAGAGTTGTAACTCGGGGCTTTTCATGCCGGCGTACCAAAACGGTGGATCGATCTTGTCGATATTGACCGAGGCAAACAGGTTGAATGAGAATAACATCATCACAATGAGGTAAAGTAATTTTTTCATGATATTAGTTAGTTGAATTCTTATTTGTTGCTAATATAACGTTTTATTCAGCGCGGATTGACCGTGTAAAGTTAGTCTGATTCATATATTTATGCAAACGTTTTCGAGAGGAGGATTGTTTGGTGAGGCTGCTTCGATGGGATGGAAATATTTCTTTGGTGTACACCGTATTTATTTATTGGAAGATAAATGTATATTTGCGGCACTTATGGCCGAAAAAGATGGATGAAACGACTGGGTGCTTATGGCATTGCGAGTTGAGAATTGACAAAATGAAAGTTTACTGACGATTGTTGTGCGTTTATTAATAAATATACGTCTTCTAAATTGTGTTATGTGGACTAATTTTCTATCTTTACGCCATTGGTGGAGAAATATTCTAATTATAGTCTTAACTTTTAAAAAAGAAAATAGATCATGACCTTAGTAGAACGCTTTTTGAAGTATGTGACCTTTGATACGATGTCGGACGACTCGACACAGGTGACTCCCAGCACACCGGGACAAATGGTGTTTGCCGAATACTTGAAATCGGAACTGGAAACCTTGGGGATGGAAGATGTCACGCTGGACGAAAATGGATACCTCTTTGCGACACTGCCTGCCAATACGAATAAGGATGTGCCCGTGATAGGGTTTATCGCTCACCTGGATACTAGCCCGGATATGACGGGAAAGGATGTGAAGCCACGCATCGTGAAGAATTATGATGGCAAGGATATCGTGCTGAACGAGAAGGAGCACATCGTGCTTCAGCCTAAGCAATTTCCGGAAGTGCTGAACCATAAAGGTGAGGACTTGATAGTGACGGATGGCACTACGCTGCTGGGAGCTGATGACAAAGCGGGTATCGCGGAGATAATGACGGCGATGGAATATCTGAAAAATCATCCAGAGTTGAAGCACGGGAAGATTCGTATCGCTTTCAATCCGGATGAAGAGATTGGTCTGGGCGCACATAAGTTTGATGTGGAGAAATTCGGGTGTGAATGGGCGTACACGATGGATGGTGGCGAGCTGGGCGAGCTGGAGTTCGAGAACTTCAATGCGGCAGGTGCTAAGATCATCTTCAAGGGTCGCAATGTGCATCCGGGGTATGCTAAGCACAAGATGATCAATTCGATGCGTGTGGCCAATCAGTTCATTTCGATGTTGCCCCGTCACGAGACGCCCGAGCATACGGAAGGCTATGAGGGATTTTATCACCTGATAGGTATACAGGGCACGGTGGAAGAAACGGTGGTGAGCTACATTGTACGCGACCATAACCGTGACCGCTTTGAGGCACGCAAACGTGAATTGGCACATCTGGTGCGTAAGATCAATGCTGAATATGGCTGCGAAGTGGCTGTGCTGGAACTGAAAGATCAATACTACAATATGCGTGAGAAGGTGGAACCGGTGATGCATATCATCGATACGGCTTTCGAAGCGATGGAAGCGGTAGGGGTGCAGCCCAATGTGAAGCCGATTCGTGGTGGTACGGATGGTGCACAACTTTCGTTCAAAGGATTGCCTTGTCCAAACATCTTTGCAGGCGGTATCAATTTTCATGGTCGCTATGAGTTTATCCCTATCCCTAACATGGAAAAGGCGGTGAAGGTGATTGTGAAAATAGCACAGCTGGTAGAAGAAAAAGCCTGAAATAATAACTAACTAGAAGAAAAACATAAAGCGATTTTCGATATGAAAACTACTCCGTTTACCGATAAACATGTGGCACTGGGTGCCAAGATGCATGAGTTTGCGGGCTATAATATGCCGATTGAATATACTGGTATCATAGATGAGCACATGGCTGTGTGCAACGCTGTGGGTGTGTTTGACGTGTCGCATATGGGCGAGTTTTGGGTGAAAGGACCCAATGCGCTGGCTTTTTTGCAGAAGGTGACATCGAACAATGTGGCAGCGCTGACCCCGGGAAAGGTGCAATATACCTGCTTCCCCAATGATAAAGGGGGAATCGTGGATGACTTGCTGGTGTATCACTATGAGCCAGAAAAGTATATGCTGGTGGTGAATGCCGCTAATATAGAAAAGGACTGGAACTGGTGTGTGGCCAATAACTCGGAAGGGGCTATCCTGGAGAATGCATCGGATAACATAGCGCAGCTGGCAGTACAAGGACCCAAAGCGATAGAGGTGCTGCAAAAGTTGACTCCCGTGAATCTTTCGGAAATCCCATATTATACCTTTAAAGTGGGCGAAATGGCTGGCGTGAAGGAGGTGATCATCTCGAATACGGGTTATACAGGTGCGGGTGGATTTGAACTTTACTTCTATCCGCAAGATGCAGACAAGATTTGGGCGGCTATATTTGAGGCTGGCAAGGAAGAGGGCATTCAGCCTGTGGGGTTGGGGGCACGTGATACATTGCGCCTAGAGATGGCTTTCTGCTTGTATGGCAACGATATCGATGATACGACTTCGCCCATCGAAGCGGGCTTGGGATGGATCACGAAATTCCCAGAAGGAAAGAATTTTATCAACCGCACGGAGATAGAGCGCCAGAAGAATGAAGGGACGACACGCAAGTTGGTGGCTTTCGAGATGCTGGATCGTGGTATCCCACGTCATGGCTATGAGCTGATGAATGCGGATGGTGAAAAGATAGGGGTAGTGACTTCGGGAACGATGTCGCCTACACGAAAGATTGGCATCGGCATGGGATACGTGAAACCTGAATATAGCAAACTGGATACGGAGATTTTTATCGATGTGCGCGGACGCAAGCTGAAAGCACAAGTGGTGCGCCCACCATTTAGGAAATAAGCATTTTTTCATTCCGATACATTTCAGTTCTGCCGTTATCTTATTTTTAAGGATAGCGGCAGAACTTTTTTTGGGATGGCTTTAGATGAATGACTAAATAATGGTTAAATTTGCAGATATACTGTTGAACGAATATCCATAACTATATATGTCTCATCTTCCTACCCTGATTGCCGACTTGGCGCTGATTTTGCTGAGTGCGGGCGTGATGACTCTCCTCTTTAAGAAACTGAAACAGCCTCTGGTGCTGGGCTACATCGTAGCCGGCTTTTTGGCAAGCCCGCATTTTAAGTTCACACCATCGGTGATCGATGAGGCTAATATCAAGATTTGGGCCGAGATAGGGGTGATCTTCTTGCTCTTCGCACTGGGATTGGAGTTCAGCTTCAAGAAGCTAGTGAAGGTGGGCGGAGCAGCTGTGATAGCGGCGTGTACGATCATCTTCTGCATGATGCTGATGGGAGTAGGTGTGGGAATGGCCTTTGGATGGGTGAGGATGGACTGCCTATTCTTGGGTGGGATGATCGCTATGTCATCAACTACCATTATCTATAAGGCATTTGACGATATGAACCTCAGTAAAAAGAATTTTGCACGACTGGTGTTGAGTATTCTTATCATTGAGGATATATTGGCTATCGTGCTGATGGTGGTGCTGTCTACCATGGCAGTGAGCAACAATTTTGAAGGAACGGAGATGATGTTCAGTATCGGTAAGCTGGTGTTTTTCCTTATCCTATGGTTTGTGGTGGG
>CAMTPC010000174.1 GCA_947074295.1 uncultured Bacteroides sp. | reverse complement strand
TGTGACGTGGCCACATCCAGTTGTCCGTTTCACCACCAAATTTACCTACTGATGAGGGAGGAGCAGCTACCATACGTACGTCCGGATAGATTTTTTTATAAAACATATAGAATTTGTTTCCTGCAAAAAAAGGCAATGCCTGTGGCACGATGCCAGGGGCATCCTTCAAATCGCTCTCTGCAAGGAGCTGTTTAGCTAACTTATTTAAGAATGCAGGCGAGAATGACTCTGCTTCAGTGATTTCGTTAGCTGCTACTTTTGAGTTTACTAAATCAGTGATATCTTCAATACGCTCGATAAAAGTGAACTCCAATCCTGGTGTAGGAAGTTCCTGATCGCGGTTCAAAGCCCAGAAACCGTCCGTCAGATAATCATGCTCCACAGAGCTATGTTGTTGGATGAATCCGTAACCACAGTGATGGTTGGTAAGGATCAAACCTTCGGGTGATATGATTTCGCCAGTACAGCCACGACCAAAAATACCCACAGCATCTTTCAATGACACTCCATTTGGGCTGTAAAGATCTTCGGCTTCAAGTTGCAAGCCCTGTTTTTTCATCATGTCTATTGCATTCTGTTGTTGCATCATCTGCAACAGCCACATGCCTTCATCCGCTTGAGCGGTACCGATAATAAGCGCAGTCAAAGCTAGCGCCAGTAGTCTCAGTTTGTTCATAAATCTAATGTTGTATTTAAAAATGATTATTTCTTTTCTGCTTATGCCATTATTCCATAATTGTTTCTCATTACAAGTATCTTATGTATAAGATAGCTTGCAAATTTAATTAAACTAAACGATAACCTTTCTCACCTGCATTCGTTTATAAGGATTATTAAAGAAAAGAACTCTTACAATCTATAAATATTGATAAAAAGTTTCCGACTGATTCTAAACTATATTATGTTTGTATTATATCAATCACATAAAATTATAGCGTGTGAATAAACCCTTACTTCTCTTATTTTGTGTACTCATGGTATCGTGTACACGTTCTTATAAAATCGAAGGTCACTCATCTATCAGTCAGATGGATGGGCATATGCTTTATTTGAAAACACTTCAGGAAGGCGAATGGCTTAAATTGGACTCTGCGGACATTGTACATGGTCAATTCGGGATGACGGGTAAATTGGATTCACTAGTGATGACAATGCTTTATATCGGTGAGACACCTCTGATGCCTCTTGTGCTCGAAAAAGGGTCTATTTCAATCGATATAACAGATAATAGACTTGTCGCATCGGGCACAAGTATGAATGATGCGCTTTATCGTTTTATCGAAAAGCAAAACAGTTATGAAACTAAGATGGTGGACTTGGAACGTGAAGAAGCGCGATTGATAATGGCTGGAATGGACATAAACGATGTGCAAGAAACACTTACTGCAGAGCTTGAAACATTGCTTAGCGAGATGAATGACTGTGTGCAAAACTTTATTCTTGAGCATGCCGATGATATTCTTGGACCCAATGTTTTTATGATGCTTTGTGGCTCTCTTCCTTATCCTATCATAACTCCAGAAATACAAACTATTTTAGATGAAGTCCCTCTTTCTTTCAAGAAAAATTGGATGGTGAAGGAATTTATCAAAGAAGCCGAAGAAAACAAGTTGCTTATTGAAGAAAGTCAACGCATATCGGCAAGTAACTAATACTTCTTCTCAGAAAATCAATTCTCCGATGTTTATCAGCAATTGATAATATGAAATCTGATAGCTTATCTGCTCCTGAAGTAATAGCAATGAACTATTGATAGCATTGGTGCCACTTGTCAATAATTCAAGATTGGTGATAGCGCCTGCAGCATAATTTACCTTAGCCTGCTCATAGGCTTCTTGAGATACAGTTTGTTGAATCTTTAACTGATCTATCCTGGCCCAAGCAGATACTAATGAAAGATAACTATCAGCCACTTGTGATGTAATTTCTTTTCGTGCCGATTCGATTGCTGTCAATGCCCTTTCTATCTCTACTTTTCCAATTGCTTTTTCCTTTTTACGCCTTCCATTTTCATAGATAGGAATATGAAGTGTTGCTCCTACTGAATAGTTGAAGCGTAGCTCACCTAAAGTAGGTTCATATCCATTTTTAAAACCTCCCGAAGCGCTTGCTGATAATACGGGATTATAACTTCGTTCAGTAACTTGTAGTTCACGAATGGCTATAGCATGGTTCTTGTAGACCAGTTGCATTTCTATGCGGTTCATCAAAGCATAGTCAATTAACTCGTTCAGCGAGCGGGTTTCTTGTATGCGTGGAAAAGATAAGGGGAGTAGTGTCTCATCATTTATGAGTGTGTCTGTCAGCAAACTGAGTGTGACGTATTGTTTTTCTTTTGCTGTTTTCAATGCGATAATGGCTGTTTTCACAGCATTATATTCCGCACTTGTATTAAGGTAGTCGAAATTTGTGGCAGATCCCGAGCTTCGTTTCAATTCCGTCTGCTTCAATAATTTTTCATAGTCTATTAACTGTCTTTCTTTTATATCTATCGACCTACGAGCATAGGCAGTCATATAAAAACCACTAATCGTTTGTAGGCTCAAATCCTGCATCACTTGTTTTTGTTGCAATAAGGCTATCTCTTCTTTCATCCGTGCTGCCTCCACGCTAGAACGTGTTTTTCCGAAATCCCAAATCAGCTGATTGAGGGAAAGCCCAAAAGTGGCATTATGATTAGATTGTATATGGATGGTCTGTTCTCCTAAAGTCAATTTGGATATCGGATTCATATATAAATAGGATGCAACTCCCGAAAGTGTGGGCAAATATGCAGATTCTGTCAACTTGGTCTGCAACTGTGCCGTTTTTACAGCTTCTTGTGCTTGCTGTATCGTGGGATAAGTGGCTAATGCTCGTATCATTGCAGACTGTAGATTCAATGTATCACTTTTTAGTTGTGCACAAATACTTGATGAGTGAAATAGTACAGTTAATATTAATATGATATATGTTTTTCTTTTTTCTTTCATAATAATCAGTTGTTAATCGTTTTTTTCTTTTTAGTAATGATAAAAAATACGGGTATAATAGCTAATACTGTCACTATCCCTCCAATAAGGAAGTTGTCATTAATACCATTTATATAGGCTTCCGTATGTAGCCATTGGGTCAGATAGTTTTTTGCCTGTTCTGCGGAACTTGTTGCAGTATCCGAACCGACGGCTGAGAAAAAATCAGCTAACCGACTAGTGATACGTTGATAAGTAGCCCCTGTATAATCTATCTCTTCCGAATAAATCTGTGTATGAAAATTGCGTCGGATCGTCAGCATATAAGTGAAATAACATACACCAACACTGCCACCAAGTTGACGGGTTATATTCGAAATACTAGATGCTTGCGCCATCTGTGCCGGTGTAATCTGCTCTAATGATACGCTTAATAATGGTGGGAAAAGAATACCCATACCCACACCGCGCAAAATAAGGCTGGAGAGTATATAGCTGTGATCTGTCTGCAACGTGAAGTTGTTGTTCATGAAGAAACTTCCAGCAAGCATGGATAGACCTAGTATGATAACGATGCGTGCATCTACATATTTAATAATACGAGTGGAAGTAGGTGAAGCTACGGCTTGAATCAAACCTACTGGTAAAAACACAAGTCCTGCCTCAAATGCAGAATATCCTAAAGTATCTTGCATATATAAAGGTATAAGAAATGTGCTGCCAAACATACCGACAGCAAAGATGAAGATAACGAAATTGGAGAAGCTGAAATTTCGGTTTTTAAAAATGCGTAGATCTATTAATGGGGTGCTGACAGTCAACTCGAAATATAGAAATAGTACGAAAGATATGGCGGAAATCCACATGCAGGTCATCACAGTAACGCTGCTCCATCCCTCTGGATTGGTTGATGAATTGACTTCGGACAAACCATAGAGGAAAACGGGTAGGAAAATGGCTGATGTAATGAAACCTGCCCAATCGAATTTTAATGACTTCTGCACATCATACTTGTGCATCATGATAACGGTAAAGATGATCGTAAATATACCAATAGGTACATTTATATAGAATATATAGTTCCAATTGAAATTGTCCACTAGATATCCCCCTATCATGGGGCCGAATGAGACTGAAGCAGCAGTAGCGATGGACCAAAACCCTAATGCCATGCCTCGTTCTTTCAATGTGAATGTGGTCGTGACGATAGACATTCCAACTGGCATCAGCATGCCTCCCCCTACGCCTTCGATGATGCGCCAAAAGATAAGTTCGCTTATGGATGTGGAATTACCACACATGAAAGAACCAAATGAAAAGATGATCAGCGATAATATATAGATATTTTTATAACCGAATCGATTGGAAAGCCATCCTGTCGTGGATAAAATGGTGGCCATAGACAGCATGTATCCACTTAATATCCATTGTGCCGTATTCATAGATGCGCCGAGTGTTCCCATGATGACCGGGAGCGCCGTGTTCACTACAGTAGAATCCAGCACCACCATAAAAGTGGTGATCATCACATTTATCAGTGTCAACCATTTGTATCCTGATGTCGTGACTGGTGCCACTGTCAGTGCTTGATCCGCCATCTTGACTTCAATCTTTGATGATTTTTACGGTAGCCGACATGCCAGAAATAAGTTTAAGGTTCGTCCTTTGTTTGGCATCACCTGCTATGCTGTCTATTGAAATCTTGATTGGGATGCGCTGGGTCACTTTGGTATAATTGCCCGATGCATTGTTGGGTGGAACTAGCGCAAATTCGGACGCTGCATTATGACCTATATAATAGATGCTGCCAAAGAAGGTCAATTTGTCGTATGCGTCTAGTGTAAATTTGGCCGATTGATTCATTCGTATATGGCTAAATTTTGTTTCTTCTAGATAAATGGCTACCCATATATCGTTTCCTTGATTAAGGGTAAACACCGTTTGTCCTGCTGTTATCATATCTCCAGCTAAGCACCATCGCTTCCCAATTATGCCATCGGCAGGCGCTGTTATAATATAATAGGAGAGGTCTGTTGTCAGGGTAGCAACATTGGCTTTTGCTGATTCAGCAGTAAGAGTTGCTGCTTCAATATTGGCATGAGCCGACTGGATGCGGTTTTTAGCTATTTCAACTTGAAGTAATGATGATTGCCAATTTTCTTCAAGAGTTTGTAGAGATTCCAGGGGGATGGCATCTCCTTCGTATTGGATTTTTGCTCGTTCATAGTTCGCACGGCTTAATCCTTCAGCTAATAATGCTATTTCATGTGATTTTTTTGCTTCGCTGAGCGTCGTTTTAGCTACCCCAATTTGAGCCAGACATTCTTCATATTGAGCTTCTGCCTGCATCTGACGCGAGATTATAGCTGCACTTTCCACTTCGAAAACAGGTTCACCCTTATAAACTGTATCTCCCTCATGAACCAGCAGCTTTGATATACGACCATTTACCTGAGATGCAATGTCTATGCGATACGAATCTAGGTTGGCATCATCTGTAGTAATATACTTATTATAGTTTATCCACCACAATAAAGCTATGACTATGGCTATTATGGAAATACCGATCAGAAAAAATGTCCTCAATTTGTTTCTTTTGGGTGGTGTTGATGTTTGTTCTTCCATTTTGTTATCGTTTCATAAGTTTCGTACTTTTAAAACAATATTGTATGAATATAGTTCAAATCATTTCAATCATATTGTTATCTTATTAATAGATTATCAGTTAGTTAAGTGTTTTCTAAGGGTTCCTTGATATCTATCCAGATCTACCTCAGTCTCTTATTAACTCATAGTTCCTGTTCATAGCTTTGAGGTAGCATCCCCTTTCTCTTGGCGGCCTCTTCACCCAGCCTTGCACACCTCTCTGCATAGCCCTGCG
>CAMTPC010000173.1 GCA_947074295.1 uncultured Bacteroides sp. | reverse complement strand
AGAACCAGCGAATTGAGCGTCTGAGTGCATACGACCCATAGTGTCAGTCATACCATAAGAAGCAGGACCAGCAGCCATGTTGTCTGGGTGAAGAGTACGACCTGTACCACCACCTGATGCTACTGAGAAATAAGGCTTGTGAGCCAAATTTCTTTCTTTCTTATAAGTACCAGCTACTGGATGTTGGAAACGAGTAGGGTTAGTAGAGTTACCAGTGATTGATACGTCTACACCTTCTTTCCACATGATAGCTACACCTTCGCGTACATCATCAGCACCGTAGCATTTTACTTTAGCACGAGCACCGTTAGAGTATGCGATTTCGCGTACTACTTTCAATTCACCTGTATAGTAATCAAATTCAGTTTGTACATAAGTAAAACCGTTGATACGTGAGATGATTTGTGCAGCATCTTTACCCAAACCGTTCAAGATAACGCGAAGAGGCTCTTTGCGTACTTTGTCAGCTTTAGCAGCGATTTTGATAGCACCTTCTGCAGCAGCGAATGATTCGTGACCTGCTAGGAAAGCGAAACATTTAGTTTCTTCCAACAAAAGCATTGCAGCCAAGTTACCGTGGCCGATACCTACTTTACGATCTTCTGCAACAGATCCTGGGATACAGAATGCTTGCAAACCTAGACCGATAGCTTCAGCAGCTTCAGCAGCGTTTTTGCAACCTTTTTTCAATGCAATAGCAGTACCTACTACGTAAGCCCATTTTGCATTTTCGAAACAGATAGGTTGAGTTTCTTCACAAGTCATATAAGGATCTAGTCCATAAGAATCGCAAATTGCATTTGCTTCTTCGATGTCTTTAATGCCGTTCTCGTTCAATACTGCGAGAATTTTGTTGATACGGCGGTCTTGGCTTTCGAATTTTACTTCTCTAATCATTGTTCTATTCCTCCTTATATTATTCGTGACGTGGATCAATTTTTTTCACTGCACCATCTTCTTCAGTTACGCGGCCATAAGTACCTGTAACTTTAGCCAATGCTTCGTTAGCATCGGTTCCTTTTTTGATTTCGTCCATAAATCTGCCCATGTGTACGAATTCGTAACCACAGATTTCGTCGTTGCTATCAAGGAAAATATGTTTGATGTAACCTTCTGCCACTTCTAGGTAGCGAGGGCCTTTTGCTAGAGTACCATACAAAGTACCTACTTGGCTACGAAGACCTTTACCCAAATCTTCTAGACCTGCACCGATAATCAAACCGCCTTCAGAGAAAGCTGATTGAGTGCGTCCGTAAACGATTTGCAAGAAAAGTTCGCGCATAGCAGTGTTGATAGCGTCGCACACCAAGTCAGTGTTCAATGCTTCAAGAATAGTCTTACCTGGAAGAATCTCAGAAGCCATAGCAGCCGAGTGAGTCATACCCGAGCAACCGATAGTTTCGATCAAAGCTTCGTGGATAATACCTTCTTTTACGTTCAAAGTAAGTTTACAAGCGCCTTGTTGAGGAGCGCACCAACCCACACCGTGTGTCAAACCTGAAATGTCAACGATTTCTTTTGATTTAACCCATTTGCCTTCTTCGGGTATGGGAGCCGGTCCGTGGTTAGGACCCTTCTTTACAACACACATGTGTTCCACTTCGTGTGAATAAGTCATAATTAGCTCTTTTTTAATAGTGATATAATTAAAAATACGTAGTCGCGATTTTCAAATCGACTGCAAATGTACTTGTTTTCCCGCTTTAACCCAACCTGGCTTTATCACTTTTTTTCCGAAATATACAAATAGTTAAATATCGCTCTTGCTATTGTAATATCGAGATTGCAATATGCAATTGTTTGAACTTTGTTATTGAATTTTTGTTTTTTTATAAACTGTCAAGGTATGGATTTAAAATATGTTGATTCGGGAGATATGATTGTGGCTTTGGTCATGCTTGTAGCGGCGCTTGTATTCTATAGTATTGGTGTTTGGACAGAGCATGTTCGCGGAAAAGTCCGTTTTACAGATCTGCTTTTTATACTAATAGGATTGGTATGTCAGGCTGTAGCTACCGGATTTATACATGGGATAAACAGTATATCAGAGTTGGTAGATGAGTCTCATTTGTTATTGGGTATACTCTGTATTTTGATTATTCTATTTCATGTCTTTTGGGCGATGTGGGCATTGACCACAATAAAAAAACCAGATGCACGTGCCAAATTCAATAGGTTTAGTATTTTTATTTGGTGCATCTGGTTGATACCTTATTTTTTAAATATCTACTTCACTGTGTCTTCACATTTCAGTTAGACATACTCTTCTCTTTACAAGGCTTTAAATGTAGTAGTCAGCTTAGGACCGACCACCTTTACTATAGAGGGTTGGTTAATCTCAATCTCCATATTGTTGGAACGTGCTTGCTGTCGTGATAGACATTGACCATTCATATTAAAGATATAGATCATGCTTCCTTCCTCCATATTGGATAGAAAAGTGATACCTCCCTCCTTATATAATATTGGTGCATCAGCTTTATCGGTCAAGCCATTCTCAATACCCGTTGTCGTGCCTTTCAAATCGAAGTCATACTGACTTGCTGAGTATTCTGCATTCTGGCATCCAGCTTTCATGATATGGTCTACTAGGCTATTGATATAAAGCTCTAGATAGCAATAGCCCGTTTCAGGATCGATATCTTGATAAGTCTTGTTTGCAGGCATATATTGCGCAGCCCATGCGTCCGCGATACCGTCATTGTTTATGTCAGTTGGCTTCGTTACGCTTTCGTATAATATATAGCCTTCCACATCACTTGGTGTGTCGATCAGTCCATTGCTGCCACCTCTCGACCCTTCATATTGATAAGTACCTGTTTTAACATCATTAATGATACGCTCATCAATCACATCTCTTTTAAAGCTAGCACCTGCGTAGGCCAATACCTTTTCATAGGCCATGGCAGCCGTATGAGTGGTTGGTAGTACTACGTCATATTCTTTAGTGCTTTTGATACCATCTTTTGTACCACCTGGCAAATTGCCATTGCCCGTATGCGGATGAATACCTACCCAATTGTCAGCATTCGTCTGTGCCATATAATTTTTCATTTTGTCAGTCAGCTTATCGCAACCAGCATCAAAATAATTATCAGCTACATAGAAAGTTCCCCATACACCTGCTACATTCGTGTTTTTGCCATCATCAGCGTTGGGTTGAAATATACGATAGGTGATGTTTTCTTTAGTAGCTGTTGATGGGCCTGGCTTATAATAATTGCCTACAATATTATAGTTGCCACCTTCGCCTGCATATGCACCATTAGTAGGTCCCCAATTATAGAATACATTATTACGCATATCCACTAATTCATCCTCGGGGCGGCCCGTATAGCGGCTGCCACACATACGAGGCGTGCGGCTAGCATGATGTGCTAACAGGTTGTGATGGAAAGTAGCGCCTTCGCCACCCCAAATGCCTCCATAGCCATGCGAGCCTTTTCCGTGAACAGAGTTGGTCAAGCTTTCACTCAAGATACACCATTGCATAGTGAAATTCTTATTTCCATAAAATGACGAACACTCATCAGTGCTCCAGCTCATGGTGCAATGATCTATAATCACATTGCTTTGATTTCTTCCCCACATCGCATCATCTTCCGACAATTCTTGATCGCCCATACGGCAACGGATAAAACGGATGATGACGTTGTTAGCTCTAACATATACTGTATGGTTCTTTATGCAAATACCATCTCCAGGGGCAGTTTGTCCAGCGATAGTAATATTTCCATATTTGATTTCTATTTTGCTTTGCAATTCGATAGTTCCCGAAACATCGAATACAATAATGCGGTTACCCTTGCTTACGGCGTCGCGCAATGATCCTGTTCCGCTATCATTTAGATTGGTCACATGATAAACCTCTCCACCGCGTCCTCCGGTCGTGGTATAGCGTGCAAATCCCTCGGCTCCAGGAAATGCTGGTGTTTGTGCATGCAGTGATATGAACGAAGTAAGCATTCCCACTACAAACAGAAAAATTATTTTTTTCATTATATTCTAAATGGTATTATAAATAATGACGCAAAATTAATCTTCTCTGCATGGAATGATATGTAATTTTTCATTCTTTAGGTGTAACTATTGGTTTTTAAGACAACCAAAATATGGGTTTATGGGGTTTTAAGCGCTTTTAATTGTATAATTCAGTTAAACGCCTGCATCATTATATTTTTCTCAAAATATCCTCAATCTTTTATGAGCTATATTTTATTTCAGTTAAAAGATTGTTTATTTAACTAATATGTGTGGTGTTATCGTATCTTTGTGATAGCAATTATCAGAAACATGTTCCACTTTAAATCTTAAGACTATGCCCAACTTCTATTGCGAATATTGTGGCCTGAAGTTCGACTCTGTATGGGTACTCACTGCTGCCAATTGTGTGCGCCACCCTCTTGGTCCACACCGTGGTCGCCACAAGCTTTACGAGAGTAGGGAGAAGGGCCACTACACTTGTAAGTATTGTGGCAAACTCTATTCATCCATCAATTCCATGACTGCCAGTAATTGCTTGAGGCACCCTGATGGGGTGCATAAGGGTAGGTGTGCGCCTAGTTTATGAGGAGTAGATTATTGGGATTGTAACCTTTTGATAGTTTAAAGTGTCTATTGTGCGAGTATATATGGATAAGTAAGGTGTTTTTTGATTAGTGTGTAAGGCTGAACGCCTCGGTGCATAGGGCTGTTTACTATCGTGTATAGCCTTGTTTACAAGATGTAGTATGGGTGAGTTGTTTTATGCTGCTGATTAATGAATGATGTAGCTGCTAACTTGCACATATTTAGTGCAATGTAGAGAATATTATGTACAAAGCAATGATGCAGTAAAAACGGGTGATATCAGCTAATTTCTGTCCTATGAGAATAAAACATCCAAGGTTCATAATAACGTAATAACAGTAGAACGATCAAAGTTTATCGAAGAGGAGCGAGCTAAGTCGATATAAATGATTAATTTCGCATTTGAAATAAAGATGTTTTCATATTAAACTACACTAATCAGTTATGATAGAAATAAAAGATGCCGCTTTGCAAGCAGGCGCTGCCGAAGGAATGGATGGTTTTATCAATGTGTTTACTGATAGATATCTCGAGGTGATTGGCGACGATTGGACTGCCGAGAAAATGACTCTTATCACTGGCGAGCAGCATTCATTATTGGCCTACCGCATCTTTCGTGACGAAGTGATGTCGGGTGGATTCATTCAGTTGATACAAAATGGTTATGGAGGCTATATCTTCGATAACCCTTTTGCTAAGGTGATGCGCTTATGGGGAGCCGAGGAATTTTCTAAATTGGTATATAAAGCCAAGAAGATATACGATGCCCATAAGGAGGATTTACAGCGCGAGCGCACGGATGAGGAGTTCATGGCTATGTACGAGCAATATGAGGCGTTTGACGAGCTAGAAGAATCTTTTTTCCAGATGGAAGAAGACACAACCGAGAAAATTGCACGATATGTAGATGAACATATTGAGCTTTTTGCAAAAATTGTCGAGTAGGGGATGCAGTATTTTTTATGACACTACATTTATTGATAAAACAAAAACATTTATCTTTGCAAAACGCTAAAAATAATTTTATGAAAAATTTGAAAGCTATGGTGATGGCCCTCACCTTATTATTGGGTCTTGGATTGACTTCATGTATGGGCGAATCGACTTATACTCCACAATGGGGTGGCGCAGCTGAAGTAATCAACTGGATGGGCGCAACACAATTTAAGGATGTAAGCGGTTTAACTATTATCCCTACTACAAGCTCTGTAGAAAGCATCAAGTCGAGCATGGGATTCAATCCTTCTAATACAAATATGGCCTATATCATGTATTC
>CAMTPC010000172.1 GCA_947074295.1 uncultured Bacteroides sp. | reverse complement strand
AATAATAATCTTTTTCGACGGTACATGAGAAAACATATACTCTATAAATTAGCATTGCTCATAAGTATTGCTCATATGGTAGCGGGTTGCGCTCATCAGCAGAAGACGATACGTTTCAACCACTGGGTGATAGAAGACGAATCGGCACGAGAGCTTATCGTGCAGCGAGGTGATACGTTAGACATCGCTGCGCCCGATGGCATGACATTATGGTATGACCAGCTACTGCAGGGCGAGTATGAGATAAGCTACTCCATATGCATGCCGATGGAAGGAGGCGAACATGATCGTCTGAGCGATATGAACTGCTTCTGGGCCGCTCATGATCCCCTATATCCTGACAACCTTTTCCTGCGCTCCGATTGGCGCAATGGTGCTTTCAAGAATTATAACTCATTGAGCCTGTTTTATGTTGGTTTTGGAGGCAATGACAACACCACTACACGCTTCCGACGCTATCACGGAGAGTTTTTCGGGATAGATGATGCTCGTATCAAACCCTTGTTGCAAGAATATACAGACGCTGCACATCTGCTGCAACCCCAGAAATGGTACCATGTGATGATCATGGTGACCACCAGTATGACGACCTATGCTGTAAATGGCGAAGTAATTTTCTGCTATCCACTACAATCAGGAGAAGGTGATGGCTACTTTGGTCTTAGGCTCTTCCATAATCATGTGCTTTTCACGGATTTCAAGATTAATAAACTCAACTAACAATACCTCTATATCATGAAACAATTTCTTGTAAAGATGGCCGCTGCAGCCTTGCTCACCACAACAGGGCTGGCTACACTGAGCGCGCAATATGTAAAACACGAACGACTGCTCTCTTTCGAAGAACCACAAGTTCCTGCTGCATTCAGTGCTACTCAGGGTCAACTCTCCATATCTGACAAACATTTTCGCGATGGCAAACACTCCATGTTGTGGCAGTTCGAGCCACGCGGCACATTGACCATGAACCGTGACCTGCAGTTCGAACTAAAAGATCCTACTGGCAAAGACCTCTATCTATCTGCCTTTATCGTATGGGTATATAACGAGAAGGCGATGGACAAGACTGTGGATTTTCAGTTTCTGAAGGATGGAGAGGTGTGTACCTCTTTCCCCTTTAACATCAACTTCACGGGCTGGCGTGGGGCATGGGTGTGCTATGAACGCGATATGCAAGGCACACCACAGGAAGGCATGAACGAGATGCGCATCGTGGCACCCGATGAGGCTGGCGCACTCTATATCGATCACCTTATACCTGCTTCTAAAGTTGATGCTCGCCAGCAAACTCCCGACTTTCAAGTTCCGTTTGTCAATAAGGGGACGAAAAACCATTGGTTGGTCATCTATGAAAACTCTTTCCTAGAACCGACCATTCCTTTGGTAAATCAGCTTACTCAGGCGCAAATTACCGATATGCAGACCGTAGAAAAGCGCTTCCGCGACCAGCTCTATACTCCTGCAGAGCTCACTGCCAAACGCCTGAACGACCTGCGCAAGAAATATGATAGATACGAAATCAGCTATAAAGATGGCGTGGTGACGGGATTGCCTATCTATTTTATACGTCACTCCGAAGCCTACGAGCGCATGTTGCCCAACTGGGACAAGGGTATGTTCAACATACTCGATGTGGAGATGACAGACTATTTCAACCTGATGCGTCAGATTGCTTTCGCCTATCACGATGCAAAAGATGCTGAGGCAAAGAAAGAGCTTCGCGACATGTTCATGGCGATGTACGACAACATCACCGACCAAGGTGTGACCTATGGCAGTTGCTGGGGCAATATCCATCACTATGGCTATAGTGTACGTGGCTTGTATCCCGCCTACTTCCTGATGAAGGATGTGCTGCGTGAAGAAGGCAAACTGGCCGACGCTGAGAAAACCCTGCGCTGGTATGCCATCACCAATGAGATCTATCCCGAACCCACTGGCAATGGTATTGATATGGACACTTTCAATACACAATGTCCGGGGCGCATGGCTAGTATATTGATTATGGAAGATACACCCGAGAAGCTGCAATACCTGCAATCTTTCTCACGCTGGTTGGACTCAGGCTGTCTTCCTGCCTTGGGCTTGCGAGGATCGTTCAAGGATGATGGCGGCGCACATCACCACTGCAATAACTATCCGGCTTATGCTATCGGCGGACTGGGTGGCGCTACACAAATGATCTATCTGCTGAGTCGCACAGGTTTTGCTGTATCCGAAGAGGCACATAGCACTGTGAAGAATGTTCTGCTCACCATGCGTTTCTATTGTAACAAGCACCACTTCCCGTTGGCCATGTCGGGTCGTCATCCCGATGGTCGTGGCAAGCTAGTGCCTATGCAATATGCTATGCTAGCCATGGCAGGCACCCCCGATGGCCAACAAGCATGGGACACAGAATTGGCGGCCGCTTTCTTGCGACTAGTGGGTTATACGGATTTGAACGAGGAGAAGCCCGAATATGTGCCCTCTTTCAGCAAACGCGAAGAACTAGATATGGCCGAACTAATGAAAGCGCAAGGTTTTTTGGCCGAACCCGAGTTGAGTGGTAACTTGTCATTGCCTTCGGGCTGTGTGTCGGTGCAGCGCCGTGACAACTGGTCGGCAGTGGTGCGTGGACACTCGCGCTACCTCTGGGCAGCCGAACACTATTTGGGAGCTAATCTGTATGGCCGCTACTTAGCACACGGCAGCATGCAGCTGATGCAAGGAGGACCCGGCGAGTTTGTGACACCTGCCACTAGCGGATGGCAGCAACCTGGCTTCGACTGGAACCGCATACCGGGCACCACCACTATCCATTTACCCTACGACCAACTGAAGGCCAATGTGATGAATGTTGATAAGCATTCGGGTATCGAGGAGATGCTCTATTCGGACGAAGCCTTTGCCGGCGGATTGTCGCAGACTGGTCAGAATGGTAACTTCGGCATGGTGCTCCACGAACATGATAAGTACAACGGCACGCACCGTGCCCGCAAATCCTACCATTTCTTCGATGACCGCATCGTGTGCCTTGGTTCGGATATAGAGAATGAAAATACAGAATTTCCCACAGAGACGACGCTCTTCCAATCAGCCGTGGTGAGCGAAGCGGCTCGTCTCTACTGGGATAATTCTACTTTTAACAAGAATTATACCATAGACCATTTGGGAACGGGCTATTATACGCCTACTTTTGTGCGTCTGATCAATGACCCTCATCAGAAGTCGCGCCTGCAAAACACAGGCAAGGAGACCGAAGGTAGCTGGGTATCGCTGATAGCCGATCATGGTATCGCTCCAAAGGGTGCTAAATACGAATACATGGTGTGGCCAAAATGCGATGAAAAAGCATTGAAGAAGTTCGCTAAGAAACCTACTTACAAGGTGATACAGCAAGACCGCAACGCGCATATTGTATACGATGAAGCGACAAAAACGACCTCGTATATACTGTTCGAAACGCCACAGGGCGTGATAGCAGGAAGAGGTTTGGTGCAAAAGGCTGATACAGCCTGCCTAGTGATGGTCAAAGAGTCAAAAGGCAAAACGTTGCTGACAGTAGCACAACCCGACTTGGCACTTTATCGTGGTCCTAGTGATGAAGCTTTCGACGAGAACGGTAAACGCATCGAGCGTAGCATCTATTCGCGTCCTTGGAAAGAAAACGACTGGGGGGTGATGCCAGTGACACTAACCTTGAAAGGCCGTTGGAAGGTGAATGCACCCGATAACTGTAAGGTAGTATCTGTGGACAAGAACGAAACTGTGCTCTACTTCGACTGTAAAGGCGGCAAAAGCTATGATGTAGAGCTATTAAAAGATTGACGAACTACTAAATTTATGATATGAAGCAACTCAAACACATGTTGTGGGCAGCATTGATTCCTGCCCCTGCCTTGGCCTCTACGCCACCTAATATTATCTACATCATGACCGACCAACAGTCGGCTACTGCCATGAGCTGTGCGGGCGACCCCTATCTACATACACCCAATATGGACCGTTTAGCCGCGCGTGGTGTGCGTTTCGAGAATGCATATTGCACACAGCCACTGAGCGGACCTTCGCGTGCAGCTATGTTCACAGGCTTGGTACCTGGATCGGCTGGACTGAGCGTTAATGGCAAACCCCTCACCGAAGAGCAAAAAGCCGGCAGTCTGGGTATTCGTATGCGCGATGCCGGGTACGAGTGTGCCTATGCGGGCAAGTGGCATGTGCATACCGGCAATATACCCGATCAGGAATTTGGCTTCGATAGCATCTATGCGCACAACGATTACGGCTTGGCCGAGGAGTGCGTGGCTTTCTTGAATCGCAAGCACACCAAGCCATTCTTCCTAGTGGCTTCGTTTGACAATCCGCATAATATCTGCGAATATGCCCGCAACATGAATCTTCCTTTCGCCACTATCGAACAACCAGCGGATGTGAAAGATTGTCCGGGCCTTCCTGCCAACTTCGCTATTCATCCGTATGATGCTGAAATGGTGGCTCTGGGCCGCACACAAAGCTACCGTGTGCATCCCACACAAAACTATACGCCCGATGACTGGCGACGCTATCGCTATACCTATTATCGCTTGGTAGAGACCGTAGATAAAGAAATTGGTAAGATAGTGGATGCGATGGATGCCAATAAGCTATGGGACAATACAGTGGTGATTTTCACCAGCGACCACGGTGATGGCAATGGCGCCCATCAGTGGAACCAGAAGACGGCACTCTATGACGAAGTGACCAATATCCCATTGATCACCTACTATCCACGTCAAAAGAAGGCGGGAACCGTATTGCCACAAGTTGTTAACAATGGTACCGACTTTATGGCTACCGTGCTCGACATAGCAGGTGCCAATCCTGCCGATGCTACATCGGGTGTGAGCTTCCTCAACCTGATGAAGAATCCTGATGCCAAAACTGTTCATCAACCCTATGTGGTGTGCGAAACCTTGTTTTATGACGAGTCTTCGCGTGGCTGGATGGTACGTACAGCTGATTATAAATACATGCTCTACGATAAAGGTAGATATAGAGAGCAACTCTATGACATGAACAACGACCGTGGCGAGATGCGCAATCTAGCCATCGAAACAGATAGCCAAGAAGTGCTGAAACAACATCGTGCCATGTTGCAAGAGTGGATGACCAAACACAATATCGCTCCCGTGAGACCGGGACTGAACCACGTTCCGGGTTATTAAAATAGTTGAACCGAAAAAGGAGATAAGGGAAGCCCAGCGGCCTACTTTATCTCCTTTTTGTTTTTATATGTTTCGCTACTATCAGAGCAATCCGCCTTGGCGCAATGCCGCGCGATACTTATCCATATTGATACTCTTCTTGATGGCTTTCCAGGTCTTGCGTCCAATCAGTTCTTCGGGATACTCCCAGAAAGGCTTCAGTTTGTTGAGCACCTGTATGTCTCCACCTTCCATACGTGCCTCATAATGGTTCAGCAGATCCGTATGCATGGTTTTTAGGCGCTCTATCACTTCTTCTCTGGATAGTTCCTCACCCGACTTATACTCCAATGCAAGTGCTGGATTCATCAGCAATCCACGGCCTATCATCACGCCTGCCACATGGGGGAACTCTTCCTGAATGCGCTCGATGTCTTCCACCGTCAAGATGTCACCGTTGTAGATCAATGGGTGGCGGCATTCCTCACCAAAGGCAGCGAAGGCTTCTAGATCGACCTCCCCTTTATACTGCTGCTTGCCGATACGTGGGTGCATGGTGATATGCGTCAATGGCAGCTCGTTGAGTAGTGGCAACAGTGCCATGCATTCGGCAGGATCGTCCCATCCCAAGCGCATCTTTACCGAGAACTTCACTTCGGGGTGTTTGTTGACAATCTCCAACAACTGTTTCACCTCATCGGGGTAGGGCAGTATGCCCGAACCATTGTGGCGCTTGGCCA
>CAMTPC010000171.1 GCA_947074295.1 uncultured Bacteroides sp. | reverse complement strand
CATCCGATATCAACAGCGAAGAGTTCACTGTAGCCGATGCTGTATTCTGCGGCGGACTCGATCCCAAATACATGGCCAGCTTCACACCAGAGATCAGCTATAGAGGCTTCACACTTTCGGCGATGTTCTCGTATTATGGCGGACACTATATGCGTGCTCGTGTGGATGATTGGTCGAGCGAAGGTAGTCTCTATGGATACAATCAACTCTCATCCATTGACGCGATACCATCGAGCTATCTCAACTACTGGCGTAGTGATGATGCTACTGCCTATCCCGCCAATGGTTATTTGGGTGGTACTAATATCGTGGGTGATTACCGTTTTATGGATGCCAACGTGGTACCAGCCGATTTTATCAAGCTGCGTAATGTGGTGCTAAGTTACACATTTTCTCGTCGTATCTGCCACCGCATGGGCATGAATTCATTACGTTTACGGTTTCAAGCCAACAATCTGGCGACTTGGAAAAAGAACGATCTCGGCGTAGACCCCGAAGCCAATAATCCCCTTAATGGATCAACCACGCTTCGTGCACCACGCAGTTATACTATGAGCCTATCCATCAATCTATAAAAATCAAACATGACAATGAATAAGATAAAGACCATCCTAGCGCTATCTGTCGTACTATTGGCGACAGTGGCATGCGAAAACAAGTTAGATATCATTCCAAAAGGAAAGACCACCCTGAGTAAAGTAGCAGACCTAGAGCTTTTACTTAATCAAGAGTATTCACTTGAAACGAGTCCAGCCATGGATTTAAGTATGGTATGCAATGAGTCACTCGGGCTCATGGAATCCGTACCCGAGATTCTATCGCTCACCAATACACTCAACTATGCCAACATGGCCTATGACGCAAGCGTCAACCGTGCCGTGTTGACACAGAGCGATGCTCGCTATAGCGCCGCCTATCGCTATATCAACTACATGAATGTGATTCTCGACAAGATGCCCGATGCGGAGGGAGATGACAGCCGCAAGCCTCAACTCATGGCCGAAGCTCGCATCCTGCGTGCCTATTTTCATTGGTTGTTGGTCAATATTCATGCCCAGCAATATGATGCCAACACGACAGCCAACAAGGGCGGTATACCTTATGTAACCGATACGGATGTTACCGCGCAAAAGACCAAACTCACACTGGAGGAAACCTATCAACATATCTTGGAAGATTGCTCGGAAGAGGTCATTGAATTATTGCCTGCCGATGATTCAGGCAATGTGCTCCGTGCCGACCGTGCTTTCGGGAATGCCGTGCGCGCCAAAGTGCTGATGCAGATGAAAAGGTACAATGAAGCATTGCCCTATGCCCTTGAAGCGTTGCGCATCAATGGTAAGATTGAGGATCGTTCGGAACTGGTGAATACTTATTCATGGGTATTGCCTCAAAACATCGCCAACAACTATGTTTATATGCGTGGTTCGTCAAGAGTATCGCCCACCATGCTCACCCTTTCGGTAGAGAGTGTAGGACTATTCGAAGAAGGTGACTATGTAGTCAACTATGATGGTGGTTGGAACGAGATGTTCGGTATGATGTTCGCGGGTATTCCTGGCTGCCAAATCTATTTCGGATGGAGTGCACAGGGCAATGAGTATGGCATCAACAGTGACCGTATGTACTACACTGCTGCCGAATGTTATATCCGCACGGGTGAAATACGCAAAGGTTTAGAACTGGTTGATCGTATCCGTAGCTATCGTGTGGAAGACTATCAATCATTCGTAGAACTCTACGATATGGAATCACTGAACGAAGAGACTGCCATGGCGCTGATGCAATCTGCCAAGTGGATCGAATGTGTGGGAAGTTATGAGAACTTCTTCGACTGCAAACGCTGGAACAGTGAAGAAAGGTACAAGCGCACCATCACCCGTAATCTTGACGAATATGGCGAATACTCTATCGCCCCCGATTCACCGTTATGGGTATTCCCATTCCCTGCCAACGCGACAAGATACAATACATCACTCACCCAGAACTATTAAATTTTCTCGGTTTTCTTTCTATATCGCTCTTAAATCAAAAGGTGCCCCAAGCAATCGGGGCACCTTTTTTTTTATCCTTTCTATTCGATATTCAATGCCGCTATATTTTCCGGACAAGCCTCCTTAAACAGTAGCACCTCATCCGCATCAATATCTATCATACGCAGTTCGGTGATAGTGCCTCCTTGTCCCGTATTGTTCATCTCGAAGCGCACCAGGTAAGTTCCTTTATTCGTATTGAAGGAGTTCTGGTAATCCCACTCAAACACATAGACCTCCGTCGGTATCGGGTCTTGTGTTTCGGAAGTATGTTTCACATCATAGATAGGTCCATAGGTCAAGGTCTGCTGACTGGAACTGACATTGGCCATACCAAACTTCCCAGTAGTAGTGTTTTTATAGAAAAGCGTATACACACCAGCATCCAGCACTTGTTGCGAGATATTATGATTGCCACGTCGGGCATAGATCACCGAGAAACGCGCAATGGGTTCGTGCGGCCCTATCACATGCAGATAGTCAGCCGATTCATATTGGGCTATGGGGATGGCTTCCTGCGCCTGCAACGCCGGAAGCAACAATAGCAACGGTAGAAGGAGTAGAAGCTTTCTCATAAATGGTAGTGGAGTATAGAGATTTAATCTACTTTGATAACAAAGAGAATAGAGATGTTGTTGTCCCAAACGGGAAAAGATTATCGAAATATGAGTCTACTTCGCAACCCCACGTACACATTTTTTGTATTTTGCAATGCGTCAAGGACACAAAGTCTTTATCTTTGCGGTAAAAGATAACCAATACAAGATATGGCATTCGAAGACAAGGTAGTAAAAGGGCTGGGAGATTTATGGCAAACCTTCCTGAGTGTGGTAAAAATTGTGCTACAATCCAAGTGGCACACCCAGTTGCCCGATGCGTTGAGCAACCCCGATGAACTGCTGATATTGGCCAATGGTCCCTCACTCAATGAGACAGTGACCAGTCATCCCGATTTCGTGCGTGGCAAGACATTGCTGGCGGTTAACTTCGCCGTCAACTCTCCCTTGTACGAAGAGTTGAAGCCCGAACTTTATCTCATTGCCGATCCGTTGTTTTGGATTGTACCCGAGAAGCGCGAACAACTCTTTGGCACCATGGCGCGCAAGACCACCTGGCCCATGACCTTCTTTGTGCCCACACGTGCCTTGAAGGATAAGGCTTGGCAAGAGTTGATCGCCATGAATAGCAATATCCGCTTATGCATCTACAACACCACTCCCATCGAAGGGTATCAAGGGTTTTGCGATCGCGTGTTTCGTGCGGGGCTGGGCGTACCTCGCCCACACAATGTATTGATCCCCTCCATAGCTGTGGGGCTACGCATGCCTTTCCAAAAAATCTACCTTGCAGGAGCCGACCATTCGTGGTTGCCCGAGATCAGTGTAACCGACGACAATGTGGTGTTGATGCACCAAAAGCATTTCTACGACCAGAATCAGTCGAAGGCTGCCACCGTGAGCCAAGAAAACCTGAAGAGTGCCCGCCTCTACACCATATTGCATCACATGTCAGTAGCTTTCAAATCGTATTTTGTACTAGAGGCTTTTGCCCAGAAGATGCACAAGGAGGTGATCAACGTCACCCCCAATTCGTATATCGACGCTTTTAAACGCATGAAGTTATGAAAGACGGAATCATCATACAAGCACGCACGGGATCTACCCGCTTGCACAACAAGATATTGCTCCCTTTCTATGGCGAGCAACGCATCATTGATATTCTTATCGGCAATGTGAAGCGTTGTTGCCCCGATACCACCATTGTACTGGCTACCACCGATCGCCCACAAGACGATGTATTGGCCGAAGCTGCCTCCCAGCATGGCATCGGTTGCTTCCGTGGTGCCGAAGACGATGTGCTGAGTCGCTTCATCGGTGCGGCACAAGCCTATGGCATCGACCGCCTGATACGGGTTTGCTCCGACAATCCCTTTTTGCAGACTGACAGTTTTCCGCTGTTCTTTGCCGAAGACGATAAAAGTCCCGCCGACTACTTGTCGTATGCCTTCGCCGATGGACGCCCCACCATCAAGTCTCATCTGGGTCTGTTTGCCGAGCTGACCACCACCGACGCTCTGCGTTGTGTAGCCACGCAAACCACCGAGAAGCTCTATGTAGAGCACGTCACCATCTACCTCTACACGCATCCCGAAGAGTTCAATATACACTTGATGCCTTTACCCGCAGAGCTAGAGGGCCGTTTTGACCTACGTTTCACCCTCGACACAGCAGAAGACTTCACTTTGCTGCAACAACTCTATAAGAAATGGTACGAGGAGACGCCACGCACACTAGACAGCCTGTTGCAGCTAGTCGAGGCACACCCCGACTATCGTAGCCGAATGCTAGAGAATATTGCCCACAACGAGAAATAATCCCAACAAAGATATGAGTACCTATATCATCGGAGAGATCGGCCAGAACCACAATGGTTCCGTCGATATAGCCAAACTGATAGTCGAATTGGTTTCGCGCCCTGTACACGAAGAAGTGTTCAACATCGATCTGCGCCCTATGGATGCCGTGAAGATGACCAAGCGCGACCTTCGCGAAGAGTTGGCACAGTCGCAGATGAATCGTCCTTACGACTCGCCCCATTCTTTTGGTGCGACTTATGGTGAGCACCGCGCCTACTTAGAACTAAGCGACGAAGACCATTTCGAGGTCTATCGCTACGCCAAATCATTAGGGCTCGATTTTGTCGAAACCCTTTGCTCCATTGGTTGTCTGTCACTGTTGCGCCTATTCACCCCCGATCGTTTGAAGGTGGCTAGTCGTGACCTCACCAACCTTCCACTTCTGGAAGCCTTGGCGGAGACTCGCATCCCCATCATACTCTCTACCGGCATGGCAGGCAAGAAAGAGCTAGACGAAGCGTTGGACATTATCACGCGCCATCATAGCGACATCTCCATACTGCATTGCGTATCGCAATATCCTACGCAGCCCGATAATCTCAATCTGCGTACCATCAACTACCTGAAGGAACATTACGGACAGTACACCATCGGCTTCTCAGACCATACCATCGGTATTGCCGCACCTGTAGTGGCTGTGGGCATGGGCGCCGAGATCATCGAAAAGCACGTCACCATAGACCGCCGCATGAAGGGTACCGACCAACAAGGATCACTAGGACCCGATGGCGTTAACCGCATGATACGCGACATCCGCATAGCCGAGCGCTGGCTGGGACGTGACGAACTCTATATAGACCCTGTTGTGAAAGCTGCCAAGCACAAGCTGGAACGCTCCATCGCCACTCGGCAGGCATTACCAGTCGGGCACATCATCAGCGAAGACGACCTGCACCTGCTCAGTCCGGGCGATGGCTACAAATGGAGCGAGCGCGATACAATCATTGGTAAACGTGTGATTAAACCCATCGGTGAGAACGAAATCATCTATTCCGATGTTATAGAATAAGTCATTTCAAAAAACAAGATAATTATGCTACCCAAACTAGTAATTACAGATATAGACGGTGTATGGACCGATGGCGGTATGTACTATACCGACGAAGGTGATATGATGAAACGCTTCTCCGTGAAAGACGGTTGGGGCGTCATCTTCTTGCGTCAGCTCGGCATACCCATTGCCATCATGACCGGCGAAAATACAGCCATCGTACAGAAGCGCGCCGAGAAGTTAAAGATAGACTACTGCTACCTAGGCGTACAGGACAAAGCCCGTCTAGCCCTGCAACTTTGCCGTGATATGGGCATCAGCATGAGCGATGTGGCCTTTATCGGCGACGATCTCAACGACCTGCCTTTGCTGCGCCTAGCCGGATACAGCGCTTGCCCACCCAACACTCCCGACTATGTGAAACGCGATGTGCGCTATGTCACTCGTGCCGATGGAGGCAATGGCGCCTTCCGCGAGTTTGTGGAACACCTACTACAAGAAAACAACGTATTGGAGAGCACCATCAACCAGATACTTCGCAACCACGTGC
>CAMTPC010000170.1 GCA_947074295.1 uncultured Bacteroides sp. | reverse complement strand
CATCCGATATCAACAGCGAAGAGTTCACTGTAGCCGATGCTGTATTCTGCGGCGGGCTCGACCCCAAATACATGGCCAGCTTCACACCAGAGATCAGCTATAGAGGCTTCACCCTTTCGGCGATGTTCTCTTACTATGGCGGTCACTATATGCGTGCCCGTGTCGATGATTGGTCGAGCGAAGGTAGCCTCTATGGCTACAACCAGTTTTCGTTTGTTGATGCTATCCCTTCGAGCTACCTCAACTACTGGCGTAGTGGTGATGCCACGGCCTATCCTGCCAATGGTTATTTAGGAGGAAGTAATATCGTGGGCGACTATCGTTATATGGATGCCAATGTGGTTCCAGCCGATTTCATCAAGTTACGCAACGTAGTGGTGGGCTACACCTTCCCACGTCGCATCTGCCATCGCATGGGCATGAACTCATTGCGCTTACGTTTCCAAGCCAACAATCTGGCTACCTGGAAAAAGAACGATCTTGGTGTAGATCCCGAGGCCAATAACCCGCTTAATGGTTCGACCCTACTCCGCGCGCCACGCAGTTATACCATGAGCCTATCCATCAACCTATAAAAATCAAACATGACAATGAATAAGATAAAAACCATCCTAGTGCTATCTGCCATACTATTAGCGACAGTGGCCTGCGAAAACAAGTTGGATATCATCCCAAAAGGCAAGACCACACTGAGCAAGGTCGCCGATCTTGAATTGCTGCTCAATCAAGAGTATTCACTTGAAACGAGTCCTGCTATTGATTTAAGTATGGTGTGCAATGAGTCACTTGGACTGATGGAATCTGTACCCGAGATCCTATCGCTCACCAATACCCTCAACTACGCCAACATGGCCTATGATGCGAGCGTCAACCGTGCGGTGTTGACACAAAGTGATGGTCGCTACAGTGCAGCCTATCGTTACATCAATTATATGAATGTGATTCTTGACAAGATGCCTGATGCCGAAGGAGACGAAAGTCGTAAGCCTCAACTCATGGCCGAGGCTCGGATTTTGCGTTCATATTTCCACTGGCTGTTGGTCAATATCCATGCGCAGCAATATGATGCCAATACTGCCACTGACAAGGGAGGCATTCCTTATGTAACCAATACGGATGTGAGCGAGCAAAAGACGAAACTCACGCTAGAGCAAACCTATCAACATATCTTGGAAGACTGCTCGGATGAGGTCATATCCCTACTGCCTGCCGATGACTCGGGCAACGTACTTCGTGCTGATCGTGCCTTCGGAAATGCCGTACGTGCCAAAGTGCTGATGCAGATGAAAAGATACGATGAAGCATTGCCCTATGCCCTCGAAGCCTTGCGCATCAATGGTAAGATTGAAGATCGTTCAGAGCTGGTAAATACGTATACATGGGTATTGCCTCAAAGCATCGCCAACAATTATGTGTATATGCGTGGCACATCAAGGGTATCGCCTACAATGCTCACTCTTTCGGTAGAAAGTGCCGGATTGTTCGAAGAAGGCGACTATGTGGTCAATTATGATGGCGGTTGGAACGAAATGTTCGGCATGATGTTCGCGGGCATTCCAGGTTGCCAAATCTATTTCGGATGGAGTGCTCAAGGCAATGAATATGGCATCAACAGCGACCGAATGTATTACACGGCTGCCGAATGTTATATCCGCACGGGCGAGATACGCAAAGGTTTGGAGTTGATCGACCGCATTCGCAGCTATCGTGTAGAAGACTATCAGTCGTTTGTCGAGCTCTATGATCAGGAGTCATTGAACGAGGAGAGCGCCATGGCGCTGATGCAACCTGCCAAGTGGATCGAATGTGTAGGCAGTTATGAGAACTTTTTCGACTGCAAGCGCTGGAACAGCGAGGAAAAGTATAAGCGTACTATCACCCGCGACCTTGGTGAATATGGTCAATACACCCTCGCACCAGATTCACCACTATGGATTTTCCCATTTCCAGCTAACGCGACAAGGTATAACAGTTCGCTCACACAGAACTATTAAATTTTCTCAGTTTTCTCTCTATATCATTCTAAAATCGAAAGGTGTCCTGAATAATCGGGACACCTTTTTTTATATCCAATCTACTCGATGTTGAGGGCCGCAATATTCTCCGGACAAGCTTCTTTGAACAGTAACACCTCATCTGCATCAATATCGATCATGCGCAGTTCGGTGATAGTACCTCCCTGTCCCGTATTGTTCATCTCGAAGCGCACCAGATAAGTACCTTTGTTGGAATTGAAAGAATTCTGATAATCCCATTCGAACACATAGACTTCCGTAGGGATAGGATCCTGTGTTTCGGAAGTGTGCTTCACATCATAGATGGGTCCATAGGTCAAGGTCTGCTGACTAGAGCTGACATTGGCCATACCAAACTTCCCTGTAGTGGTGTCTTTATAGAAAAGCGTATACACACCAGCATCCAGCACTTGCTGTGATATATTATGATTACCACGCCGGGCATAGATCACCGAAAAGCGGGCGATGGGTTCGTGTGGACCTATCACATTGAGATAGTCAGCCGATTCATATTGGGCCATAGGGATGGCTTCCTGCGCCTGCAACGCCGGAAGCAACAATAGCAACGGTAGAAGGAGTAGAAGCTTTCTCATAAATGGTAGTGGAGTATAGAGATTTAATCTACTTTGATAACAAAGAGAATAGAGATGTTGTTGTCCCAAACGGGAAAAGATTATCGAAATATGAGTCTACTTCGCAACCCCACGTACACATTTTTTGTATTTTGCAATGCGTCAAGGACACAAAGTCTTTATCTTTGCGGTAAAAGATAACCAATACAAGATATGGCATTCGAAGACAAGGTAGTAAAAGGGCTGGGAGATTTATGGCAAACCTTCCTGAGTGTGGTAAAAATTGTGCTACAATCCAAGTGGCACACCCAGTTGCCCGATGCGTTGAGCAACCCCGATGAACTGCTGATATTGGCCAATGGTCCCTCACTCAATGAGACAGTGACCAGTCATCCCGATTTCGTGCGTGGCAAGACATTGCTGGCGGTTAACTTCGCCGTCAACTCTCCCTTGTACGAAGAGTTGAAGCCCGAACTTTATCTCATTGCCGATCCGTTGTTTTGGATTGTACCCGAGAAGCGCGAACAACTCTTTGGCACCATGGCGCGCAAGACCACCTGGCCCATGACCTTCTTTGTGCCCACACGTGCCTTGAAGGATAAGGCTTGGCAAGAGTTGATCGCCATGAATAGCAATATCCGCTTATGCATCTACAACACCACTCCCATCGAAGGGTATCAAGGGTTTTGCGATCGCGTGTTTCGTGCGGGGCTGGGCGTACCTCGCCCACACAATGTATTGATCCCCTCCATAGCTGTGGGGCTACGCATGCCTTTCCAAAAAATCTACCTTGCAGGAGCCGACCATTCGTGGTTGCCCGAGATCAGTGTAACCGACGACAATGTGGTGTTGATGCACCAAAAGCATTTCTACGACCAGAATCAGTCGAAGGCTGCCACCGTGAGCCAAGAAAACCTGAAGAGTGCCCGCCTCTACACCATATTGCATCACATGTCAGTAGCTTTCAAATCGTATTTTGTACTAGAGGCTTTTGCCCAGAAGATGCACAAGGAGGTGATCAACGTCACCCCCAATTCGTATATCGACGCTTTTAAACGCATGAAGTTATGAAAGACGGAATCATCATACAAGCACGCACGGGTTCTACCCGTCTGCACAACAAGATATTGCTCCCCTTCTATGGCGAGCAGCGTATCATTGACATCCTTATCGGCAACGTAAAGCGTAGTTGCCCCGATAACACCATTGTGCTGGCTACCACCGATCGTCCACAAGACGATGTATTGGCCGAAGCTGCCGCTCAGCATGGTATCGGTTGCTTCCGTGGCGCCGAAGACGATGTGCTGAGCCGCTTCATCGGTGCGGCACAAGCCTATGGCATCGATCGCCTGATACGCGTCTGTTCCGACAATCCTTTCTTGCAGACTGACAGTTTTCCGCTGTTCTTTGCCGAAGACGATAAAAGTCCTGCCGACTACCTATCATATGCATTCGCCGATGGCCGTCCTACCATCAAGTCTCATCTGGGCTTGTTTGCCGAGCTGACTACCACCGATGCTCTGCGTTGCGTGGCTACGCAAACCACCGAGAAGCTCTATGTGGAGCACGTCACCATCTATCTCTATACCCATCCTGAAGAGTTCAAGATACATCTGATGCCTTTACCGGCAGAGCTGGAAGGGCGTTTCGACCTACGTTTCACCCTAGACACTGCAGAAGACTTCTCACTATTGCAAAAACTCTATAAAGAGTGGATAGAAAAGACTGAACCTACCTTAGCCAGCTTGCTACAGCTAGTCGAGGCACACCCCGATTATCGCAAGCGAATGCTAGAGAATATTGCCCATAACGAGAAATAACCCCATCAAAGATATGAGTACCTATATCATCGGAGAGATCGGTCAGAACCACAACGGTTCCGTCGATATAGCCAAACTGATTGTCGAACTGGTTTCGCGCCCCGTACACGAGGACGTGTTCAACATCGACCTGCGCCCTATGGACGCTGTGAAGATGACCAAGCGCGACCTCCGCGAAGAGTTGGCACAGTCGCAGATGAACCGCCCTTACGATTCTCCCCACTCCTTTGGATCCACCTACGGTGAGCACCGTGCGTATCTGGAACTGAGCGACGAAGACCACTTCGAAGTCTATCGTTACGCCAAATCATTGGGGCTCGATTTTGTGGAAACCCTCTGCTCCATCGGTTGCCTGTCGTTGTTGCGTCTATTCACCCCCGATCGCTTGAAGGTGGCTAGTCGCGACCTCACCAACCTTCCTTTACTAGAAGCCTTGGCCGAGACCCGTATCCCCATCATCCTCTCTACCGGCATGGCTGGCAAGAAGGAGTTGGACGAAGCGTTGGATATCATCACGCGACATCATAGCGACATTTCCATACTGCATTGCGTATCGCAATACCCCACGCAGCCCGATAACCTCAACCTGCGCACCATCAACTATCTAAAGGAACATTACGGACAATATACCATCGGCTTCTCAGACCATACCATCGGTATTGCCGCGCCTGTAGTGGCTGTGGGCATGGGTGCCGAGATCATCGAGAAGCACGTCACCATAGACCGCCGCATGAAAGGCACCGACCAGCAAGGATCTCTAGGTCCCGAAGGCGTGAACCGCATGATACGCGACATCCGCATAGCCGAGCGTTGGCTGGGACGTGACGAACTCTATATAGACCCTGCGGTGAAAGCTGCCAAGCACAAACTGGAGCGTTCCATCGCCACCCGCCATGCATTGACAGCCGGGCATATCATCAGCGAAGACGATCTGCACCTGCTCAGTCCGGGCGATGGCTATAAATGGAGTGAGCGTGAAACAATCATCGGCAAACGCGTGATTAAATCCATCGGGGAGAACGAAATCATCTATCCCGATGTTATAGAATAAGTCATTAAAAAAAACAAGATAATTATGCTACCCAAACTAGTGATAACAGACATAGACGGTGTATGGACCGATGGCGGGATGTATTACACCGACGAAGGTGATGTGATGAAACGCTTCTCCGTGAAAGACGGCTGGGGTGTCATCTTCTTGCGCCAACTGGGCATACCCATCGCCATCATGACAGGCGAAAACACAGCTATCGTGCAAAAGCGCGCCGAGAAGCTGAAGATAGACTATTGCTACCTAGGCGTTCAGGACAAAGCCCGTCTAGCCTTGCAGCTTTGCCGCGATATGGAGATTAGCATGAGCGACGTAGCCTTTATCGGCGACGACCTCAACGACCTGCCTTTGCTGCGCCTAGCTGGTTACAGCGCTTGTCCACCCAACACCCCCGACTACGTGAAGCGCGATGTGCGCTATGTCACCACAGCCGCTGGAGGCAACGGAGCTTTCCGCGAGTTTGTGGAACACCTCCTGCAAGAAAACAACGTATTGGAGAGCACCATCAACCAGATACTTCGCAACCACGTGC
>CAMTPC010000169.1 GCA_947074295.1 uncultured Bacteroides sp. | reverse complement strand
ATTGTTTACATTGCCCTTCTATTCACGGTACTTATAGCTACCTATATCCCCGTAAAGCGTGCAACAGTTTCTTTGCCTTCGGATGCTTTGCGTGACGAATAAAAATCATATAATATGTTACGACAAAATATAAAACAATTTAGAACACTTTTAAAGCAGCATCCCCTTTTCAGTTCACTTTACATTCTAGGTACTGCTTTGGCTATAGCCGCTACCATGATCTTAGCCATCGTCTACTATATCAAGATAGCGCCAATCTATCCGGAATACAATCGAGGCGGCACAAGTTATCTTACTAACGTGCAGTTTTCTAAAGGCGAAGGAAATGGAGTTCAACATTGGGCTTTCTCTTATAATGCAGTGCGCGACCTATTCTACCCCTTAGAAAATGCAGAAGCAGTGTCTGCCATCTATACCTATTTCTGGGATAGCTTTGGGTATGTGCAGAGTGAAACCTCTGCAGGCGAGATAGAGACACTCTATAAGCCCGTGGATCCTGCCTTTTTCCGTATCTATTCATTCGAATTTCTCGAAGGAAAACCATTTACACATGCCGATTTTGACAGTGGTATACGTGTAGCGGTGATTACAGAAGAGTTGGCACAGAAATTATTTCATACAGATAAAGATGTTGTAGGTCGCATTTTCGAAATGGACTTTATAGAATATAGGGTGGTTGGTGTAGTGCGCGGTGCTAGTTTCTTAACTCCTAAAACTTACGCCAATCTCTATATACCCTTTACTACTATTGATGGGTACGATGAGAGTTCTAGCTTTGACTATATGGGAGGTTACTACATTACTATCTTAACCAACTCCAGCGAACAAGAGAAGGCAATGCGAGCCGAGATCAATGAGATGATACGCAGAGTGAACCAACAAAATAAGGATGAATTCATTATGACAATTTGGCAACAACCCACTTCGCATTTAATCAGTGTATTTCAAGAGTTCCCAGTATTTCCAGCAGAAGTCTATCAGGTGATTCGACAGTTAATCTATGCGATTCTAGCTTTACTTTTAGTGCCAGCGCTCAATTTGAGTGGCCTGATTTCTAGCAGAATGGACGAACGTCTTAGTGAAATAGGGATTCGCAAATCTTTTGGTGCATCACGCTGGATACTTCTCAACCAAATCATGGGCGAGAATCTATTGTTGACGCTCTCGGGAGGTTTATTGGGGTTACTCTTCTCTTGGCTACTTCTTTACACCTCGCGCAATTGGGTCTTTAATCTTTTTGATACAGTACCCGAGGAAGTTCCTGAGGGAATCAATTATGTGATTTCAAGTGATATGCTTTTTGCTCCTATCGTGTTTGTCATTGCCTTATTGCTTTGCATCCTCCTTAACTTGCTTTCAGCGTTATTGCCTGCATGGTACGCTTTACGCAAACCCATTACCCATTCACTCTATGACAAAAGATAACCTATAAAACGATTAAAATAATGCTTAAACTGATTATAAAAAACTTATGGTCTCGTCGTCGCAGAAACACATGGCTTTTGCTCGAACTGATAGTGGTCACTGTTGTTTCTTGGGTTATCTTCGATCCTATTATAGTGATGAATCATGATTTTTCTATTCCATTGGGATATACTATTGATGGTTTGTATGAAATATCCATTAATGATTTAAAGCCAGCCGCAAAAGGATATGAAGAAGAGTCAGCAGTGCACGAAACAATGGTGAACGATTATTTGCGTCTTGTCGATAAAGTGCGCAGTCATCCCGACATTGAAAGTGCTACTCCTTTAGTCGGTTTTTGTTATCCTAACTCAGATGGAATCGCATTCCAACACTTCAAGGCAGAAGATGATTCAACAAAATCAGTTAACAATGTAATTTATCGGTTTCTACCCAATTCATCATTCTTTACTACCTACGGTTTTGAAAATGCCGCTCACTATGATACTGTAACATTTCAAGCTTATGATATGCTAATTACTGAAGGCATGAGGCATTCAATGTTTAAAGAGTCTACTAAAGCCTCACAGAACCGATGTATCTCAATCGAAAATAAAGATACGGTATATTACAACATCATCGGGACGGTAGAGGATTTTAAACACAACAGTAATGAAAGAATCAGACCTGTAGCTTTATTGCCCATTTTTCAGATTGACCCTTATCTTTTTGAAGATAGAGTTTTCATTCTGTTTCGACTTAAAGATGGGATCAATGAAGCTGCATTTAAGGAAAAGTTCCGTTCTTGGATGTTAAAGAGTCTGCGTTCGGGCAATTTCTATGCTCGTTCATTCCGTTCGGTAGAAGCGCGGAAACGGCAGAATGAGAGTTTTGAAGGTGTTACAGGAAAGTATCGTATGAACATTGGTTTGGCTATTTTCTTCTTGATAAATCTCTGTTTGGGTGTAATCGGTACTTTCTGGATCCAAACCAAAAGTCGTAAACAAGAGGTTGGTGTCATGCTATCCTATGGAGCTTCACCAAACTATATCATTCGTATGCTATGGGGTGAAGGTTTTGTCCTCACTACCTTCTCAGTATTCATAGGCTGTATTCTTTTCCTGCAATATGCATGGAGCGAAGGGCTGTATCGCATGGATAAGGCATGGTCTTACTTTCTCTATGATTATTGGGTGACCCACTTTGATACCCATTTCATCGGTGTATCCTTCATCGTCTATGCCATTATTCTTGTAGTGGTATTGATAGGGATATTTATACCCGGTTATCGCATTAGCCATATCAAACCTACAGAAGCTTTACATGACGAATAACAATCTTATAATAATAATAACTTAAAAAAAGAACAATATGGAAATCATTAAATTAACAGCAGTCAATAAAATCTATCGTACAGACGAAATCGAAACTCAAGCATTGGAAAACGTGAATCTTACCGTGCAAAAGGGAGAGTTCCTAAGCATCATGGGGCCTTCGGGATGTGGCAAATCGACTTTGCTCAACATCATCGGTATGCTCGATACTCCTACCAGTGGAGTAGTAGAAATCAACGGTACGAACGTGGAAAAGATGAAAGACAAAGAGCAGGCGGCTTTCCGCAACAAGAATCTGGGCTTTGTGTTCCAATCCTTTCATCTCATTAATTCTCTCAATGTTCTCGACAATGTGGAACTTCCTTTACTCTACCGCAAGATGTCGGCCAAAGAACGTACCCGATTGGCGAAAGAAGTGTTGGAGCGTGTGGGCTTAAGTCATCGTATGCGCCACATGCCCGCACAGCTTTCGGGCGGACAGTGTCAACGTGTGGCAGTGGCTCGTGCCATAGTGGGCAATCCAGAGATTATCCTGGCCGATGAGCCTACGGGTAACTTGGACTCCAAGATGGGAGCCGAGGTGATGGAGCTGTTACACAAACTCAACAAGGAAGACAACCGTACCATTGTAATGGTGACGCATAATGAAGATCAAGCCAAACAGACCGATCGTACTATTCGCTTCTTTGATGGTCGTCAGGTACAGTAGCCAACGTTTAAAAACCATTTAAACAATGTTTAAACAATACTTTATACAAACCTTGGCGCAAATCAAACAGCATCGTTTGATTAGTGTTATCACGATTGTAGCTACTGCATTGAGCATTTTTCTCATTATGCTGGTGGTGATGATGGAACAAGTGAAAGTTGCTCCTTTTTCGCCAGAATCGAATAGAGATCGGTTTTTGCATGTCAGATATGCTTCTATAGGTAATAAAGAGTGGGGAGACGGAACTTCTAATGGACCGATGAGCTTAATCGCGGCAAAAACCTTATACAAATCTATCGAATCAGCCGAAGCTATTACTACCTATTGCGCTATAGTCTTGCCGATGCCAGTATCACTGCCTGGACAGCCACTGAATGTTGCCGATGTGCGCGAAACGGATGAGGTGTATTGGCGTGTTTTCGATTTTCGCTTTATTGAAGGAAGACCTTACGATGAAGCTGCTGTAGAATCACATTTACCCCAAGCGGTAGTTACGCAAAGCATGGCAAGAACCATATTTGGTACAGATCAAGACCTCGTGGGGCAGGAATTTCAAGTCAACTTTACGACTTGTAAAGTGGTGGGTGTTGTAAAGGATGTTTCGACGCTTGCGACTCATGCATATGGCCAAATCTGGATTCCTTATGGAACAGTGACTTTCAATATTACAGAAAATCGTGATAAATTGATGGGGTGGGTCAGTGTCACTATATTGGCTAAAGATCGTGCTGATTTCCCCGTGATACGAGAGGAAGCCAAGCGTAGAATGGATGAATATAATGTGGTACTTGAAGAAAGGGGCTACTATTATATAGACAGAAACAGACCTTATACACAGGAAAAAGATGCCGTTGGCAAAGCTGCCAATTTTGAACCCGATTTGCATGCAGCACACCGCAGCAAATGGACCATATTTCTGATACTACTCATCGTTCCTGCCATTAATTTGAGTAGCATGACACAGAGTCGCTTAAAACAACGTACATCTGAAATCGGTGTACGCAGGGCTTTTGGTTGTACACGTTCGGAACTGCTTTGGCAAATCATTATAGAGAATATGATAATTACGTTTGTTGCAGGGTTCATAGGCTTGCTGTTGAGTATGTGTGCATGCTGGTCTTTTGCAGCCTACTTTTTTGCAGAACCCATGAGCGATACATTGAATGAAGCTACGGTAGATGCTTCTGTGTTAATGCATTATTCCACTTTCGGCTATGCTTTGCTTTTTTGCTTTGTCCTCAATTTACTTAGTTCAGGCATTCCTGCTTTGCGTGCTTCGCGCCTGCGCATAGTCAATGCACTTACTGGGAAACATTAATCGCTAACACTTCATTTAAAAATGCAATTATGAATAATAAATTAATCAAACAAATACGAAACGAATGGGCTTCTAATGTGTGGCTTTTCGTAGAGCTGCTTTTGGTGAGTGTGGTGATGTGGTTTATTGTAGACTATGTCTTTGTTCATGTTACTATTTCTATGCAACCCCGCGGATTCGATACATCTCATTGTTATAAAATAGAAATGGGCACTTTAACCGAGGCTTCTTCTAACTTTATCATCAACCGCACCGAAGAAGAAAACGAAGAGGATATACGGCAACTAGCTGAGCGTTTACGTCTTCGCCCAGAAATCAAAGCGCTAGGTTTTGGACAATCTTCACATCCCTACAATGGTAGTAATGGCAGTATGTCTGTTCAAATAGACACATTAGAATCTAAGGGTTTTATCTATCGCAGGTTTGTTTCTCCTGGCTTTATTGAAGTTTTTCGTTACGAAGGCGCTAATGGTGAAACACCTGAACAGTTGGCTCAACTTCTAACGGAAAGAACTCTGATAGCTTCAGAAGATTTGTTCAAATATTCATATGATGAGGACTTAACCCCACTTATTGGACGAGAAGCTATTTTATTTGGTGATTCAACTATAAACTTTCGTTTAGTAGCGAGTTTAAAACCAATTCGTTATGATGACTATACTGAATCAGTTTATTCTAAGACAGTACTACTGCCACTCGATTGGTATGATACTTACCTAGAACTATGTGTGCGACTTCACCCCGATCAGGATGTCGATTTTATAGAAAAGATTCGTAAAGATAGCGATAGCCAATATCGCATAGGTAACATTTATATAGCAAATGTCAAATCGTTCAAAGATATTCGCTGCAACTATTTACAAAATATGACGAACGAGTTTCGTAATTACACTTTAGGGATCGCCTTTCTATTACTCAATATCTTTATCGGCCTATTAGGTACATTCTGGTTTCGCACGCAGCATCGTAGAAGTGAGATAGCCCTGATGAAATCTTTGGGAGCTACCAAGCGCAGTGTGTTCATACGCCTTATTACCGAAGGCTTCATCATTCTTTGTATTGCCACTATCCCTGCTATCGTCATCGATTTCAATATCGCTAAGGCCGAGTTGAATGCTTGGCGCAATCTGACTACGCTGGAACCTGGTCGCTTCATCATCACGGTCTGTATCTCTTTTGCCCTTATCGCCTTGATGATGTTTATCGGCATTTGGATACCTGCTCGCCGAGCCATG
>CAMTPC010000168.1 GCA_947074295.1 uncultured Bacteroides sp. | reverse complement strand
TAGTAGCGCGCACGCTCTTGATCGCCTTTCAACCAATAGCCTGTCACTTCATCTTGATACTCGCCAATGTAGGGGCGACCTCTGTGATACTGTGATTCTACATATCGTTTCATCTGATCGAAGTAGATGCTATCGTTCATCGTGCTTTGTGGATAATTATTAATATAATTAGCCATCGCCGTCAAAGTTTGAGCCGAGGCAAAAGGCCATATTGCACCATCCCATTCACAGCGACCTACACCATGTGTACGAAACTGTGGGTGTCTGCGTTCGGCAGTCGTCATACCATAAGGCGCATTGAATCCTTTAGTATCGGTGATTTGTTCCCATGCCACTTCATATGCTGGATTTTGATCAGGTAGATTGAAGTACCAAGGTATATAACCGATGGCTTCGCGCACCATAGCTGATGAATCACCTCTTACTGTCTCAAAGAATTGATGCTCAGTATTCCACAGTTTATCTTGCGTTAGATTTTTGATAGAATCCGCTTTCATGCCATAGGTCATTGCCATCCGCTCGTTATTCGTTAGAAGACCAATAGTTGATAAGGCTTTGGCATTGCCATACATATAACTATTGATTGTAGGACGATAATACTGTTTGCGACGCCCACCACTGATCGACTCTTCCATACCGTCTTGCACATCACCCTGCCAATACAAGCCATTAGGATGACGATTGGTGCGCTCCCAGCGTGCATATTCAGTTTCAAGATCGGGAACCATATCCAGTAAATAATCAGAATTCCCATCTACCATATAGCGACCCAATAATGCATCCGCATTCCAAGAGCTGAAATTACCAATCTTATTCATTGGCTTACCCTCATTGCCACGATACCATGTATGTACAATCTGATCCAAATATTGTGGATCGCGTAGCCAACGGCTCTCGTAAATATGATGCCCCACTGCACATGCAATCAAATTGTATTGATCCGCATAGGAACGTGGAACCAAGAATTCGGTCATAGCATAACCTACAGGGGTATTTTTGATGTGCTTGCGCAACGACCACCAACGATAATAATACATCTCTTCGAAATTCTTTTGTGGACATTCAAAGAGTGGGATATTTTCTTCCATCCAAGCCGATGATTGTGCATTCGGTATAGCTTGAATGATATTCTCATCTTCCATACCATTGAAATAGTCGGCATAGTGAGCGAAATCTTTATATTTCAAAACAGCCGCTGTAGCATCTTTATCGCCTGACTCTGTTTTGAAATTGGCAATACGATAAGTGCTTAACTTATCTTGTGCACCCGCATTGGGTAGTGAGCCATCCCAATCGGCAGGCGTTTCGGGTGTAGGATATAGACGGCGCTCACCTGTGCGAAACGCTACACGTTCGATGGCAGGCACTGGTGCATAAAACATACGTTGTCCAACTTTCTTGCCATCTACAAAGATTTGAATTACGCGATTTGCTACCGACAATACGGCTTCCACATGATATTTCTTACCAGGCTGATAGTTGAGTATGTTGGCAAAGCGTGCCCCACCTTTGAGGCGCATCACTCCATCAGGAGTCAACTCTAAACGAGAAGCAGCAACACCATTATTATCTAAGAATTCGATCTGCAAAGTGCCTTTATCGTTTTGACCAGCTTGCAGGTCGAATGAAACCTTCAAATCTTTGCTGGCAGGAATCATACGCTCTACTTTGGCATAGTCGAATGGATCCTTGTCTTGCAACACCAACCATTCACCATCCAGTGACACGGGTGCCCATTTAGGAGAATAGAGGTTCCAATCTGTAAGTTCATTCAATGCTTTGTAATCTGCAAAGTTATCATTGGCTTGACCTGTAGCTTGCAGACGCACGGGTACTGGAACACGAGCTACCCACATATCTTCCTTGTTCACACTGTAAGTCACCCACATGTCGCCATCTTCGGGAGTTCCATTACCTTCTTGGATACCACGCACATATTGTGGTCCATACGATTTGTAGTTACCACCATAGCGCATCGGTGTGATTTCGCCATGAATCAAGTTCAACGTGGTATATTCTAAACCATCTTTGCTCAACGATATAGCCAATGGCCAGCGGAATTCAGAAGGATTGTAAACTGTTGCATAAGTACCATCGCTGAGGCGTTGTCCCCAGATCTTCGCATTGCTATTGACAAAACCTTTGGCACGTTCCACAGGTTCGTCCCAAGTCTTACCTCCATCTTCGCTGACAGAGGTCAATGCATGCTTCCACAAAGCCACCAAGTCACCATTGGGCAATGTGTAGTCACAATATGCCTTATAAGATTTGTTAAGCGGAATCAAAGGTTCATTACGATCGGCTTCTTCTACCCATTGCATCATATAGCGAGAGTTAGCCATAATTTCTTTGCAAGCCTTTACAAAACCTTTATCCTTACTGCGTGTGTAATAAGGATAGAGTGTATTCTTTTCGTTGAAAGCATGGTTATAATAGATGAAATATATTGGGCCTAATGAGCCATCAGGATAGATTTCGCGCACTACACGACCTATACCATTTCCATCGTTAGGATCATCTTTCTTATCCAAAGCCACACCATAATAGCCCATAGCCAAAAGGCGGTTATCACTAGATACATAGAAACCTACACGCTGATGCATGATCGCATCCAGATTTTCGGCTTTGTCTTCGCGACCTGGTTTGGTATAACCATCCGGCACACGATATATGGGAAACAACACTTCGGGGTTAGTCCAAGTATAGCCATCTTTCGAAGTTTGCAAAAAAGTCTGTGAGGGTGGCACATGTTCATCTGCAGGATCGGCCAAATAATGCATAAAGAATGTACCATTCCAATAGGCCAACATCGATTGATGATTGTAGGTCCATCCACCACCATTTTCTTCGGAAGGATTCTCACGATTGGCTCGCATGGTCTGAATATTATGCACTCCCATTACCGGTGATAGTTGACCATCATGATAATCAGGGTTTGATAGTTCGGTTCCGGTGTAGTGTACACGTTGTTGGGCAACAGCGCTGCAAGCGGCCGAGCACAACATCGCTAAAGTAAATAGTTGTTTAAATCTCATGGTTTTTGATATATTGTCTGTTAGGGCAAAATATGTTCTCTTTCGATAATGTTTATGTTTATTTTCTCTGAGCCTCGCTTAGCATTCTATCCACTAACGATTGTGGAGCACGGAATATTGTGCCATGCTTATGTCCTTCGGGAATGCTTACTTCATCAGTGATATCTGTAAAATTCACAAAATCGGATGTCAATTGCGCACCATAGACCTTTTTACCATAGTCATCATAATAAATGATATACTCATCTCCTACCTTCACGATGTTAGGACCTTCCGATAAGAATTCAGTAAATGGCGCTGATGGCTGACTCCATGGGCCATAAGGCGAGTTAGCGAAAGACACTTGCAAATTACGATTAGGACGAGTATTGTCTTTCACCACCATCACATAGTCTTGTGGAGCACGCTTTATCAACGCTGCATCTATCGAACTATAGCCTGGATCTAAAAGAAGTTTCGTTTCCGAAATTGTTTCAAAGTCTTTTGTTGTAATATAGTATTGACGATGATTGTTCTTATCGTCTTCGATACCCTTTTCGAAAGCGCCTGGTATACACGATGCCCATATCACCATCATCTGATCGTTTTTGTCATCATAGAATAGTTCAGGGGCCCACACATTTACGGTAGTGGTATCGTAAGCCATAACTGGAATCATTCGCTGCTCCGACCAATTGATAAGATCTTTGCTATGAGCATAACCAAATCCTAGGTCGCCTCTCCAACTACTGGTCCAAACCAAATGATAAGTCCCGTCTGGTGTACGCACTATAGAAGGATCGCGCATCACCTTTTGTTTTCCCACTTCAGGAGTGAGCCATACGCCAGGAATACTATCCCAATGCACACCATCCTCACTATACAGAAAGCGAAGGCCTTCCGTAGCAGGTTCATGAAATGAAGTAAACAGATATAGTTCTTTCTCAGGTTTATTACAAGCTATCATCACTAACAAAGAGGCAATAGCACAAAAGTTCAATAGTCTTCTCATGGTTTTTCTATAATCGTCTTTTCTTATTATCTACTTCATAAAGACGTGAAAAGCCATTTTTTGTACTCTATTGCTTTAATGAGAAGAAGTAGTACAAAGATATAGCATATCTATTATAACTATTCGCTATGTCTGTTTTTAAGAATTATAGTCAAAGATTTCTATAATCAATATTTATTATTTATCTTGTCAAATCACTAATATTAACCCATTTAAACAACTTAGACTATGAGTAACGATGATTATCTCTACCGTATGATGTATCCTGAAGATGACTTTTATATGGGAGATGAAGAAGAAGATCTAACCGATGAAACCGAAGTAGTCAGCTTTTGTGTAGCAGATCATGAGGATACTTGTCGTAAATTGGATTACGTCATTGAATGCTTGGAAAAGGAATTGGCCGAGTTAGAAGCAGCACAAAAGAAAGAATCTCCCCACTCTTAAAAATAGACAAGGGAGATTTACTTTACACTGACTAGTTACTATATTCTACTCTTCTATTAAGCATAAGGATTGACAGAAGCATCTTGTTCTTCGTCAGTTACCGTATTGTCGATAGAAATAGCAACTTCTACTTCACCATAATCAGTAGCTCGGAATGTGATGCGATGCCATGTAGCAGCTGCAAGCGTTAATTTACCCGTATAAATTCTATCATTACCATGATATTTAGCATTTACGATATATGTCAATTCCGTATTAGCATCAATATTAAAGAATGCTGACTGGGTAGTGATATTAGCTGTGCCATCAAAAGTCAACGAACGTTTGGGCGCAGCTGTCTTATATACTGTGACGCTATAATCTGTGAATGTTTCTACAAAAGATGGACTATAAGCTACATTAATTCTCGCATTCTGCATAAAACACGTAAAAGCTACAGGAACAGTCTCATTTATTGCCACTGCAAATGTGCTACTTGCACCTGCCAAGCGTAATTGTCCCCAATTAGTATTAGCGTTTTCGGCCTCATCAAGTGTACAGCTCTCAGCATTGACTACATACCCCTCACCAGCTTCCATTATAAATGAGCCTCCTGTTAAGATTGAATATCTAACAGGATTCATTCTCAACTTATCATTTTGATACACGGATATCAAGTAATTTGATAACTCTTGTGGTGTAGCACGTGTTGTTATAGATATATTGTCATACACATCTACTGATAGAGCTACTTTTCCATATCCTCTTTCTTCATTCAACTCATCATTTGCGCAAGCTATGAATAGCGTAACGCAAAGAACAAACAAAATATATTTTTTCATCTTTTGCCTTATTGTATTATTCATAGTTCAAAACAACATTGTCGATTTTTAAAACACTTCCTACTACACGATCATGAACAAAAGGTGTAGAATTATAACTTCCTTCTACTTGGTGCATATTGCTTATTGCAGTATCCGTACCTGATTGAAATAAAACACCAATATATGCCGCTTTTGAAGCAATATTCGCATAATTAAAAGATAAAGTCATTGTAAGATAATCCACTTGCGCACTCGAATTAAATGTATCAATTGAAGCGATCACATTATGATTAACATCATAAATATAGGCAGATACTATACATTTATCTGTAGCCACTGGAACATATTTGTAATCAAAAGAAAGACTCACTGGACGATCAGAATGCTCCACTCCTAAGTTATAAGCATCATTAGAGAGATCGTATGAGCCTAAAAACAAATATCCCACATAAGCTGTGCCATTTCCTGCAACATATTTAGAATATACATTACTTCTAGAACCAGCTGAACCCACAAATTTATCATTATAGAACGCCAAAGTAGAAATCTCTGCAGCAGCACTTCCCAACGATGCATCTGATGTCGAAACTGTTCCAGAATGCCATCGCCAATCTAGTCCATAATTATTAAATCCACTCGCGGAAGATGCCCCATTAGTAGTTTTGGTATTTCTAGTATTCCAATTAGTACAATAATCACAATAGATAGCAGTACTATATGTACCATTTCCACCATAAACCTTTGTTTGTGTCCAGTTTTCCATATTCCCATTCTCCAACTGCACCGCAC
>CAMTPC010000167.1 GCA_947074295.1 uncultured Bacteroides sp. | reverse complement strand
TGATCATTGCTTACTCTCCATGTATCAGCCACGGTTTGAAAGCTGGTATGGGTAAGAGCCAAGCTGAGCAAACTAAAGCAGTAGAATGTGGTTACTGGCACTTGTATCGCTACAACCCAGCGTTGGAAGCAGAAGGCAAGAACCCATTCCAATTGGATAGCAAAGAGCCTAACTGGTCTGAATTCCAAAACTTCTTGAAAGGTGAAGTTCGTTACGCTTCAGTAATGAAACAATACCCAACAGAAGCTGCAGAATTGTTCCAAGCTGCTGAAGAAAATGCGAAATGGCGCTACAATAGCTACAAGCGTCTTTCTTTGAGCAACTGGGGTGCTGAAGTTAAAGAATAATTCAACATTCTTCATAAATAAAGAGGGCGGAGATCCATTAATAGGGTTTCCGCCCTTTTTTGTTAATATATCCCCTCTGGTTTATAAGATTTTTCTTATATTTAGCACATAATACTAGATTGCATAAGTTTTTCAGAGAAAACACTATATTAAAAACATACATCTGTAATATGTGCACAACTATCCGTAATTCGTTTAATCGTATTAAGATAGTACACTATTATTTTTGCAACGAGACTAAATAGCCTCACCAACTCTAAATACATAGCTACATTATGAATCTTTTAAGAAAGCTACGAATTACATTTGCACTATTCTTCTTTGTCTTCGTGACACTACTTTTTCTTGACTTTACTGGCTCCATTCACCAATGGTTTGGATGGATGGCCAAAGTACAATTCCTACCCGCTATCTTAGCGCTTAATGTAGGTATCATCATAGGACTTGTGGCTCTGACGCTGCTCTTCGGTCGCTTATACTGTTCTATAATATGCCCGCTAGGTGTATTTCAGGATATCATTTCGCGAGCCAACCGCAAGAGAAACAAATATTCATCATCGCCTGCGCTAAATGTGTGGCGCTACACAGCATTAGGTTTTTTTACTATCGCCATTATCACGGGTATTGGCTCATTTGTAGCATTATTAGCTCCATACAGCTCGTATGGCCGCATAGTATCCAATTTACTAGCCCCTATCTATATGTGGGGAAATAATGTCTTAGCCTATATGGCCGAACGTGCTGATAGTTATATGTTTTATAATACTGAAGTATGGATTAAAAGCATGGGTACTTTTGCATTAGCGATTATCACCATCATCATCATTGCTATATTGAGCTGGCGCGGAGGTAGAACCTATTGCAATGCTATATGTCCTGTGGGAACGGTATTAGGGTTTATATCACGCTTCTCACTATTCAAACATCAAATAGATACTAACAAATGTAATAGCTGTGGGCTCTGTGCACGCAACTGTAAAGCCGCTTGTATCGATTCCAAGCAGCATACTATAGACTATTCACGCTGCGTGAACTGCTTCGACTGCATCGATAAATGCAATAAGAAAGCTATACGTTACGAAATTGTGAAAAAGAAAAGCTCAAAGCAACAAGTTGAGGACTTGAACGATGAAAGTAAAACTGACGACGTGAATAATGATCGCAGACAAATGCTAGCCGTAACAGGTGGATTGATGGTGGCATCAGCTTTAAAGGCACAAGAAACCAAGATGGACGGTGGTTTGGCTTTCATAGAAGATAAGAAGATCCCTAAGCGCCAAACTCCAATCGTACCTCCAGGATCGGCAAGCATACGCAACTTCACACGCCATTGTACTGGTTGTCAACTTTGTGTTAGTATATGCCCCAATCAAGTACTCCGCCCATCTACAGACCTTAGTACTTTCATGCAACCTAAAGTATCTTACGAGCGCGGTTATTGCCGACCAGAGTGTACTCGCTGTTCTGATGTATGCCCTACGGGAGCTATCCTACCTATAACACGCGAAGACAAATCATCTACTCAAGTAGGACATGCTGTATGGATAGAGAAAAATTGTGTAGTATTAACGGATGGAGTAAACTGCGGAAACTGTGCACGCCACTGCCCTGTGGGTGCCATTACTATGATAGAAGCCTCAGCTGATGATTTAGATGAAAAGAAAATCCCTATGGTTGACATCGAACGCTGCATTGGCTGTGGAGCTTGTGAAAACCTATGTCCTTCGAGACCATTCAGCGCCATCTATGTAGAAGGACATCGCATGCACAAAATCGTTTAATAAGAACTTTACAATGACAGATAAGAACAAAAATAAAATGAACCGTCGCCACTTCTTCAAGTTAATGGGTGGTGGTGCTGCTGCCGTAACAGGCGTATCACTCACCGGTTGCAATAATAGCAAACTAAGCCGTGGTGGCTCCGCTTTGAGACCTGTACCCACCGACCAAATGACCTATCGCAAAGCGAATAGTACTGGCGATGAAATATCCATATTGGGGTATGGTTGCATGCGCTGGCCATTGCTGCCAACGCCTGCACCAGATGGCAACGTGATAGATCAAGATGCCGTGAACGAACTTGTCGATTATGCTCTAGCCCATGGAGTGAACTATTTCGACACATCACCCGTATATGTTCAAGGTTGGTCAGAGCATGTGACAGGGCAAGCACTGAGTCGACACCCCCGTGATAAATATTATATCGCGACCAAATTATCTAACTTTTCACCGAATACATGGAGCAGAGAAGCCTCGTTGAAGATGTACTACAACTCATTAGAACAACTCCAAACTGACTATCTGGATTACATGCTACTTCATGCCATTGGCCTCGGCGGAATGGAGTCATTGCATACACGTTATTTAGACAATGGAGTCCTCGATTTTCTTCTTGAAGAACGCGCGGCTGGACGAATCCGAAATCTAGGCTTCTCTTATCATGGAGACATCGAGGTGTATGATTATCTGCTATCCAAACATGATGAATATAAATGGGATTTTGTACAGATCCAATTGAATTATGTAGACTGGCAACATGCAAAAGAGGTAAATCCTCGCAACACCGATGCCGAATATTTGTTAGGTGAACTCGAAAAACGTAACATACAAGCAGTCATCATGGAACCTCTATTGGGTGGTCGACTGGCAAAACTTCCTGACTATCTAGCCAAAAGACTGAAGCAAACCCGACCTGATAACAGTGTGGCTTCATGGGCATTTCGCTATGCAGGCACACCCGAAAGTATCCTCACTGTACTGAGTGGCATGACTTATATGGAGCATCTTGAGGACAATATACGTACCTATGCCCCACTCGAGCCACTAAGCAAGGAAGAAGATGATTTACTGATTGACACTGCACGACTTATGATAGAATATCCATTAATACCGTGTACGGCCTGCCAATATTGTATGCCTTGCCCCTACGGTATAGATATTCCATCTATCTTCCAGCATTACAACAAATGTGTATCCGAAGAGAATTATCCTCAAAGTAGCCAAGATGAGAATTATCGTAAATCCCGTCAAGCTTTTCTTGTAGGTTATGATAGAAGTGTGCCAAAATTACGTCAAGCCAATCATTGTATCAGTTGCGATCAATGTTCGCATCATTGCCCTCAAGCCATACATATACCTGATGAATTGATTCGTATTGATGGCTATGCTGAGAAATTAAAACAAGGAACTTTATGATGCAACAACTTGTTAAACTACTACATGGTGGCAATTATTCATGTGTCATTGCCAATGGCACAATCACACGCACCTATACCCAACGCGGTGTGGCTGATCTTTATGAACTTTGTCATCACAATCGTGATTTCCTGTTAGGATCATCGATAGCAGATAAAGTTGTGGGCAAAGGGGCCGCCACATTGATGATTTATGGTGGTATCAAAGAGGTATATGCTGATGTCATCAGCAAATCTGCTTATCAGCTATTCAAGGATTATGGGTTGAAAGTAGAATATAAGACTCTGGTTCCTTTTATCATCAATCGCTCGGGAGATGGACAATGCCCCCTTGAAACACGTTGTAAAGATTCTGATGATTTACCTACTTTAATGAGCATCATCGAGAATTTCATAGCTCAAATTAGAGTCAACAACAAGTAACATATTCAAAATAGAATTATTACATAATTAAAATATAACACCATGCAGACCGCAACATTAAAACTCTATTCACTGAATTACAGTGATATGAAGACCTACCTAATGGCTGTTCTTTTCGCTGCCGGTAATATCATTTTACCACAGCTAACTCACTTTGTTCCACAAGGGGGATTCATCTTCTTGCCTATCTACTTTTTCACTCTTATAGCAGCTTATAAGTATGGTTGGAAAGTAGGCCTATTGACTGCTTTATTATCACCAATCGTTAATCATGTATTATTTGGTATGCCTCCTTTAGTTGTATTACCTTCTATTTTGGTTAAATCAGTCACGCTTGCATTATTCGCAGGATTTACTGCTCAATATTTTAAACGTCTCTCAATCCCTATTCTTTTGCTCGTAGTAATAGGTTATCAAGTATTAGGGACTGCAATAGAGTTCTTCTTAGTAGATAGTTTTAGAGAAGCAATACAGGATTTCCGTTTGGGTATTCCCGGAATGTTGATCCAAGTATTTGGCGGTTATTTTGTAATCAAATACATGCTTCGTAAATAAAAAGCTATCCTCATACTATTATATCAAAAACGCAAGCCCTTCATCAGCTTGCGTTTTTTATTCACAAAATAAAAAGTCATCCATTTAATGAAGAAAAAAGTGGTTATCACATTTATCCTCCTAGCGTTGTTTGGAGTTATCGGTATTGCTGCATCACATCCTAGTCTGGGTCGTTCACCACGTGGCGAACGACTAGAGCGTATAAATAAATCGCCCAATTACAGAGATGGGAAGTTCCAGAATCTCAATCCTACTCCACAACTCACAACCGATAAGAGCAAGTTGAGAACAATGTTCGAGTTCTTATTTGAAAAACGCGAAGGGACTCGACCTGACGTACAAATACCAGCTATTAAAAGTGATCTGAAAAGTTTACCAATAGATAGCAATGTTGTAGTATGGTTTGGACATTCATCCTACTATCTACAAATAGATGGAAAGCGAATACTAGTGGATCCAGTTTTCTATCATGCTGCTCCTCTTGCTTTCATCAATAAACCATTCAAGAAAACGAATATTTATAAGCCCGATGATATGCCCGATATTGATTATCTGATTATCACTCACGATCACTGGGACCATTTGGACTACAAAACTGCTAAAAAGCTGAAAGGACGAGTTGAAAAGGTGATTTGTCCACTAGGTGTAGGCGAGCATTTCGAACGCTGGGGCTATAAACCCGAGGAGTTAATTGAACTTGATTGGAATGAGAATGAGAAACTTGCTGATGATATGGAAGTATATTGTCTACCAGCACGCCATTTCTCAGGACGTTCATTCAAAGGAAATCAAACGCTTTGGGCTTCTTATATGCTTCAGCTACCATCACAAAATATTTTCATAGGCGGAGATAGTGGTTATGGTAATCATTATCGAAATATAGGCGAGCGTTTTCCGTCTATAGATTTAGCTTTATTAGAAAATGGGCAGTATAATGAGAACTGGCGATATATCCATCATTTACCTGAAGATTTATTGAAAGTCATTGATGAGTTAAAGCCTAAAGCGATAATTGCCGGCCATAATTCAAAATATGCACTTGCAAAACATAGCTGGAAGGAACCACTCGACTATATATACGAAGCTTCAAAAAACGGCAATTTTATTCTTTTAACACCTCTTATTGGAGAAATTGTGCTGTTTAACCAAACGAATCAAACTGGGAAATGGTGGTAAATAAAGATCCCGACAAAAAATCTTCGTTCTGAAGCAAAAAAAATACACGGTCTTTTCTTTTGACAATTAACACATTAGCAAATATTGAACTAAACACCGTGAAAAAAAGTGATAGAAAGATTTGCAAAGTACAAATGTTCCGCATATCTTTGCATCGCATTTGAGAAAAATGAGAGCTCTTTAAGGAAGTTTGGGTGAGTGGCTGAAACCAGCAGTTTGCTAAACTGCCGTACGAGTAATCGTACCGGGGGTTCGAATCCCCCAGCTTCCGCTCTTTTTTCTTCTTGCATTTCTCCTTCATCATTATAGATGTCGGTGGATTCGTCTAACGGTTAGGACACATGCCTCTCACGCATGTAATACGAGTTCGATTCTCGTATCCACTAC
>CAMTPC010000166.1 GCA_947074295.1 uncultured Bacteroides sp. | reverse complement strand
AGTAGATTTTTTTTCATGATAAATTAAATATTATAGTTAAACAATTATAGGGTGCTACCGAGGCTATTCTGCCCCAGTAGCTATTTTATTTAGTTGTAATTAATAACCTAAATTCTGATCTGCATCTGTGATGGCATCATTCAAGTTGATCTCATCCTGAGGAATAGGACGGAACCAGCGATAGTTTCCATCACTACCCATCATCATATCTGCAGAGGTAACACCCTCATTCCATTCTACATTGTAGGTGATAAGACGTTTTGTGCGACGCAAGTCCATCCAGCGGTAATATTCACCGCAAAGCTCACGAGCACGCTCATCAAGAATCACATCGATCGGGTCAAGATTGGTTTCGTAAGGCACTTGGTCAATACCAGATCCGCTATTGTATGATTTTGTGGTACCATCCGAGTAATAGCGTTTGTAAGAAGCATACGAGCTTAATGTAGCAGCATTTGCACGGCTACGAACTGTATTCAAACGAGCCAAAGAGGTTGGTGCATCATTTGCCATATAATATGCTTCGGCTGCTATCAGATAAGTCTCAGTCAAGTGTGCCAATACGATATTATGGAAAGAAACTGGATTTGTAGTATTTCTTTCGGCGATATAGTCATCAAACTTACGCACAACAAACGAACTATTATTAGACGTGCGAGATGTAGCATATGTCTGTGAGCCTTGAGTATAAATCCATTTTTGCTGACGATTGTTCCACACGGCATTGATAAACACACATGGATCTGAGCTTGAATACACCTTTGCTCCAACGCGTCCAGCAGTCGATTCATTATAGGAAGTCAAAGTGCTCAAATCTTCATACCAAGCTGGATAGTAAGCATATACTTCAGTATCGTTAGTGATAGTCACGTTGTAGTAGTTCATGTAAGTTTCATATTGAGTCACCATGAATGTACCCTCATAACGTTCGTCTCCTGGTTCGTATAGATAGATTACTTTCTTGCCTACAGGATATTGTGAAGAGGTATATTTACAGTTATCATTATAATAGTTACCAAACTGTGCTTGTTGGCGGTTACCCGTTGTAATATCATCTTGTCCCGAGATGCCACGAGTGTATTGAATAGCGAAGAGAATATCACTATTATTGTCGTTCTTCAAATTCCACATATCACTGAAGCTCAATGAAGGAGTTGCACCATTGATGGCTTTGTCTGCATAGGCAGCAGCGTTAGCAAAGTTTGTAGTACTTGTTACAGACACATTTGAACCATCCGCGCTGGCAGTTGTATTCTCGTCCCAAGCCCAAGCCAGATATACTTTTGCCATCAGGTTATAAACGGCACGCATACTTACACGTCCAGTCTCCACACTTGTTGGAAGAATACCGTTAGCTTCCACTTGTTTAAGCATATCAATGATATAGGCATAAACTTCGTTTTGTGGGACACGAGGGAATGATGTGACCACCGATTGGATATAAGAATCCGAGATGGGCACTGCACCAAACTGCTGTGTCAAAAGATAGTAATAGAACGCTTTCAAGTAGGTAGCTTCATCCATGCGCATCGACACATTGTTACCTGCTGCTGTCCCACCATAGTACAACACAGTATTACATTGCTGGATACCGTCGTAGCAGGCGCTATAAAAGTTCAACACATTCTTGTTACTGGGTGTCAAGTCCTTATAGGTAGATAGTGTCACATCCGAGTAGCCACTACGGCCATTCTGATACATATCTGTTCCGCTACAGAATAATACTGGATCACCGCCATATAGGGCACGGAGCTTATAATAGGGTGTAGTAGCCAAATTTTCAAAACCTTCGGCTGTCACAAAGTAGTCATCCGATTGTAGATTTGATTTATCGTCTGCGTTCAAAAAGTCGCTACATCCAGTCAACAGGAAAGCAGCACCACTCAGCAGAGCTATAATAGGTTTAAATATCTTTTTCATGTTTAGAATTTCTTTTGGGAATAAATTTAGAACTTAATACTTGCACCAAATTGGTAAGTCACTGAGCTTGGACCGCCTTTTGAAAGAGCCGAAGCACCCCATTCAGGATCGAAACCAGTAAATTTGGTAATCACAAATGGATTGGTAACGTTGAAGTACAATCTCAATGAGCTGATTCTAGCCTTATTGATCATCTCTGATGGGAAAGTATAGCTCAACATGATATTCTTAAATTTCCAATAAGAAGCATCTTCAATCTGATAAGGAGTACCATTAGAGTTGGCAGTGCTCATTTTATCCATTGACGTAGCACCCGATTTGGCGTTGCTACCCGACCATATTGTACCTGCACCCGAGTTTGAAGCAGTTTCGTTGGTTGGGAAAGGATATTTACCATAATGCGTATTTTCTTGGTATCTTTCGTTGTAACGATTACCGTTTTCATCTACATCAAAGCCTAGCAGTGTACCAGCAGGGATATAAAAGTCCATATTGACATGTTGCATACCGCGGTCACCATAAGCAGTGTATTGGTTCAAGAATGGTGAGTACACTTTATAGTTTTGCTTGGTATAGATATTAAACGAAAGTTCCCAGCCTTTGTAGCTCAATGTAGAACCAATACTACCGGTCCATGTTGGGTTGCTCTTACCAATGATTGATTTGTCACTTTGATCAAGAACACCATCACCGTTCAAATCTTTGATGATCGGCATACCTTCACCCCAGCCATAACAAGAGTAGTAGTAATCACGACTCAATACTTGCTCACCAGGAGTAAATCCTTTATCGATAGCGATTTGATGATTGGGTACTGTCATATTCTTATCATTCACGATGCCTGTCCATTGATAATTGTACAGTGCATTGATAGATTCGCCAACAAACCAGCTATTTGTGATATCATCAACCTTACCTCCATTCACTTCAAGGATTTCGTTCTTATTGTGGGCAAAAGTAAATGTAGTCACCCAGCTCCAGTCACGTGTCTGTACATTAACTGTTTGCAGGTTCAATTCTACACCGACATTCTTCACTTTACCGATATTGTCGATTACCGACAAACCACCAGCTTCGTAAGTCAACTGACGACTCATCAAAAGGTCTTTTGATACTTTCTTATATACATCAAGTCCTCCTGAAATACGATTATTGATAAATCCAAAGTCCAAACCGAAGTTCCACTCCTCTGTCTTTTCCCAGCTTAGTTTCTTGTTTACGATACCACTTGGATAGTAAACTGCATTACCAGTTCCGTCAGCAAAACCATAATACAACGAACCACCGTCAGCTACTACCGATGTAGGATAGTTGCTACCTTGAGTATAGTTGTTACCTGTCTTACCATAACTAGCACGTAGTTTCAGGTTTGACATCCAACTGCGTAGATTTTCCATAAAATCTTCCTCAGAAATACGCCAAGCTACAGCTGCTGATGGGAATGAGCCCCAACGATGACCGTCAGCGAAGCGAGACGAACCATCCCAACGGATTGTAGCAGTTGCCATATACTTGCCCGCATAGCTATAGTTCAAGCGAGCTGCATAAGATAGCATGCTCCACTCTGTATAGGCCGAAGCCGAAGTATAAGTAGTACTAGAAGCTTGTGCTAGATTGTACCATTTAGAAGCCGCTGATACACCAAAGGCCTCTTGTGTATAAGTTTCTTGATCGAATTTGCTTGCCGAGATCAAACCCATAGCACTAATGGTATTCTTACCAAAATCAATGTTATAGTTGATCATATTATCCCAAGTCCAGCTGAACTTAGTCTGATTCACCACTTCGGCACGGCTGTCTGCACCATTACGAGCTGATGTGGCTGAACCTTCGTACTGACCTGCACGACTATTGTAGTAGCTAGGTGAGAAAGTAGAGCGTACACTTAAACCCTTGTAAGGACGAACTTCAATATAGAAGTTGGCCAAAGCTTGCCATGAACGTGTGTTATAATCAGAGTTCTCGAAGTCGAGTAATGGATTCCAAGTACTGGTAAACTGTGCACTACCTGTACCTAGATAAGTAGCTGTACCAGGAGCGGTGATCAACTGTCCTTCGTCATCATACGCACGACAAAGACTGTTGAGACGGAAGGCATTGCTGATGGCTGCATTGTCTACAGTCGAAACTGTAGTGTTGGCACCATTAAAGCTAATACCGGTAGACACGTATTCATTGATCTTTGCATCGATTGTACCTTTGAAATTGTAACGTTTCATATCATCATCACGGAAGATACCTTCTTCATTCTGATAACCGATACCAAAGTGATAATTCACACTACCATTATTTGCGCTACCAGCAGCACTTACATAGTAGTTTTGCTGACTTGCTGTGCGTAGCACTTCGTCGCGCCAATTGGTTTCCTGATTGTTAGCGATGATATCTTTTACATAAGATGATCCTGTGTATGAACCATTGGCAGTAAGATAAGCTGTAGTGTAGTTACCGTCTGTCATACCCCATGTGTTTTTCGCGCCATAACCCGCTAAACTACCATCTGCATTGAGCGAGTTTGAATAACGGAAATGACGGAATTGAGCAAAATCTTGTCCATCCATGAAGTCGGGCATACGAGCCACATGTTTGATACCATAATAACCATCAAAGCTGATGATAGGCGCTACAGCGCGTCCACCTTGCTCTTTAGCTGATTTGGTGGTCACCATCACTACACCATTGGTAGCACGCGAACCGTAAATAGCTGTAGAAGAAGCATCTTTCAAAACGTCGATACGTTCGATATCCTGCGGATTTAGGAAGTTGATGTCATCACAGATCACACCATCCACTACATAAAGAGGAGAATTGTTAGAACCTAATGTAGATTTACCACGAATCTCGATGTCGAAGCCACCACCTGCGCGGCTCGAACTTTGCGTGATAGATACACCAGGCATTGCACCTTGAAGAGCTTCCAGAGCCGAAGTCGTACCTTTCTTAGTCAAGTCCTCGGTCTTTACCGAAGCCACCGAACCGGTAAGGTCGCTTTTCTTCATTTGTCCATAACCCACAACCACTACTTCGTCAAGTGATTTAGCGTCATCTTTCATCACAATTTTAAGGGTTGAGCGATCGCCGACTTTAACCTCTTCGGTAATATACCCTATATAGGAACATACCAATACGTCGTCGGCTTTTACATTAGAGAGAGTAAATTTACCATCCAGGTCGGTGATGGCACCATTTGTGGTTCCTTTTACTAATACATTCACACCAATCATGGGTTCGTCCATCGAATCAACGATTGTTCCTGTGATCGTTTTTTGTGCATAGGCGAAAAGACATAGCATACTTAAAAACAAAGTAACTGTTGCTTTTCGAATGACTTGATTACATTTCATATTCGAATTAGTTATAGTTATTAAAAATAAGGCACTTTTTTGTTTTTCAAACATTGCAAATATAGACTACTGGCTAGGCAAGCATGTGTATTTATTGGTTTTTAGATGGTATTTTTTAGCTGTTTTCGATAACGGTTTTTGCTTACACGCTGTATATCAACGAGTTGTTATTTTTGTAATTTTTGTCTTTTATTTCTTAACAATCAAAAAACAGCTAATTATTCAACTAAAAATCGGTTACAAATAGCCAGTTTGTCCGTCGTCGGAAACTTAGACACAATCTTCTAGGAAAGAATAAATCGTTGGTTTATGCTATATCTTTTACTGTAGTTAGACCATGACAATGGTGGGTGTTGTGCTTTTACAAAGAAATGGATTGAGTTGATTCAGAGACGGAGCTACAATAAGGCAATGAACGACGGAGGATAGTTCTAATAAATATAAAAACCATAATTATTGTATACCTCACGAATAACGAAATTACATATTTTTTCTAATTTCTGCTATTTTATCCTTATTTTTTTTCTCGAATATTTGAAATACACGAATGATATCGATAAAATAGATGTAAATAATTGTGCCCTTGTGCAGAGAACGAAACGAAACTACTACGCAAAATCTTTGATGAGCAAGGCTGAAGAACAGGGCAAATAAGGCTGACTGCCAAGTTAAACAAGGGTGATTAACGATAGAAATAACTCTAAGGCGAAACAGAAAGACGAGGAAATTAAAAATAGGACAACAAAAAGAGCGGCCGAGCGTTGGCCACCTGGCTACGCTACGTCCGCTCTATTACTATCGGAACAGGCTAGAAAATTAGCCCAATTTATGATCGATTATTTATAAGGATACCAGTTACCGGTATTTTGGAAAATATTTTCAACGCTAAAGGC
>CAMTPC010000165.1 GCA_947074295.1 uncultured Bacteroides sp. | reverse complement strand
TTTTTTAGAGCAGGCGGGCGAGGTGCCAGGGCTGGTGGTTGAGAATGCCTTCACGCGAGGGGGCTGCCTGTGCATCGAGCGAGATGACCCACTTCTCGTAGTTGTCGGGGATGGAAGAGAGGGTGTGGTAGAGGGTGTGGGCAGCATCGATCTGGGTGAGGGTGGTGATGCACTGCAGGTAGATGAGACGGTCGTGGAGATGGGCCACGAAGTCGATGGTGCGGTTGCGGTGGATGCCGGTGTGGACGGTGTAGCCCGCACGGCGCAGGATGAGGTAGACTTGGTTTTTGAGGCGTGTCTCGGCATCGGGGCAATAGTGGGGATAGAGCAGGGAGGCGAATGACCACGTGTTGAGGTAGTAGCGGCAACTGCCACTGAGGAGCTCGCGCGTCTTGACCTGATAGCGCTCCACACGGTGGATGAGGTAGCTCTGCTCCAGGCTGGCGAGGTAGGTGGCAATGGTTTCGTAGCTGCTTTTCTGGAGGGCAGTGGAGAAGTAGCTGACGAGCTGATTGACGGACAGGGGCTGCGACAGGTGGCGGATGAGGTGAAGGAAGAGTTGCTCCAGAAGGAGGGGATCCTTGATGCGGCAGGGCAGGATGATGTCGCGCAGGAGGATGGTGTTTTTGAGGGTGGCAAGGTAGTGGATGTTTTGCGGCGGGGTGAAGCCGATCATGCCGGGCAGGTGGGGGGTGTCGGTATAGGTGCGGTAGCTGCCTGGTCCCACCTCGTCGTGGGTGTGGCGGATGTGCTCGGTATAGCTGTAGGGGAGCACCTCGAAATAGACGCAGCTGCGTGCCAGATGGGTGTGGGCAGGGGGCGACAGGAGGTCTTTGCCGCTGCCCGTGAGGAATAGCTCGTAGCTGTTGGTGGCGTTTTGCGAATAGTGGTAGACGAACTGGTGCCACTGGGTGATGTTTTGCACCTCTTCGATGAAGATATAGATCTTGCCGATGGGGCGGATGCGCTCATGGTAGAGGGCGAGGATGTGATGGAGATCGGGCTGGATGGCCATGATGCCGGTATCGGTGAAGCGGCGGCTGATGTAGAGGAGGTTGCGGGGGGAGGTGCCTTCGGTAAGGAGGTGCTGGGCGATCTGACGCAGGAGCATGGAGCGGCCTGTGCCCCGCTGACCCGTGAGGATCTTGATGAGCTTGTTGCCGATATAGCCGATGATGGGCTGGAGATAGTCTCGGCGAAGGGTGCCCGTGGGATGATTTTGTCCCGTCCAATAGTTGTCTTTCGCTAATTCGCTAAAATAGTCGTTCATTATGGATAGAAGATTAGAGAATGATAGAATATTATAATGGTATCTATAAAATAATAGGTAAATGAATGAAATATAGAATAGAATCTATAAAACTATGCAAATATATCGATTATCAGTAAGAGATGGTGAGAATTAGGGGTGGAATATGTCTAGGAAGAGGATGTTTTGCTCATTTTTGCATTGTTCTATAAATATTCAACCTAATAAATAAGATACAAACAATGAAAGTAGCATTGATCTCTGGTATCACGGGTCAGGACGGATCGTTCTTGGCAGAATTTCTTTTGAGTAAGGGATATGAAGTACACGGCATCATCCGCCGTTCGTCATCATTCAACACGGGTCGCATCGAGCACCTTTATTTTGACGAGTGGGTGCGCGACATGAAGCAGAAACGCACGGTGGAACTGCACTATGGCGACATGACGGACAGTAGCTCGCTGATTCGTATCATCCAGATGGTGCAACCTGATGAGATTTACAACCTAGCGGCACAAAGCCATGTGAAGGTGAGCTTCGATGTGCCCGAATATACGGCTGATGCTGATGCGCTGGGTACGTTGCGTATGCTAGAGGCAGTGCGCATCTTGGGCTTGGAGAAGAAGACACGCATCTACCAGGCATCGACCTCGGAACTGTATGGCAAGGTGCAAGAGGTGCCTCAGAAGGAAACTACGCCTTTCTATCCTCGTTCTCCTTATGGTGTGGCGAAGCAGTATGGCTTCTGGATCACGAAGAACTACCGTGAGAGCTATGGCATGTTTGCGGTGAATGGTATCTTGTTCAACCACGAGAGTGAGCGCCGTGGCGAGACCTTCGTGACACGTAAGATCACTTTCGCGGCATCGCGTATCGCACAGGGAATACAGGATAAGTTGTATCTGGGTAATCTGGACGCACGCCGCGACTGGGGCTATGCCAAGGACTATGTGGAGTGTATGTGGCTGATGTTGCAACACGACACACCCGAGGACTTTGTGATAGCGACGGGCGAGATGCACACGGTGCGCGAATTCTGTACGCTGGCTTTTGCCGAAGCGGGCATCAACCTGCGCTGGGAAGGTGAGGACATCAACGAGAAGGGTATAGACACGGCTACGGGCAAGGTGCTGGTAGAGGTGGATCCCAAATACTTCCGTCCTGCCGAGGTGGAGCAGCTGCTAGGCGATCCGACCAAAGCGAGAACTTTGCTGGGCTGGAACCCCTGCGCGACTCCTTTCGCGGAGCTGGTGAAGATTATGGTGCGCCACGATATGAAGAAGGTGGAGCGTATGATTAAGACACACGGCAGCGAGGAGTAATGGAAAAGAACGCGAAGATATATGTGGCTGGGCACCGCGGACTGGTGGGCTCGGCCATCTGGAAGAACTTGGAGGCGAAGGGCTATACCAACCTGGTGGGCCGCACGCACGCCGAGCTGGACTTGCAGGACGCACAGGCGGTGAAGCGCTTCTTTGACGAGGTGCAGCCGGAGTATGTGTTTCTGGCTGCCGCACATGTGGGGGGCATCATGGCCAACAATGTGTATCGGGCGGATTTTATCTGCAACAATCTGCAGATTCAGCAGAATGTGATCGGGGAGAGTTATCGCCACGGGGTGAAGAAGTTGCTTTTCTTGGGCAGCACGTGTATCTATCCCCGCGACGCGCATCAGCCGATGGCGGAGACGGAGCTGCTGACAGGTCCACTGGAGTATACCAACGAGCCGTATGCGATAGCGAAGATTGCGGGTCTGAAGATGTGTGAGAGCTACAACCTGCAGTATGACACGAACTATATAGCGGTGATGCCTACCAATCTGTATGGTCCTAATGATAACTTCCATCTGGAGCGCAGCCATGTGTTGCCAGCGATGATACGCAAGATTCACTTGGCGCAGTGCTTGCTGCATGGCGACCTAGAAGCAGTGCGCAAGGACTTGAACGCACGCCCTGTGGAGGGTGTGGACGGCGAGGCCACCGAGGAGGCGATACACGCGATTCTGGCGAAGTATGGCATCACGGGCGAGGAGGTGAAGCTATGGGGCACAGGCAAGCCGATGCGCGAGTTCCTCTGGAGTGAGGAGATGGCAGACGCCAGTGTCTTTGTGATGGAGCGTGTGGACTTTAAGGATACGTATGCGCCGGGCACCAAGGAGATTCGCAATTGCCATATCAATATCGGTACGGGCAAGGAGATCAGCATCGCTGACTTGGCGGCGCTGATCGTGAAGACAGTGGGCTACGAGGGCCGTGTCTCTTTTGATACATCTAAACCCGATGGTACGATGCGTAAGCTGACGGATCCTTCGAAGCTACATGCCTTGGGATGGCAGCATAAGGTGGAGATTGATGAAGGGGTAAGACGTATGTATGCGTGGTATCTTTCGTGAATGAGGTGATCATTTAAATAGATTTTAAAAGGCGGTTAAACGGTGTTTAATCGCTTTTTTTGTTTTTGCCGTGCGGGGTTTCCTTGCGGAGTGTTTTTCATTGCGTTGTTGGACGGGCACAGCAGGCTGTGCCGCTACAGCGTTAGGGTGGGTTGTTGGGTCGTGCCAAAAGAAAAGTAAAGGCACGCCGCATGGCACCACCATTCCCCGATACTCCATTCGACATGATTAATAATTTGACAGAGGCAATATTTTGTGGGAGAGAGAGGATGTTGTATCTTTGAATAAAAATAAAAGGAATATGAAAGGAATTGTATTGGCCGGAGGATCGGGCACTCGACTCTATCCCATCACAAAAGGAGTGAGCAAACAACTGTTGCCGGTATTTGACAAACCTATGATATATTATCCGATATCCGTGCTGATGCTGGCAGGTATCCGCGAGATATTGATCATATCGACACCGCACGATCTGCCGGGTTTTAAAAGGCTGCTGGGGGATGGGTCGGACTTTGGAGTGCGCTTCGAGTATGCCGAGCAACCATCGCCAGATGGATTGGCACAGGCCTTTATCATCGGTGAAGAGTTTATAGGCGATGATGCGGTGTGCTTGGTGCTAGGCGATAATATCTTTTACGGGCAGGGCTTCACGGCGATGCTGCGCAAAGCGGTGGAGGATGCCGAACAGGAGAGCAAAGCGACAGTATTTGGCTATCATGTGAGCGATCCGGAACGCTACGGCGTGGCAGAGTTTGACAGTGAAGGCAATGTGCTGAGCATCGAAGAGAAGCCTGCGCATCCCAAGAGCCACTATGCGGTGGTGGGGCTGTACTTCTACCCGAACGAAGTGGTGAGAGTGGCCAAAGGGATACGACCATCGGCACGCGGGGAGCTGGAGATCACGACGGTGAACCAGGAGTTCTTGGAGAAGGGCGACCTGAAGGTGCAGCTGCTGGGAAGAGGATTCGCATGGCTGGATACGGGGACGCACGATTCGCTGAGCGAGGCATCGACCTTTGTGGAGGTGATAGAGAAACGGCAAGGGCTGAAGGTGGCTTGTCTGGAGGCTATAGCCTATCGGAAAGGATGGCTGAGCCGTGAGAAGATGATAGAGGTGGCACAACCGATGATAAAGAACCAATACGGGCAGTACTTGCTGCGTGTGTTGGAGGAATAGAGAAATAGAATTTAAATAGCATTTAAACAACGACTGAATAGCAATAGAATGGAAGCGTTTAAAAGAAATATATTGATCACTGGTGGTGCGGGCTTTATCGGGTCGCACGTGGTGAGACTGTTTGTGAACAAGTATCCTGAGTATAGAATAGTGAACCTGGACAAGCTGACCTATGCGGGGAATCTGGCGAATCTGGAGGATGTGGAGCAAGCGCCCAACTATGTGTTCGTGAAAGCGGATATCTGTGACTTTGAGGCGATGCGCGGACTGTTTGCGCAATATGCCATCGATGGGGTGATACACCTGGCGGCGGAGAGCCATGTGGACCGCAGCATCAAGGATCCGTTTACCTTTGCGCAGACCAATGTGATGGGTACGCTGAGCTTGCTGCAGGCGGCTAAGGAGGCCTGGGGTGACAACTACGAGGGAAAGCGTTTCTATCATATCAGTACGGACGAGGTGTATGGCACACTGGAGTTTGACGGGACTTTCTTTACGGAGCAGACGAAATATGATCCGCATAGCCCTTACTCGGCGAGCAAAGCGAGCAGCGACCATTTTGTGCGTGCATTTCATGATACGTATGGCATGCCAGTGGTGGTGACCAATTGTAGCAACAATTACGGTCCGTACCAGTTTCCTGAGAAGCTGATTCCGCTATTCATTAATAATATACGTCACGGCAAACCACTGCCTGTATATGGCAAAGGAGAGAATGTGCGCGACTGGCTCTATGTGGTGGATCATGCGCGTGCCATCGACTTGATATTCCATGAAGGAAAGACGGCGGATACTTATAATATTGGTGGCTTTAACGAATGGAAGAATATCGATTTGATTAAGGTGATCATCAAGACGGTGGATAAATTGCTGGGTAATCCCGAGGGACATTCGCTGGGCTTGATTACTTATGTGACGGATCGTGCAGGCCATGACTTGCGCTATGCGATCGATAGTACGAAACTGAAGGAGGAATTGGGCTGGGAGCCTAGCCTGCAGTTTGAAGAGGGCATCGAAAAGACGGTGCGTTGGTACTTGGATAATGAGCCTTGGATGGCGCGTATCACTTCGGGTGAGTATGAGCGCTATTATGAGGAGATGTATAAGGGGAGATAGCTTTTGAGGCTTTTCATTTAATGATACTTCCTTGCGGCATGGTTTCCCCCCATTAATACCATTCCATTCCATAAATAATGATTTCCTCCAAGTAGGGACGCAGCACGCTGCGTCCGGTCCAATAATGCGTCCTACAATACTTTGTGGTAACCCTGTATTCGCCATGCGGTATAGGCGGACGCAGCGTGCTGCGTCCCTACTTTGGGTAGGGTTGGTTGATTTGGGTTTCGGAATGATGATTTATGATGGTGGTACGGTGATGGTTGGTTTTT
>CAMTPC010000164.1 GCA_947074295.1 uncultured Bacteroides sp. | reverse complement strand
ATCGCGCGAATTTAGTGATGAATAACCTAAGATAGTGCTGATATTAGACATAGCAGCTTGGTCTATCATAGTGAAAGTCAACATTTCTGGATCATAACCATATAGACTATTAGACGCAAATTCGATTTTATTCTCACGGATTTCCATCCCTGCAAGTGCAGTGATAGCGTGGTTGCCTATATTCTTATTAAAATCTAACTGCTGACGGAAATTGTAGCCACGAGCATATTGGTATTCACTACTAAGAATATTACCATAAGGAAGGTTATAAGTAGCCCCACCCATTCCGTTGTCCGTTGCAAAAGAGTTAGCTTTATTGCGTACATAATAGGAAGACTTATCATACATACGCTCAAATTTATCCGTTCCATATTCATATTGGAACATAGCTGAATATTTCAACCAGTCAGCAAAGGTAATATTTAATTTCGCATAAACTCTCGAGTTGAAGTTTTTGCTCTGCCCGATATTATTATGCAATTCATCGAGCGGAGTGATATCCATATTGTATAGCGAATATTGATCTATAGCCATTAAAGTAGATTCGCCTAGTCGATCAGAAGCCCTATTTGTATAAAATGAGCCGTCAGCATTCATCAGGTTGTCATATGGAAGAAAAGTAAAGCCTGGAGATAGCAGTGAGTAGTTTTGGCGTTTTATATCTGTATAATTCAAATAAGTACCCATATCAACGTCAAGCCATTTAAATAGGCTTACTCTATTTGTAATATTAACACCGATAGTCTTGTTCTTATTATATTTGTCTTCCAGCTGATTATTGCGATAATTTAGAGACATATAAAAGTTGTTACGATCGGTATTCTTACCTATACTTAGATTATATTGTTGCGAAAGCGGATTCTCCTTACCATACTCTTCTACTTGGTCATAATATTGATGTCCGCGTGAAGCAAGATTATTTAGTATTGTGTTGGCTTCGCTCGAAGAAATCTGACCTGCATATTGACGCAATAAAGTTCTTATACCTTGGCTATTGTAAACCGCATTGCGTAACACAGATGAAGCATAAGATGCCGCCCCATCTCCAACTAGGTTAGGGTTTGAAGCAGCCCATTCGCGTTCGATGCCAACAATCGTTGCTGCATCGGCAATGTTCCCAGTATAATAAGAATATGGTGTAAAAGCCATGTTCATGGAGAAATTGACTTCGGTCTTGCCTTTAGCAGCTTTACGTGTCACAATCACTACTACACCATTTGCAGCACGCGCACCATAAATAGATGTTGCAGCCGCATCTTTTAGGATAGTGATACTCTCTATATCATCCATATTAAGATCGGGTAGACTCTCAACCAATGCTCCCGAACTATCGTAACGAGTATTCTCCACAGGAATGCCATCAATCACATAAAGTGGTGTAGTCATACCGTTCATCGACGACACACCACGTACCAATCCTTGGCTATAACCCGCTATTTCACCTTCCAATAACGAGCTCAGTGTATTGGGGCGTTTCCGCTTAAGTTGTTCACTATCAACTTTAGCAAACGAGCCAGTTGCACGCTCTCTGGAAATAGTTTCATAGCCTGTCACCAGCACCTCGTCCAATTGCCTGTTGTCCGAAATCAGTTTGACATCAATACGGCGTTTGTCACCGATCGCTACACGCTGTTTCACGTATCCTATGTATGAAAATTCGAGAAAAGAATTTGGATGATGTACCTCAATGGAATAATATCCATCGATATTTGTTATTGCACCAGCAGTATTAGTGCTACCATGAATTACACATACTGTAGCACCTATCAACGGCTCACCATCATCACCATGTACACATCCATGCACCTTGATGCCTCCATCTAAAGTTGACGCAGTCGTTATGACCGAAGTCAAAAGAAAAAGAAATAGACTACATAGCCTTACCATTTTAACCATAGATTCATTGTTTAAAGAGATTAATATTGCGGTTTGTAGCAGTTGCGTTGGACAAATCCAAGCTTACATCCTTATGTTTGTCAATACGCAAAACAATACAAATTAATTGAAATAAGACGCAAAACAGCTATTCCAATATCAGCAATTGCCAATTCAACAATAAATTTGCTATCAAATGGTCATGGGAACCTTCATTTTGATAGATGATTTTTTTCTTTTTCTTCTATTTGAATATTCTTACTTCGAAACTGTGCAGGCGTCATCCCCACTCCTGCTTGAAATAGATTATAAAATGTAGTCATGGATCGGAAACCAATATGCGCACAGATCGCTTTCAAAGGCATACTGTTGTGGGGATCTGAAAGTATGCGTATCGCTTCTTCGATACGGTAGTTGTTAATGTATTGTGTAAAGTTCAGATTTGCATGCTCACTTATTATCTGCGACAAGTAGGTTCGATTCGTCCCCAACAGTTCTGCCATCTTCTCACGTGTCAGATCTGTATCCATATAAGATTTATTTTCGCGCATCATCTCCTCGAGTTGTTGAAACAAAATATCGCTCTTCTCATTGGTCAATGAAGAGTTATATCGTTCGGCAGATACATTAACTTGATTCACTTCCTCGGTCAGCTCTTTAATCTTATGTCGAAGTTGATCTTCCTGCTTCATGGCATTTTTTCGTTGGCGGACGATTGAAAGGTAGAGCATTTTCTTGCGTCGATACATCATGAAAACAACAATAGATACGATAACCAACAATAGGATTACTATAAGAAGGTAAATCAAGCGTTGCTCCTTCTCCTTCATCTTTGTTTGTAGCAATACGAGTTCGCTTTCTTTGAGCTGTGTCCTATATTTGATATGAAGATCTTCAATCAAACGTTCATTATCATCTTTCATTATGCTATCCTTCTGCGCTTCGAGAAGTTTTTTATAAGACAAAGCATTGCTATATGATCCTTTACCTTCATAAGACTGAGAGAGCAGTTCAATGATATCACAACGGTATATTGCATGTGGAAGCGTCATAGAGAGTTGTAAGCCTTCTTCAAGATACTTAATCGCGTCATCAAATTTTCTTTCTCGGAGATATAATTTCCCTAATCCAATATATGCATTAAGTTGGGAAGTGGAATACTTGCTTAAATCTTCCGTAAGAGCATTCCTAAAATATTGCAAAGCTTCATCATAGCGATTAAGGTTCAGCAAAATACTGCCATATAAGCTATAAAGATGTGCTGTATTCTTATATTTATTTTGCTTCATCACAAACTCTGCCTCCTTGATATAATTGAGTGCCAAGTCATTATCTCCACTTAAATAGTGCATATAAGAGCTATTCAACGCCCCTATGAAAATCATATAAATATTATGGTTTTTATGACCCAATTCGTAGCATTCTTGTGCATATTGAATTCCTGTCATATCATTCTTAAGATAGTAAATGCCAGAGATATTAGCCAAGATTATAGTCTGCAATAATTCATTATTGCTTTTTCGGGCATATTCCAAACCAGTGAAATAGTGTGACAACGAGCGATAGTAGTCGGTTTCTATATTGGCAGCATATAGTCCTAAACCATTATAAACCGATGCCAGGGCTGAGTCATTTTTTAAAATTTCCCCCAACTCCCGAGCTCTCAATAGATAATCGCTAGCATTATTTCGATCTTGCAACATCAGCGTAGCTTGTCCTAGACAAATCAAAGCGGCCAATTCCTGATCACTATTTCCTGTTTCTATACTAATTCGAAGAAGATCATTTGCAAAAGTGATGGCTTTTGCAAATTCGGCTTGATGCAAGGCGTTAAAAGCATGAACGCGCAAAGTGTCGGGATTTTGTTCGGACCTGAGATAAGGCACAGGCGAATGATTTTGGGCCTTTATAGAAGATACCAAAACAAATATAAATAGTATGGGAAGTAAAAGGTAACTGATTCGCATATTGTGGATTAAAAAGATCTTTTTGAGAAAAAAGGATAGACATGTTGCCAGAATTCTCAACTAATGTAAGTTTTATCGATTAGCCACAAATTTAATCATTTTCAAATAAATGCTAACAATTATTATCAGAACTAATCACAACTACCTGAGCAATAGATTGATTACTAAGAAAATAACAAGTATAATATTTTCTTTTGCGAGAAAAAGAATTATCTTTGTATAGAGCATAGGTCGAACTATCCTCATTAGATATCAAACTCATAATACATATAACTAATATTGCGATGTTAATTATAGGAATTGCAGGTGGCACCGGATCGGGAAAAACCACCGTAGTCAGAAAAATTGTAGAAAGCTTGCCTGCTAATCAAGTGGTACTTTTACCTCAAGATTCATATTACAAGGACAGCAGTCATGTACCAGTAGAGGAACGTCAGAATATCAACTTCGACCATCCAGACGCTTTTGAATGGAGCCTACTCTCTAAACATGTAGCCTCACTGAAAGAGGGCAAAAGCATCGAGCAACCCACCTACTCTTATCTTACTTGTACTCGCCAGCCCGAAACCATTCATATCGAACCAAAAGAGGTAATAATCATTGAGGGAATTCTTGCTCTGTGCGATCGTAAACTACGCAACATGATGGACTTAAAGGTATTTGTAGATGCAGATCCCGACGAACGTCTGATACGTGTCATACAGCGCGATGTAGTGGAACGTGGCCGAACAGCAGAAGCAGTAATGGAGCGCTATACCAAGGTATTGAAACCCATGCATCAACAGTTTATCGAGCCCTGCAAACGCTATGCTGACCTCATTGTACCCGAGGGAGGCAACAACAAAGTAGCTATTGACATTCTAACCATGTATATCAAAAAACATCTTTAGAAATCCAATTAATGAAAACACGCACATTGCAAACGCTATCCTTTTGGATAGCGTTGCTGCTACTCACATCAGCCTGCACCAACAAAGCCCAACAGCACAAACATATTGAAACCATCACACTTGATGAACTGAAAGAACACGGTGAGTTAGTCGTATTAACTTTATCCGGTTCCACTTCATATTTCATTTATCGTGGTCATGAAATGGGTTTTCAGTATGAACTCAGTCATCAGTTCGCGGAGAGTCTAGGTATGAATCTTCGTATCGAGGTAGCTAGCAGTGTGCCCGAATTAGTAAAAAAACTTTTGGCTGGCGAAGGCGATATCATAGCCTATAATCTACCCATCACACGCGAACTCCGTGATAGTTTGATCTACTGCGGTGAATCATTTGTCACACATCAAGTACTGGTCCAAAGAAGCGGTAGCACCATACGCCCTCTACGCAATGTTACCGAGCTTATTGGGAAAGATGTTTATGTCAAACCGGGCCGCTATTATGATCGGATGGTTAATCTCAATAATGAACTAGGAGGCGGTATCCATATCCACAAAGTTGACAATGATAGTGTCAGCGTAGAAGATCTCATTACTCAAGTAGCTGATGGCATTATCCCCTTCACAGTAGCCGACAATGATTTAGCACAACTAAACACTACCTATTATCCCAACTTGAATGTAGCGTTAAAGGTGAGTTATGATCAACGTGCTTCTTGGGCTGTCCGTCGCGACTTGCCCGAATTAGCTACCGCTGCCGATCTTTGGCACGAAGCCAATGCGACATCACCTCAATATAAAGCAAGCGCTAAACGCTATTTCGAAATCAGCAAAACCATCACACATCCTACAATCCTATCGTTGCGTGAAGGTAAAATATCCCACTACGACACACTCTTCAAGAAATATGCAAGTGATATTGATTGGGATTGGCGCTTATTGGCGTCTCTCGCATATACCGAGTCCAACTTTGATACAGCCGTCGTGTCATGGGCAGGAGCAAAAGGTTTGATGCAGTTGATGCCTCGAACCGCCACCGCATACGGCGTACCCAAAGGAAAAGAGTTTAATGCAGAAGAAAGCGTCAAAGCTGCAGTGAAATATATTGCCGAGGTCAATAAGAGTTTACGAAGCGTGCCCGATCAACAAGAGCGCCTCTACTTCATATTAGCAGCTTATAATGCAGGACTTGGACATATATATGATGCCATCGCACTTGCCAATAAATACGGAAAAGACAAAACGCGTTGGTATGACAACGTTGAGAATTTCTTGCTTCTAAAAAGTAATGAAGAATATTTCACCGATTCAGTATGCCGCAATGGTTATTTCCGTGGTGTAGAGACACACAATTTCGTACGCGAGATTATGAATCGCTATGATATGTACAAACAAAAAATTCCGGCAGAGTAAACTATACTTGCCGGAATCCTTTAATCTGTTGTTCTATTAAAATAGATTCAATTTCTTTTCTTGTGCTTCTTCTA
>CAMTPC010000163.1 GCA_947074295.1 uncultured Bacteroides sp. | reverse complement strand
GATGAAGAGATTATTCGTGCGGCCGATTATATCATAGACATCGGCCCCGAAGCTGGGCGATTGGGCGGTGAGGTCGTATACGAAGGTGATATGAACGATTTGCAGTCTGGAAGTAATAGTCATACTGTCCATTATCTTTTAGGCGAAGAGGTGATTCCTGTTCCTCAGCATCGACGTCCATGGAACAATTTCATCGAAGTAAAAGGCGCCCGCGAAAATAATCTAAAAGGCATAGATGTTAAATTCCCATTGAATGTGATGACAGTCGTTACAGGTGTATCAGGTTCAGGAAAAAGTACATTAGTAAGAGATATTCTTTATCGCGCATTAAAACGTGAGTTAGATGAGTGCAGTGATCGTCCAGGAGAATTTAGCACTTTAGAGGGTGATATCCGCAATTTGCGCAACATAGAATTTGTAGATCAAAATCCCATAGGAAAATCTTCGCGTTCTAATCCCGTAACTTATCTAAAAGCATACGATGAGATTCGCAAACTATGGGCTGAGCAACCTTTGGCTAAGCAAATGGGGTTCACTCCAGGTTATTTTAGTTTTAACAGCGAAGGCGGACGCTGCGAAGAATGTAAAGGTGATGGCACAATCACAGTGGAAATGCAGTTTATGGCTGACCTTGTTCTAGAATGTGAATCATGTCACGGTAAACGTTTTAAAGCCGATACGCTTGAAGTGAAATATCAAGGCCTCAATATATATGACGTTCTTGAAATGACCGTTAATCAAGCGATAGAGTTTTTCACGGAGCATAAGCAGAAAAAGATCGTGAAAAAGTTATTACCATTACAGGAGGTCGGCTTGGGATATATCAAACTAGGCCAATCTTCTTCTACTCTTTCGGGAGGTGAAAACCAACGTGTGAAGTTGGCCTATTATCTTAGTCAAGAAAAAGCCGATCCAACATTGTTTATTTTTGATGAGCCAACAACAGGGCTACATTTTCATGACATTCGCAAACTGCTTGATGCTTTTGACGCATTGATACGTCGTGGTCATACCATCCTTATTATAGAACACAATATGGATATGATTAAATGTGCAGATTGGGTGATAGATCTTGGTCCGGAGGGTGGCGATGCCGGAGGCACACTTGTGACTGCTGGCACACCAGAGGATATTACAAATTGTCAAGCCAGCTACACAGGACAGTTCTTAAGAGAGAAACTTGAAGTATGAGTGAGCCTTTATAAATAGAGAGTCCCCGAACGTTTGTCATTTAACAAATATTCGGGGACCTTTTTTTGTCTATAGATGATTGTTTAAAAATATAAGGCAAAACCTACCTTTAAACCCCACTCTGAAAAATCATTATCATTGAAACACCAGTTATAATAAACGGCAGGTTCGATTGTCACGTTCTTTGCGATAAAGAAAGCATAACCCGCATCCAAGCCCAGTCTCCAAGCAGTGTCATGCGACCCGCCTTTATAACGATAGCGCGACAAATCTACACCAGCACCCAAATAGATACCTGTCTTATTAAAATAAGCACGTCCGCCAGTGCCTAAGGTATATTTATCTACCGGTTTACTCCAATCAGCTCCTCCCCTCACCATCAGCGCGAAACCATCAGCAAGAAAACAACCCGCATCTACATTGATACCTACTTTAACTTTCTCATGATCGCTATGTGAAAAGTTTAGTCCGGTAAAAGATGGGTTAAGAATCCAAGTACCTTTCTCAAATTGCGCCATAGCTGTTGCCGAAGTTATCAGCATACAGATCATCAATAAATACTTTCTCATTAGTCTGTTTTAATTAGTTTTTGTTTTGGTTTTGGTTATCCTTTTCTTCTTTTAATCGCTGTTCTTTTATGCGTTCCTTGCGACGCAATACGAACCATAGCAAGATCAATACTACATACGATGATGCAACAGTAACGATTTTCTCGGTCGTGCTTATATCTGTATTTCTTGGAGCCAGATAGGCACACATAGCAGTGATATAAATAAACAAGACTGCAATGATCCAAACGGACCTCTTAACTTTCTTCATTCAAATTGAGTTTATTGAGTTGAGTTTTTATTTTTAGATTTCCATATAGCAAACCATATCATAGATATCAATAACGAAGCAATACCACAGCCATATCCCATGGATAGATTCATGCCCAATCCTTCGGGAGCGATACAAATATAGGTGGTACATACCACAGTCATCAATAGTGCAGGTAACAGAGCTATCCAATAAAGCTTGCGCGCAAGAACCAGAAAAACAGTAATCGTCCATAATGTAAATACGGATAAAGTCTGATTGGACCAGGCCATATATCGCCATATCATATCAAATCCATCTTTATCTTTCAGACTGTAGAGCAAGAGCGCAACAGAAGCGGCAAACAATGGCATAGAGATTAAAAGGCGGTTGCGAATATTTTTCTGATCCAATCGTAAAAATTCTGCAATAATGAGTCGAGCTGTACGAAAGGCAGTATCGCCCGAGGTAATCGGCGCAACTATAACTCCCATCACAGCCAAAATAGCTCCAGCGGTGCCTAGCCATTCGCGCGAAATAGAATTCACGATGATCGCAGCATTATTTTCATTCATCCCATTTTCGTGAAAGAAGTAGGTTGCCGCAGCTGCCCAAATCAATGCAATGATACCCTCCACAATCATAGCGCCATAAAATACTGGTTTTCCTTGCTTCTCGGACGACATACATCGTGCCATCATTGGGCTTTGCGTGGCATGAAAACCTGAAATAGCACCACAGGCAATGCTAACGAACATGATAGGGAAAATGGGTAGAGTATTTGCTGCCGGATGCTTGTTATCTATACCATGCCAAACTTCGGGTAAAGGAGGATGAACCACATAGAGCATGACCAGTATGCCTAAACCCATCAATAATAAAGCGATGGCAAAAATTGGGTAAACACGGCCAATTATACGATCAATGGGCAAAAGTGTGGCCAAAAGATAATAGATGAAGACAACGATTATCCAAAAAGTGGTATCTAGTACACTTATCGAACTGGCTAACAACCCTGCCGGGCCCGCTACAAATACTGTTCCTACAAGTATCATCAACAACACAGCAAAAACGCGCATCACCTGCTTAGTAGTCATCCCAAGATAACGTCCTATAATTTCGGGAAGCATCTCACCATCATGACGAATAGAAAGCATACCCGCGAAATAATCATGTACTGCGCCTGCAAATACACTCCCCAAAACAATCCAGAAATAAGAAGCCACACCAAATTTAGCCCCCATTATAGCCCCAAAGATTGGTCCTAACCCTGCGATGTTCAGGAACTGGATCATAAATAATTTCCAAGGAGGCAATACTATATAATCTACTCCATCAGCTTTGCGTAGGGCTGGTGTTTCCCGATTATCGGGCCCGAATATGCGCGCCACAAAGCGACCGTATACAAAATATCCGGCAACAAGAATTAGCAAGCATACAGAAAATGTTACCATAAGTGGCGTGAATGATTAACAAATGCAAATGTAACATAAACCACCGAATAGCAGAAAGAATAACGCCACTTTTACTAACTTTGCAGACATTTGTAAGAAATAATCTATTGTATGATACGGCCTTTATTATTGATTTTATCGTGTTTATTCTGCATATTGCCATATGCCTACTCGCAATCTCCCAAACATGAGGTGCGTGCGGCATGGCTCACAGTGGTATACGGACTAGACTGGCCACAAACCAAAGCAACGACTCCACAAAGCATAAAGAAACAAAAAGCTGAACTTGTCGAAATATTGGATAAACTACATGCAGCCAATTTTAACACAGTACTTTTCCAAACCCGCCTACGTGGAGAAGTGTCCTATCCATCTAGCATTGAGCCTATCAGTAGTATCTTCACTGGTCGCGTCAATGGCAATCCAGGCTATGACCCACTTCAGTTTGCTATAGACGAGTGTCACAAGCGTGGCATGGAGTGTCATGCTTGGATAGTAGCCATACCACTAGGCAGCAAAAAGCACCTCACATCACTAGGCAATCAATCAGTAGCTCGAAAGATGAAAGATATCTGTGTGATTTATAAAAATGAATACTTCCTTAATCCAGGACATCCTGGCACCAAAGAATATCTGATGCGCATAACAAAAGAAATAGTCGACAATTATGATATTGATGGCGTTCACTATGACTATTTGCGCTATCCCGAATATACGCGCAACTTCCCTGATAAATATGACTTCCAGCGTTATGGCAAAGGCCGTTCACTCACTCAATGGCGACGCGACAACCTCTCGGACATTGTGCGCTATATATATAATGGTGTAAAACAGACCAAACCTTGGGTAAAAGTCAGTACTTGCCCTGTCGGTAAATATGGTGATCTGAGTCGATACTCTTCACGTGGATGGAACGCTATCGACGCCGTTTATCAGGATCCGCAAGGATGGCTTGGCGAAGGCATTCAGGATCAAATCTATCCGATGATGTATTATAAAGAAGACCATTTCTATCCATTTGCCCTCGACTGGCAAGAACAGAGCAATGGACGACATATCGTACCAGGACTGGGCATTTATTTCCTCGACCCCACCGAAGGAAACTGGGATCGAGGTGATGTGGATCGTCAAATACACTTTACCCGCAATGCCAGTATGGCTGGTGTCGGTCATTATCGAGTTAAATTTTTGATGAATAATGCGCAAGGATTATATGATGAGCTGAAAGAGCACTTCTATGCCTATCCGGCCTTGCAACCTTCTATGCCATGGCTGGACAATGTGGCGCCAACAGTGCCACGAAATCTCAAAGCCGAGAATAGCCACAATGGTTATATCAAACTGACTTGGGAAGCATCAACCGACAATGATAGTAGAAATGCTCCTCGATATGTCATTTATGCATCGAACAGCTACCCGGTAGACACTTCAAATCCAGAAAACATCATTGCGACACAAGTCGATGGTACAAGCTATACATATAGTGTAATAGCGCCTTGGGAAAAACGTACCCATTTTGCCGTTTCGTCTACAGATAGGTATGGCAATGAGAGTCAAGCTGTTCAATCCAAATAGCCGCTATATACTGTGTATGTCGCATCACCGGAGTCAATGCCAAATAGCCAGAGACTACACAGCCATCCCTTATTTGCAAAGGATATTTGTCCATCATTCCTTGATGCCATTTCGTGGCCTCATCCGCTGACGTATGACGTACAATCTTGAAATAACCTTTTGAGAAAGACGAAATATAGCTCTCATAAATCCTGTGAGCAACAATGCCCATATTCAGTCGGAGATTAATTTCCACACACGGATGAAGCCGATATAAAGGAGACTCATCAAAACGACAAATCATCATATCCACCCCAATATATCCGTTATATGCTGCAAACACAACATCGATACAATTCATCAACTCGAGCCTTAATCCATGAAGTAGTTCTATTGGAATAAACTCCATTAAACGATTTTCAATCATCGCATCAGATTGCAATGAATTGCCCTCGTATGCGCCACTAGCCGATGTCTCAAACAATGAATAACCAATAAATGAGGTAACATCATCTTTCCGGCTAAACTCCATGGCAAAATCAATCACTTTATCATAAACTGGCTCTCCCACTACCCCACCTTGAGTAGACAAAACCCTTTTACACCATCCTTCTATTAAAGGTGTGAATTCACCTTTGCACCAGTTCAAGCCTTTACCGCTGCCCGATAAAGGCGCTTTTAAGACAGAAAATTGTTGAGTTTTAACAAAATCCTCACATGCTTTCATAGTCTTCAGCAAGATTGGCGACCCACATAACAAAGAGAGTTTCTGTAAATTATTAAATACATGGATGGCACATGCCCGATGAGATAAACTGCGCAATGTATCCAAATATTCAACAGAAGGCAAGAGATCGGCATGCATACCATTTTTGCACAACTGTTTGACGAGACTACTATCCCATCCCCATGGAATTATGTCAAGATGATTATCTTCCGCAATCTCACTGCATGTCATCAAAGTCAACGGCAACGAGAAATGATCTTTCAGACAATTCAAGTAGTCCAAATTATACGCAGACGCAGCGAGCACATAACCCGGAGCATCAGCATACCATACAGGAAGTAAAGCTAAATCATCAGCCATTTTGCGAATAACCACTGGAGGCATATAGCTATCTTTACCATCTGCCAGTGCCATATCATGTTCTGGATTGAATACCCAACACTCCTTTCCCATTTTCATATTATCTGTATTTCGGGGCAAAGATATAGTATATATAATAAAATCAATTCTGTCATTTATCTATTATTTATATAGTGTTATTCCATTTCATATATAGCCTTATGTACTGAATGAAATAGCCCTATGCACCAACGTGCATAGCCCTATGTACCAGATCGGAAGAGCGTCGTGTAGGGAAAGAGTGTTAAGATTAGTGTAGA
>CAMTPC010000162.1 GCA_947074295.1 uncultured Bacteroides sp. | reverse complement strand
TTACCTATAAATATCAGAAAAGGCTTTCAAGCCTGTCTAATTCTACAATAATGCTAGTGTTTTAAACAAACTGGATACTCTAAATGGGATGACTTTCCTAATTTCGCATCTACAATCAATAATTAAATATACTAGAATTATCATTAATGAAAACATCACTCCTGTTTCTTTTTGCCGGCATTGCGGTTTCTAATACAATATCTTCTCAAACTACATCACGTACACCGTTGACAGAACGAGTGAATATACAGATGGATTCGGCAAAGGTGCATCAAGTTATCGATGGTTCCTGGGTAGCTGTGGGTACCAATAAGACACATGCTATACAACACGACTATTCTATCCCTTTTAATGGCAATCCTTCTTATCGATTTGAATTACGTCAGGATGATAATACACTCGAAGGTTATGCGGTAGGCGAAACAAAAGGTCGTGCCGAGCTATCTTACTGTTATGCTGTATCGAACGATTTCTCGGATAAACCACAAAACACCTATCCCAATGCACAAAAGATGAAAACAATATATCATTATGGGAAGGGCATAGCTGAACAAGGCTCATCGAAAGATTATCAATTCTCCATTTATGTGCCTTCAGAACTTGACTCTACTGTTTCAACCATATTCGCCCAATGGCATGGCATGCCAGATCGCACGCTGGCTAGTACCCCCGATGGTGAGATAAGGAAACTGACAGTTGATGAATTTTTAGATCTTTACGAGACAACCCTATTTAAGAAAAACATGGGACATCAAAAAATCATGGTGACTGATAAAGCTGGAAATCCCAAGCGTGATAAGAATGGAGAAATACTTTATAAAGCGGGCAAACCTAATGGATGGCTTATAGAACAAGGTGGCTATCCACCGTTGGCTTTTGGATTCTCAGGGGGCTTCTTCTATATAAAAGCTAACTCTGATCGAAAATGGTTGACGGACAAAACAGATCGATGTAATGCTAGCGCAGAGAAAGCGAAAGTGATGCAACCCGTCACTTCGGAGTATAAGGCATCGACCATAGCCTATAAAATGCCTTTCGCCGACTTTCCCAAAGATACATGGGTGTCTTTTGATATTCATATCGACTGGACGACCTACGGCGGTAAAGCCGAAACTATACTAAAACCAGGCAGTCTTGATGTAGCGATGCATTTTACTAAAGATGGTAAAACATTAACAGAAAAGATTGTAGATAACGAAGAGATATTAATCGGACGAAACGATGATGATGGGTATTACTTTAAGTTCGGTATCTATCGTGTAGGCAACAGCACTATACCTGTGGTATATAACTTAGCTGGATATTCAGAGCAATAATATAGTAATACATAATAAAAACGGCTATCCCTTTTCTTTAAGAGTGATAGCCGTTTTATTGTATGTATGAAGGTGATAAACTAACAACGTGTGTCAGCGCCCCACATCAGTTTGGCACGAATGGTATCGAAGAATGAATGATTGTGTCGTTTCACCACCTTCACCGTATGTGATGCTTTTCGTATTTGTAGATGGCATGACTCTTTACACGACTCACTCCGGCCATCCACCGAAACCAGATAGTTGTGGCTACGGCTTTCCACGTGCAAATCTACCTCAAAGTCATCACAGATTACTAGTGGGCGAATATTCAGACTGTGTGGTGCTACTGGAGTCAACGAAATGGTCTTGGACTGGGGTACAATGATTGGACCACCTACACTAAGCGAATAAGCGGTAGATCCAGTAGGAGTAGCAATAATCAATCCATCTGCCTGATAGGTTGTGAGTGGCTGTCCATTGATAGCAGTATGAATGCTGATCATCGAAGAACTGTCCCGTTTGAGGATAGCGATTTCGTTGAGAGCAAATATCGTTTTCTCTTCCTTTTTATCCTTTATATTCAATGCTAATACACTGCGCTCTTCGGTGGAGTATTTATCATTGAATATTTCATCAAATGTCTCTTCCATTTCATTGGGAGATATATCAGCAAGGAATCCCAAACGACCAGTATTGATCCCCAATATTGGGATGTTCTTATCCCCCACGCGGCTGGCAGCTTTCAGAAACGTACCATCTCCACCTATCGAAATAGCCATATCAGCCGAGAAATGATTATTATCGATCAACCCTTCAGGACGAATTTTTAAACGTAGATCCGAAGTAAGGAAATGATAGAATTCCCGGTCAATGATTATCTCCGCTCCATGCGACTTCAAGATGTCGAATAGTGTCTGGGCATGTGATGATTTCTTGGCCTGAAAAGTATTTCCAAATAGTGCAAATTTCATAACTGATTGGTATTATAGTTGTTGCAAAAATGCTAAAATTATTTTAAAACTCTTGTGCTTTTATCCACATATTCATGCTTATAGATTGTATTTCTTTTCTACATTTGCAAATCACTCTAATATTCTAAACTCATGAAACACTTTCTTATTGCTATCTTTTTGCTGATTCAGACATCTATGTATGCTCAAAAGCAGTTCACTGTAAATTCCCCTGATGGCTCATTATCTGTATTGGTATCTTGTGAAGATTCTCTGAGCTTTTCTGTGATAAAGAACAATAAAGTCATAATTGAGCCCTCCTCCATCGGAATGTTGATAGGTGGTGAAAACGTCAAATCTCTTGTCTTATGGGGCGATCATCCAGTTGTAAGGAATAGTAAGATAAGGACAATTTCAAATGAAGTTGTCAACTCTCCTTTTTACAAGAAAGACCAGATAATAGCCTCTTACAACGAACTACGTCTGACCTTTAAGAATAACTACTCATTGTTATTTCGTGCCTATGATGATGGAATTGCCTATAGGTTCGTGAATACGGCTAAAAAGCCAGAACTGATAGTAAATGAAGAATTAGCTGATTATAATTTCCCTGTAGGCACTACTGCCTATGCAGCCTATGCCAATCATGAAAAGGAGATTCGTTTAGACGAGCAGTATTTTAATTCATTCGAAAATATCTATGACTACCAGCCACTGGCACAGTTAAATTATAAGCGTCTGATCATATTGCCCATTCTACTGTCATTGCCCGATTCTAATCTCAAAATCTGTATTACTGAAAGTGATCTTTATGATTATCCAGGGATGTTTGTCATGAATGATCCGAATGAATTTAGCTTGAAAGGCATATGGGCTCCTGTACCTTCGAAGACTGTTCAAGGCGGTCATAACAATCTCCAGCAATTGGTCGAATCAAGACATCACTATATAGCCAAGACAACCACACGCATTTTTCCTTGGCGCATATTCGCTATAGCTGATAATGATGAACAACTTCTTGACAATGATTTGGTTTACCTATTGGCCTCTCCCAATAAGATAGTCGATACGTCATGGATTAAACCCGGTAAAGTGGCATGGGACTGGTGGAACGATTGGAACATATCGGGAGTCGATTTCAAATCGGGCGTAAATACAGAAACTTATAAACACTATATCGATTTTGCCTCCGAGCATGGCGTGGAATATGTGATACTAGATGAAGGTTGGGCGGTGAACAAGCAAGCTGACCTTTTCCAAGTAGTGCCCGAAATAGATTTGGAAGAGATTATCAGTTATGCCAATCAGAAAAATGTCGACATCATCTTGTGGGCTGGTTATTGGGCTTACCATAAAGATATGGAAAAAGTGACCAAGCATTATGCTGATATGGGGGTTAAAGGATTTAAGATCGACTTTATGGATCGTGACGACCAACAGATAATTGATTTCATGTGGAAGGCGGCCCAAGTGTGTGCCGATAATAAGATGCTGATTGACTATCACGGAGTGTGCAAACCATTCGGTATTCAGCGCACCTATCCCAATGTGATTAATTTTGAAGGTGTGCATGGCTTGGAGCAGATGAAATGGCGCAAACCAAGCTGCGACCAGGTGACTTACGATTTACAATTTCCTTTTATTCGTATGTTGGCAGGGCCAGTAGACTATACCCAAGGTGCAATGCGAAACGCAACAAAAGCCAACTATAAACCAGTATACAATGAACCGATGAGTCAGGGTACACGCTCACGTCAGCTGGCGCAATATGTAATCTTTGATTCTCCGCTCAACATGCTTTGCGATGCACCGACAGCCTATATGGCAGAACCTGAGTGTACCGAATATATTGCAACCATCCCTACTGTTTGGGATGAAACAGTGGCCCTCCCTAGTAAAATATCTGAATATATCAATATTGCTCGCCGTAGTGACAATACCTGGTATGTAGGCGGTATGAATGACTGGACTACCCGCGACCAAATAGTGGACCTTTCTTTCTTGCCCGAGGGTGACTATATTGTGACTCTCTATAGGGATGGAATCAATGCCGATAAGAAAGCGTCTGACTACAAAAAAGAGACATTCGAATTAAAGGCATCCGCACCAAAACAGCTTGCAGTGAAGATGTATCCTGGTGGTGGATATGCTGCTGTCATCACAAAAAAACTAGTGGATTTATAAAATAATCATTTTCTAAAAACAAAATGCTATGAATAAAAAGATTCATGGCATTTTGTTTTTTATCTTAACATGATACTTTTGTATGGGTAATTTATTATTTTTGCATTTAAACAACTTTTGAATCACATGACTAAGTTAAGTGTAAATATCAATAAAGTGGCGACTCTGCGCAATGCACGTGGTGGTAATGTGCCCGATGTAGTGCAAGTAGCTCTCGATTGCGAACGTTTTGGTGCTGATGGTATAACTGTTCATCCTCGACCAGACCAGCGTCATATCACCATGAAAGATGTGTATGACCTGAAAGCCGAACTGCATACAGAGTTTAATATTGAAGGCTATCCATCGCCCGATTTTATTGATCTTGTGCTTAAGGTAAAGCCCCATCAGGTGACTTTGGTACCTGATGCTCCCGATCAGATAACATCCAATTCGGGTTGGGACACCAAAAGCAATCAAGCCTTTTTGACAGAGGTATTGGATACGTTCAGTAGTGCTGGCGTGCGCACCTCGGTATTTGTTTCTACTGATATCGAGATGATCGAATTTGCGGCCAAAGCGGGTACGGATAGGGTAGAACTCTATACAGAGCCCTATGCAGTGACTTACCCCAAGAATCCCGAAGCTGCTGTGGCGCCTTTTGTAGAAGCTGCAAATGCTGCTCGTAAACTTGGATTAGGACTGAATGCCGGCCATGACTTGAGCCTGCTCAACCTTAACTACTTCTATACGCACGTTCCTGGACTTGATGAAGTTTCTATAGGTCATGCGCTGATAAGTGACGCCCTGTATCTGGGCCTTAAACAGACTATTCACGATTATAAGAAATGTTTAAACCGATGAGTCTTTTTCTTTTCCTGCAAACCGCAATCAATACGACAGAGACTGTTGTGCCTATCGAGAGTGAAATTGAAGTGATACAGACTGGAGCAGAGATGAATCTGCTGGATATAGCGTTCAAGGGAGGTTGGATCATGATCGTCCTGGCTGTCTTGTCTGTCATCTGTTTCTATATATTTTTTGAACGTTTATATACGATAAGCAAAGCCAATAAGGAGGACCCCTCTTTTATGGACCGTATAAAGGACTATATGCACCAAGGTGATATTAAGACTGCTTTGAATTATAGCCGCAGCGTGGAAACACCTTCAGCGCGAATGATCGAAAAAGGTATCACACGCCTAGGACGACCCATACAGGATGTGCAGGCAGCTATCGAGAATGTGGGTAATATTGAAGTTGCAAAACTCGAAAAAGGCTTGCCTGTGATGGCGACCATCGCGGCTGGTGCACCCATGATCGGGTTTTTAGGAACGGTCATAGGTATGGTGCGTGCCTTTTTTGCTATGTCTACAGCTGGTAGCGGCAATATCGATATCGCATTGCTTTCTGGTGGTATCTACGAAGCGATGATCACCACTGTAGGTGGTCTGATAGTGGGTATCTTGGCGATGTTTGCCTATAACTACCTAGTGATGTTGGTCGACAGAGTGGTCAATAAGATGGAGTCGCGCACGATGGACTTCATGGACTTGTTGAACGAACCTGTAAAAAAGTAGTCTGACGATGGCTTTAAAGCGAAGAACGAAAATAACGCCGGTGTTCAGTATGGCTTCCATGACGGATGTCATATTTCTGTTGCTCATATTCTTTATGATCACATCAACGCTGGTGACGCCCAATGCGATAAACGTGTTGCTGCCACAAGGTAAGCAGCAAACCAATGCGCGACCATTGAGCCGCGTCATTATCGACAAGGAACTGAATTACTTTGTGGCATTCGGAAGCGAGAAGGAGCAATCCATCGATATTGATGACTTGACTGCATTTTTACAAGAGTGTGCCCAAAAGGAACCTGAGATGTTTGTTGCCTTGTATGCCGATGAGACGGTGCCTTACCGCGAGATTGTACGTGTGCTCAATATAGCCAATGAAAACCATTTTAAGATGGTATTGGCTACTCGACCACCTGAAAGGAATCGCTGATGGAGAACAAGAAGAAAGCGAAATATTATGGCATAGCGGGTACGGCATTGATTCATGTCGCCTTGATAGCT